>MWBW01000144.1 GCA_002069725.1 Firmicutes bacterium ADurb.Bin248 | reverse complement strand
ACGCGTCGTTGATCTCCTTGAACGCGGGCACGAGCTGCGGCGGAAGATACTGCCCGCCGTAGATGCCGTAGCGCCCGTCCGGGGTCGGGAAGTTCTTCAAGTAATTGTCGAAATCGCGGTACGTCTTCTGCTCCATTTTGTTCACCTGCCCGTGTGTTGGCTCGGGCGTATCCTTTCTCTCAATTTCATTTTTTCTCCGATACAAAAAGCCCCCGCCCGGCGTAAGTATGCCGGACAAGGGCGAATATGTATCGCGGTGCCACCTTGCTTTCCGGGTCTCCCCGGAATCTCGCGGGATGCCAACACATCCCCTGCGCTGTAACGGGCGCAAATCGTCGTGCAATACTAAAGTCCTCGGGGAGGCTCGTTCCGCACGCGCTCGATGGGCCATTTGACGATCTGTTTCCTGCGGGGATCGCAGCATCCCCCGCTCTCTGAAAGGTCATGGCCGCCGTTATTTCCATCTCATCGCTTTGCGGGCATGATACCATCGCCGAAGGGGATTGTCAAGCCGTGACAAATGTAAAGTTTTGTGATACAATGGGGTCGAAAGCTGTCGGCGGGCGGAATGGCAAGGGGTGCCCCGCTCCGCGAAGGCGCCCCTTCCCCTTACACCCTCTGCACTTCCTCCACGAAATCGTCCATCACGACGAGCACGCACGGCTGGCCGCGGCCGGCGCGGGTCTCGATTCCGATGTCCTCGGTGTTGAAGCGCGACTGCGCGCCGCTCTTCTGGTAGACGAGGAAGTCGACCGGCTTCGTCACGCGCAGAGCGGCGGCGACGTACTCGCCGTTCATGCTGTTTTTCAGGAAGCTGAACGCCTTCAGGCCCTTGCCGCCGCGCGCCTGCCGGTCGAAGTCGATCAAGAGGCACCGCTTCATGTAGCCGCGCTCGGACGCGAGAAGCACCTCGCCCTCGCCGTTGTGCGCGAACACCGCGGCGACCCTGTCCTCCGGAGCGAGCTGTATCGCCTTGACGCCCGCGGCGGTGCGGCCGAGC
>MWBW01000143.1 GCA_002069725.1 Firmicutes bacterium ADurb.Bin248 | reverse complement strand
TGAAAAGGATACGCAAGACCGGGGGCGCGGACGGCCCCGTCCGCGGGAAAGGCTGGCAACCGGTTCAACCTTCGGCGTTGGGGGGTGACGAGATACGGGAGGGCGTTCGTCCCGGCGGCGGTCTCGGCGAGACCGCCCTACCGGTTTTGCGTCTCGCGTTCGCGTTCCATGCGCCCCTCGCCCGTGCGTCCTAAATAGGCGCTTGACCCGATTTGTCAGGGTGCCTATCATCTTGACATGAGTAGTGGTCTGACCATTTTGCGAGGTCGGCTCAGCCGCGCTGTCCGTTAACAAAGGTATCGACATGTCTATGAGGGCGATGAGATCGGTCGCGGCTGTTTGCGCGGCGTTTACAGCGTTTGCCGCCTACGCGGTGAGGCCCGTGGTGACCAACGACTACAACGGCGTCAAGGTGATCGTCAATTATGACAAGAGCCGCATCGCCCCCTACACGCTTGAGGAGCCGCTCACGTTCGTCGACGGGCGCAAGGTCACGACCAAGGCCGACTGGCGGGCGCGCCGCGAGGAGCTCCTCGGGATTTTCGCGAAGGAGATGTACGGCGTCGAGCCGCCGAAGCCCGAAACGCTCATCACCGATCTCGTGGACGAGAAGATCACCGTGGCGGGGTATGCGGTCCGTCGCCAGTACAAGATGTATTTCAAGGCGGACCGCACGGGGCCCTGCATCAGTTGGATCGTCTGGGTCCCGCGCTGGGCGAAGAAGCCTGTGCCGGTCGTCTCTTTTCTCAACTACCGCGGCAATCATGAGCTTGTGTTCGACAAGGACATCCCCGTGCAGACGGCGTGGTCCCGCGCCGGGAGCAAGACCGACGGGAACCGCGCCTCGGAGCGTACGCGCGGCGTCATGCAGGACGCGAACTCCGACAGCGTGTTTCCGCTTTCGACGATTCTTGCGCGAGGCTATGCCGCGATGAGCGCGTGCTACTGCGAGGTTTCTCCCGACCCGAGCTTCAACGAGAAGCCGCCCTACGAGCAGAAGACG
>MWBW01000142.1 GCA_002069725.1 Firmicutes bacterium ADurb.Bin248 | reverse complement strand
AGGGAAGGCTTTGGCGACATGACACACCAGTTCTACGGCATCACCCTGTCGGCCGTCTACGCCTTTGCGCTTTGACACACACTCATGCGCATGGTGCTGTTCTCGATCGGAATGGTCGCGGTCCCGACGGAATAGGCCGTCACCTCATAGCGGCGCGAGCCCTCGATCTTGAGGTTCTCCGCTTTGGCCGAGGAGGAGCGGATAGTACGGGTACGGCGACGGACCTTTCCGTCATTTCCCGGCGGACGTGACGTATGAAGGGATGGAGCGCGGTAGCCATCGATGTTGAAATTCAATGTGCGATGGCCTGGTCAAGTAACGCCTTCCGAGCTCGAGGGTGCGGTACTATGTGACGAATCCAGACTCCCTTCAGCATGGCGCAGTCCTCCTGTGAGGCGAACTGCGGCTCCGCCAGCCCTTTGAAAAACCGCACGGCGAGTATCTCCCCCGACAGCCCGTCAGCCCGAGCTTACGGAAAAGCCCTTCCCGGCGTCGCGGCGGCAAGATTTTTACGAATGTCGTTGCTGTGCGCCCCGAGCGGCGACACGAACAATACGCGCGTGCGCCCGGCGCTCCAGGCGCCCGCAGGCAATCGATCGATGCTCCACGATTGTTTTCAGCCCGGGGAAAAGGGATTGCATGCCGGGCGCTAGAAACGCAGAATGGGCGCAGGCTCGTTCGCTGCGGCCGAGTCGAGGGGAGGGCGTGAAAATACTGGTGGTATCCGATTCGCACGGAAACACGGTTATGCTGCAACGCATAATAGACCGCGAGTCGCCGTTCGACCATATAGTTCACTGCGGCGACGGCGCCTCTGATCTAATAAACGTACGCCTTCCGGGCGACCCGGGCCTTACGCGCGTGGCGGGCAATGTGGACCGCGCTCGGGGGATGGACCTGCCGCTTTTGGAGGCCCTGGAAGCGGAAGGCCTTCGCATCCTCGTGACCCACGGCGACGCGTTTTATGTAAAGAGCGATTACGGCCCGATAGCCGAGGCCGCACGGGCC
>MWBW01000141.1 GCA_002069725.1 Firmicutes bacterium ADurb.Bin248 | reverse complement strand
GCCAGCGCCTCGATCCGGTCGGGGTTCTTGAGCATCGAGAGCGACAGCGCGAGGTTTTCCCTGCGCGCGTTGAGCTCCACGATCTCCCGGGAAACCGACGCGATCTTTTTCGACTGCCCGGAGATCCTCGCGAGCATGCCGATCTGCAAAAACAGCCCGGCGAAGAGTATCGCCACCAGCAAAACCTTCGCCGCGCGGCCCCTCTTCCTGCGTGCGGACAATCCCGTCTGCCGCGTGATCATTTCTATTCCCTCGCTTTCCCGATTAGAACACGTCCTCAGTCCTTCGGGCGGTAGTAGCGGTCGTTCACATACCCGAGCAGGCTCTCGATGTCGTTTTCGGCGAGCTCGCAGGTTCTGGCGAACTTGTCCTCGTCCCAGATTTCGAGGTAGCGCCCGACGCCGACAAAGCGTATCGCCTTGTCCATGTCGGCCTTTTTGCGAAGCGCCGGCGGAAGCAGCACGCGCCCCTGCTGGTCGAGGTGCTGGCCGGTGAACGAAAACGCCTTGATCAGGCGCACGTAGGCCATGCCGCGCGCGTCGCTGTCCGGAATCCGGTCGAGGCGCTCGCCGATCTCGTCCCACTTCGCGGCGGGATAGAGCGCGATCGCGTTGAACTCGTTGTTGAGCCCGATCGTGAAATCCTCTCCGAGCGCGGCCCGGTACGCCGAAGGGATCGTCACGCGCCCCTTGGGGTCAATCGTATGCGTGTAGTTGCCGGAAAATTCAGCGCCTGTCAAGGACTCACCTCCCGCACGCGGTTTTCGTCCCCCACATTGTACCATAGAAAGGGAATATAATCCACATCCTGCCACCGAATTCACATTTTTTTCGAAATTCGACAGCAATCGTACAAAAAAGCGACGCCTCGCGCCGAGACGTCGAATTGTTGGAACGGTTTTTTCAGAGATTCGGGAAAAATCGGGGCCGCGGAGCGCCAAAGCAGGGCGCGATTCCCACGAAGCCGCCCCTCGACCTAAAAATGAAGGCGGAGAGCGCCCGAAAATGGGCGCCCCCCGCCATGAAAACGG
>MWBW01000140.1 GCA_002069725.1 Firmicutes bacterium ADurb.Bin248 | reverse complement strand
CGTCTTTTGACAGGACCCCGCCCCGTGGTACAGACCGGGCGGTCGTCCTAAGAAGTCGTTGCCTCGAATCCTGACGCTGCTAATTTGGGTGGGAATTGCAAAAAAGCAATTTGGACAGGAAATGCGGTATTATCTCAATACAAAATCGTTATAAAACCGTCCGAAGCGCCGTTTCCGCCGCGCTACTCGTCGCGCAGGCGGATTTTTTTTGCCGCGATGCGCTTATGTTCCTCGCTCGGCGCGGCGTAATGCTTGCGCGTCGTGTTCACGTCCTTGTGGCCGAGCACGTCCGCCACAAGATAGATGTCCTGCGTCTCGTGGTAGAGCATCGTGCCGTAGGTACTGCGCAGTTTGTGCGGCGTGATCTTTTTGAGCGGGGAAGCAAGGCGCGCGTATTTTTTGACGAGGTTTTCGACCGCGCGCGCCGTGATGCGCTTCTTCTGCAGCGAGAGGAACAGCGCTCGCTCGTGGCCGGCCATGGGGAGGGCCTGCTCGCGCTGCGCAACGTAACAAAGCAGCGCCTCGCGAACTTCATCGCCAAAGTTTAAGATATCCTCAGCGCCGCCCTTGCGCGTGACGACGAAGGCGTCGGACTCAAAGTCGACGTCTTCGATGTTCAGGCCCACGAGCTCGCTGATGCGGATGCCGGTGCCGAGAAACAGCGTCAGAATCGCGACGTCGCGCACACGCGTCGCCTCGTGATAGCGCTTCTGCTGCTCCGTCAGGCCCGCGCCGTTCTCGGCCAGGTCGAGCAGGTCCGCGACCTCGTTCGGCTCGAGCCGGATGATCGCCTTCTCGTGCAGCTTCGGCGTATCGACAAGGGCGGCGACGTTAGAACGGATCAGTTCCTGCTTGAAGAAATATTTAAAAAGCGAGCGCAGCGTTGAAAGCTTGCGCGCCTTGGCGCGCTCGTTATTCATCCGTTCACGCTCGTCACGCACGTAGAGCGTCATCTGCTCGAGGTACTGCTCAATATGGACCGTCGTGACGCGGTCGAGATCGGCCAGGGTGAGGGAGGGGAGCTCACAGC
>MWBW01000139.1 GCA_002069725.1 Firmicutes bacterium ADurb.Bin248 | reverse complement strand
CGCTCGCCCCCGGAAAAAGCGTGGCGCTGGTCGGCGCGTCGGGCTGCGGAAAATCGACCCTGTCCAGGCTCATTTCCGGGCTGTACGCGCCGTGGAGCGGGGAAATACTTTTTGACGGGCAGCCGCTTTCCTCCATACGGCGGGAGGTGCTCACGGGTTCCGTGGCGGTCGTCGATCAGGAGATCATCCTCTTTGAGGATACCATTGCCAACAACATCAAGATGTGGGACAGCTCGATCGAGGATTTTGAAATGATCCTCGCCGCGCGCGACGCGCAGCTTCACGACGACATCATGCAGCGCGAGGGCGGGTACCGCTACAGGCTCACCGAGGGCGGAAGGGATTTTTCGGGCGGCCAAAGGCAGCGCATGGAGATTGCCCGCGTGCTCGCGCAGGACCCCACGCTCATCATCATGGACGAAGCGACGAGCGCGCTCGACGCCAAAACCGAATTCAACGTCGCCCGCGCTGTGAGGGAGAGGGGCATCTCCCTGATCATTGTGGCGCACAGGCTTTCCACCATCCGCGACTGCGACGAGATCGTGGTGATCGAGCGCGGCGAGGTGGTGGAACGGGGGACCCACGAGGATCTGCTGCAAAAAAACGGCTATTATACAAGGCTCGTGATGAGCGAATAGAAAGGGGTGCGGCAATGAGTTGGTTTGACGAGCAGATCAGGCAGCGTCTGCAAAACGACGACGCGCAATTTGCCGACGCCTTTTCCGAGATGTCCTCCGTGGTCACGGGCAAAACCATTTTGAGCGGCTTTGCGTCAAGCGACCGGCGCGCCGGCGGCGCCATCGCCGAAATGCTCTCGTATTACGGCATCCGCATGGAGGAAACGGACGAAGCGTTTCCCGACTTAAACGAGAGGCTTGAGTTTTATATGCGCCCGCACGGCATCATGCGCAGGGCCGTACGGCTTGAAGAGGGCTGGTACAAGGACTCGATCGGCGCGCTGCTCGGCAGCACGGCGGACGGCGCGATCGTCGCGCTGATCCCCGGCGCGGCCGGCGGCTACACCTATATGGACT
>MWBW01000138.1 GCA_002069725.1 Firmicutes bacterium ADurb.Bin248 | reverse complement strand
GCGGCGAGCATCTGGCGGAAGGTGTCCGCATCGTTGTCACGGAACGACATCGTGTAGGGGTACTCGTTCTTCTTCCACGGATACGGTTCCTCCGCGCGGCAGCGCGGCGTCGAGTCCCAGCCCGTCGTCACGTTGGGATAGTAGGGAAGCTCGACCTTTGCCATCTCGTCCCAGCGGCGGTACACATGCGGGACGCAGTCGGCGTATGGCACCTCCCAGACGCCTTTCTGGCGCATCTCATAAAGCTCTTTGCCCGGCATGCGGGAAATGTTGTTGCCGTAGTCCGTGAGCGAGTCGAAGCCGCACGCCTTCATCTTCGGTGCAAGCGCGGGCGAGGCGTTCTGCGCGTTGAACTCGATTTCGCCCAGCCCGGCGGCGCGCACCCTCGCGCGCGCCTCGTCCAGCTCAGCCTTCACCCTTGCCGGATCGCCGTCGCGCTTTGCGAGAAAATCTGCCGCATTGTAGATCGAGAAGAAGAGCTTGCCGCCGTGGCGCCAGTACTCCTGGCGCGGGAAATAACGCGCGATCGCGAGATCGATGAGCCCCAGGAACTCCTCCTTCGTATGCGCGAGCGACATGAGCCGACGGCGCGGCTGGCCGAGTTCGGGACGAAATTGGTCGTTGCGCTCGTGATAGCACCACATCAGCGCGAATTTCATGCGGTCGCGGTTCTCGGCGCCAAGGAACCCCTTTTCGAGCGCCGCCTCCTGAGTCACTTGGCCATCGTAATAGTAGTAGTCGTAGAGGAACACGTCGATGCCCGCGTTCGAGGCGAGGGCGATGTCCTTGGCCATGTCCTTCGGATCCGCCTCGTTGAGATAGCCGGCGTACGGCACGAACGGCTGCTTCTGCCCGTCGAAGCGCACCTTGGCGTCCTTCACGAACGTCCACTCGCCCGCGTTCCACTTCTCTCCGAACCACTCGGTGCCCTTAGGGTAGGCGTGCCAGTGCGGATAGTACACCGCCACGCACTCGACCTTCCCGTCGCCGGGCTTCTTCACCTCCTCAAATTTCAGTTCACGCGGACCGAGCGTACGC
>MWBW01000137.1 GCA_002069725.1 Firmicutes bacterium ADurb.Bin248 | reverse complement strand
AATGGCACAAGCGCGCTGCGCTGCTCACGGCGCTTCTGGTGCTTCTGCACCTGATCGTACCGGGCGCGCTGTCGTTTATCCTCGGCTGAAAAGGGGCCGCGGAAGCGCAGAAAAAAACCCGAAAGCCCCGGCGAAATCCGGGGCTTTGGGCATGGAGCTGATGAAGGGACTCGAACCCTTGACCTCATCCTTACCAAGGATGTGCTCTACCTACTGAGCTACATCAGCAAAACGGTGGCACGGTGGCTATTATACAACATTTTGCGCGCGAATGCAAGGGGGCGGGCGCGAATTTTCAAAAAATTGACCCGGCACCCGCGCGCTGTCCGGGTTGGGCGTTGCGCCGCATCCCGCCGGTATCAGCGCGCGGCAGGTGCGCGCCGCCCGACCGGGCCTGCGCATCATTCCTCTGCCGGTATCCGCACTTTCCCCGCCCTTCCCCGTGTCCGCGCACGGCGGGCTTGTGTTTTTTACACAAAGAACGGCCGCGTCCGCATTGACTTTTTGAAGCCGATCTGTTAGCATTACTGCATCTGGGATTGAATAGGAGGAGGATGTATGAAGAAATTATTGGCGATGCTTATGCTGGCGGCGCTGCTCGTGACGGCGCTCGCGGGGGTTCAGACCGCGCTGGCGGAGGGCGGCACGATCGTCTACTCCATTCAGGGCGATCCGGAGGAGATGGACCCGGGCCTGAACTCCTACGCGCGCTCGTCGCTCGTCCTGCAGAACCTGTTCAAGGGGCTCTACAAGTTCGCGTCCGACGGCAAGAGCTACGTGCCGGCGCTCGCGGAATCCTGCGGTGTCTCCGAGGACGGCCTTACCTACACCTTCCATCTGCGCGAGGGCCTGCTCTGGTCGGACGGGTCGCCCCTCAACGCGCACGACTTTGAGTACGCCTGGAAGCGCGTGCTCAATCCGGAGGTCGCCTCGCGCGCGGCGAGCGACCTGTGGATTCTGAAGAACGGCCAGGCCTACAACGAGGGCACCGCGACCGCGGACGACGTCGGCGTGAAGGCGACCGACGACCTGACGCTCGTGTGCGAGCTGGAGACGCTCGCGCCGTGG
>MWBW01000136.1 GCA_002069725.1 Firmicutes bacterium ADurb.Bin248 | reverse complement strand
AATGCCGCGCCGAATCGTTCGATAAACGCATCGTCCACGCGCAAAAGATATAGATAGGTATAATCGGACTCGTACAGCGCCCGCGTCCATTCCTCGCGGGTGAACGCGGCCGTCCAGTCGTCGTTTTCGTCCCGTTTTTCGCCGACGCTCCAGGACCCGACCACGCCGACGTATACGGGCGTAGCTTTGTAGCGCGCGTAATAGTACGCAAGCCCCGTGTTGTCCGCCTGCTGCGCGACCAGGCACACGCGGTCGCGCGCGGGATCGAGGAACGCGGCAAAGTCCGGCACGTCGGGAAGCGTCTCGCGCTGCGACTGCGTATAGCGGTTGTATTGCGGCGCGACGAGCGTCGCCTTCAGCAGGTCCGAGAACGAGAATAGCGTCAGCTCCGCGCAAAGGAGCAGCAAAAGCGACGAGACGAGCTTCTTCCCCGCCCCGCGCCGCCAGGCCGACACCAAAAGATAGACGGAGAAGCCGAACATGCCGAGCTGGTACGTCGAGCTGTACCGCTCGAGCCCGTCGAGATTGAGCGCCTCAAAGTCCGCAAATATGAACAGGTACGAGAACAGCAGCGCGACAAGCCACAGCGCGTAGCCGAGCAAAAGGAGCGCTGTCAGCCGCGTGATGCGCTTTTTTTTGCCCTCGTCCGGTTCGGCGCGGTGCGCAAGGCACGCCATCGATATAGGCAGCGCGATCCAAAGAAACGGCGAGAGGCGCACCGCGTACGTATCGTCCCGCAAAGAAAACAGCGCCGAGAAGAACCGCTCGAACACGTCCTTTTGGTACGGCGCGGGGCTGCGGAGGCTTTCCAGCACGCGCGCGGGCGACAGCGCCGCGGCCGCGTTCCAATAGTCGGCGGCGCCGCTGAACCGCAGGTTGAGCTTCCACGACACGACCGCAAACAGCAGCGCCAAAATAGGCAGCAGCGGGAGAAAGCGCGAAAGTTGGCGCTTGCCGCCGCCCCGCCCCGCCGGCGGCAGGCCCGGCGCTTGTCCCGTCTTTTTGCCACAGCGAGCGAGAATCCAGTCCCCAAGCAGGATCAGCAGCGCGAGCGCGGCAAAGCCGTACCCGGACTCCTTGGAAAGCGCGAGCGCGAATATGCCGAGCGACAGCGAGAGATATGCGAACGCGTCAAAGCCGTCCG
>MWBW01000135.1 GCA_002069725.1 Firmicutes bacterium ADurb.Bin248 | reverse complement strand
GCTGGCGGGTGCCCCGTCGGCAGTGTTACGCGCGCGTGCGGCCTTCACGCCGCAGATCGCGCAGCTCTTCCCGGAACAGAGCTGGCTTACCGTGGGGGACGTGCTACGGCGCTTCTCGTCGCCTGCGCGAGAGGGATGAAACCGCGCGCGTGAGTACGTGTGAACGTGAAGGCGCCAGCTCTCTAAGACATCTCGCTTTCCTCGTCCTCGAAGGCTTCTTCCTCGCCGGTTTCCTCGTCGAGGGGCGCGAAGGTTTCTCTCAGCAGCGCCTCAGCGCGTTCGGCGTCGCTGGCGCGCACCATCACCCGCGCGCCAATCACGCTCAGGTAGCCGTACATCCCGCCCATGCTTTCGTCGGTGACGAAGCTTTCAATGCCCTCCACGGCGAGCAGATTGTGGGCGAGATGCGCCTGCGCCACGTTGAGGTAGCGCGCGACGACGACCAATTCCTCGTGTTGGAGGAGCTGCGTGACGCGCCGTTCGTTTTGGCGAGCCTCCTCGAGGGCCGGTTCGAGGTCGAGGGCGCGGTGGAAGGCCTCGAGGGCGCGCGCGTATTCGCCGAAGTTTTCCAGCAGCAGGCCGTGAAGGTTGTGCGCGGCGGCCCATTCCGGTTGCAGTGCGAGCGCGAAGCGACATGCGAGATACGCTGGATTGAGGTCGCCCGCCTCACGCAATTGCCGGGCGCGTTCGAGATAGGCGCCGGCGGCCTGGCGCAGCTGCGCGGCGGCCCATTCCTCGCGTGCGTTGTGGAGGCTGGCGTCCAGCTCCAGGGCGCGCTCGAAAGCGGCCATGGCTTCGGGGAGCCGCTCCAGCGTCGCGAGCAGCGTCCCCCGCAGATAATGGGCATCTGCCCATTCGGGCAGCAATTCCAGCGCGGCGTCGCATTCGCGCAGGGCGGCTTCGGGGGCGCCTTCGGCTTCGAGCGCGGCCGCCTGGGCCAGATGGACCTCGGCTTGCAGGGATGGTTCGGTGGTTGCCTCAGTGGTTTCCATGAAAGTCTCCTTCGAAAATGGCCCCGAATGAACCCGAATTTCACGAATAAGATTAGAAATTCCTTGCTCCCGGGGCTGCTACGTCTTCAAACACTGCGCTTCAGGGCGGTTGGCTCGTGTCAGGCTGGGGATTCCATCCTCAGCCGCAGCGGTGAGCTGTTGCAGCCTCTGC
>MWBW01000134.1 GCA_002069725.1 Firmicutes bacterium ADurb.Bin248 | reverse complement strand
CAGCCGCATAAGGCCGCCCCCCTTTTTGCATATGTGGGATTTGTTTCATTCTATCGCATTGCGCGCTCCCGGGCAAGGATGCGCGCTTTTTATGCGCCCCTTTTCCAAAACTTGACGGGGCGTCCTGCATGTCTGTGAACGGGCCGTTGCCGATTTTTGAATAAATTCGCCGCGCGCGTATGCAGCCTATGCATGCGGGTTTTCCACAGTCCGGGCGTGAAGTTATCCACATTGTCCACCGGGTTATCCACAATCCGGGGCTTTTTGGGCGTTCGTTCGTGTGTATAACCTTTTCGCGTCGACAAATAAATACGCATAATACCGCATTACTACAATTTCATGCGGCATTATGCGTTTTCAATGGCCGGAGCTACGGTGCAGGAGTGGGACAAGTTTCCTGCAGGCGGCCCCGCCAAAGAGCGAAGGCTTCTCTACCGATCCCGCGAAAACTCGCGGCTAAACGGCCTGTTCGCGGCTCTGGTTCTCCATAATCAGCTTGTCCGCCACGAGCGCGATGAACTCGCCGTTGGTCGGCTTGTCGTTCTTGCCGTAGATATTGAAGCCGAACAATTGATTGAGATTCTCGATCTTGCCGCGCGTCCAGGCGACCTCTATGGCATGCCTTATGGCGCGCTCGACCTTGGAGGCGGAGGTCGAAAACCGTTTGGCGATGCCGGGGTAGAGCTCCTTTGTGATGCGGTTGATGAGCTGCGGGTTGTAGTAGACCATGCGGATGCCCTCGCGCAGGTAGTGGTAGCCTTTGATGTGTGCGGGGATGCCGGCGACGAGGAACACGGACGTGATCTTCTCGTCGAGCGAGCGCGGGGGCTGCGCGTACTGCATCACGCCGCTCTGCGCGGGCTCCTGGGAGACGGTCTCGAGCGCGCGCTTGAGCAGCGCGTCGGGCTCGACGGGCTTGACCATGAAGTACCGCGCGCCGAGCGCGCAGCAGCGGCGCACCATGCTCTCGTTGCGCATGGCCGACACGATGATGACGGCGGGCTGGGAATCGGGGCAGACGTGCTTGAGCTGCTCGAGTACGCCGAGGCCGTCGACGTTGGGCATGATGAGGTCGAGCAGCAAAATATCGTATCTGCCGCTCTTGAGCTTGTCCAGCGCCTCGCGGCCGTCGGGCGCGATGTCGGCGGACAGCACATGCTCGCTCGA
>MWBW01000133.1 GCA_002069725.1 Firmicutes bacterium ADurb.Bin248 | reverse complement strand
GTCCCCCGAGGATATCTCCGGGAATACGCCCGAGTCCGCGAGCGCGTCGCTGTTTTCCACGTGCGCCGCGTTTATTGAAATAGCGGAGGCGCTGCTAATCCTCCCGTGGTTTGTGAGGTCCCCGAGCGCGTTGATCGTAATGTTTCCGTCCATCTCGAGGGTGGTATCGTTCACCACGCTCGCCGCGTTCAGGGTGAACGCCCTGCCCGCGTACAACAGGCCCGTGGCGCCCGAAAGCGTAATGTCGCCGGTCATGTCGAGGACGAGCGCCCCGGAGGAGGTAATCGCGCCTCCCTCGCCGTCGAGCGCGGCCAGGCCCGTTATATGAACGCTTCCCGTATCCGTGCCGCCGAGCCGTATGCTCCCGCCCCTGTTAGTGAGCGCGCCGTTCGCGGCGATCGTGATGTTTCCGCCCGCGGCGATCTCTCCCCCCTCGTTGTCAAGAAGGCCCGTTACTGCAAGATCGTTCACCGCCAGGAGCGAGCCCCTGTTCGTCACCCTCGCCGCGCCGTATTCGAGGTCGTGCAGGGCCAGCGCCGTTCCCGCCTGGATGATCTCACCCGAGCCGGACCATACGCGGACGTCCGTCGCGGCCTCCGCGTTCTTAAGCTCAATGTTCCCGTCCGCGCGTATGCGTATGTCCGCGGCGTCCGCCAGCAGGTCCGCATTCGAGCGGACGCCCACGCCCTGTTCGTTGCAGACGAGGCTTATCCTCCCGGCGTAGACGCTCCCCAGGGCCGAGGCGTCGATGGCGAACTCCGGCTTCCCCTCCGGCGTGTCGCGGAGCGTGAACACCCGGTCATCGTGATTGTAGAAGCCCGTACCGGTGATGATGCTCACGTCCCTGCCCCACACCGGCGCGGAGAGCGAGGCCATGCGCGTAACGATGGTGAAGTAGTCCGCCTGCGTGGCGTCGACGCCGCTTCCCTCTATGGAAACGTTTCCGCCCACTACGTCGAACCCCCGGAAAACCCCCGCGTCGAAAACGGGTACCCCGGTCGAAAGCGTCACCCGGGGGATGTTGATGAATCCGGCGCCGTTCAGCACGATCCCGTTCGGATTTGCCAGGATGAAGTCCGCGCGCCGGCCGAACATCTCGGTGTAGCCCCGGAGATTGCTCGCCCTGTTCCCCGTCACCTCGTTTATGACGAGCGAGGCCGCACAGCCGCC
>MWBW01000132.1 GCA_002069725.1 Firmicutes bacterium ADurb.Bin248 | reverse complement strand
CCCGCCGCCAGAATGATGCCGGCGTGTTGCATCGGTCACGGGGAATGTCGTCGCATCTGTCGTTCGAGATCCCGCTCCATAGCCTTGCGCTGGCGCTCCATGCGTTCGGTGGCGCGCTCCATCTGCTCCTGGAACTCGCGGTACTTCTTGTCTTCCTCGCGCTGCAGTCGCTGCAGTTCTTTCGGGTCCATGGTGGTTGCCGGAGACGGCTCTTCGACCGAAAGGTCTATCACGACGCGTTCACCGGTCGCAGGCTCCGGGGAAGGCGGTTCGACAGCGGTTTCCTTCGCGCGCTCCGCGGCGGCGCGTTTCTCTTCTTCAGCGCGGGCCTTCTCTTCGCGCGCCTTGCGGAGCGCTTCCTCTTCTTTCTGCTTCTCTTTCTCCGCCTTCGCTTTCTCCTCCGCCGCGCGTCTCGACTTCTCTTCCTTCTCCCGCGCGCGCTCCTGCGCCAGGCGTTCCTTTTCGTCTCGCCGGGCTTGGCGCTCGGCACGCACCCGCTCCTCTTCTTGCCTGAAGAATTCCTCCCACGCACGCTGTCGCCGCTCGTTTTCCTCGCGCGCGAGTCGTCGTCGTTCCGCGCGCTCCTCCGAGGTCTCGCGCGAACCACCCCACAAGCGCTGCCACCACGACAACGCCTCCCCTTCGGTCTCCGGGGTCGGTTGCGTCTTCACGGCGGGGACAACTGCGTCGGCTGCATCGGGGACCGCGGAATCCGAGGTGTCCGGCTTGTCCGCTGCGCGCCGCCGTTCCTCTTCTTCCTTTGCCCTCTGCGCGGCCTTTTTCTCTTCCGCGGCCTTGCGCCGGGCGGCCTCTGCGATCGCCTTGCGCTCCTGCTCGGCCTGCTGCTCCCGGGCCGCTTCAGACTCAAGGGCATCCTTCTCCTGCTTCGCTCGAACAGCTGCGATCCGCTCTCGTTCCCGCTGCTCAAGAATGCTTTGCTGTTGGGCTTCCTTCTTCAAGCGCTCCACTTCCGCGCGCTCCGCGGCCAACCGCTCTTGTTCGGCGCGCAGCCGCGCCTCTTCCGCCGCCCGTGCCTCTTCCGCTTCTCGTTTCAGGCGCTCCAGTTCCGCCCGTTCTTCCGCAAGGCGCTTCTGTTCGGCGCGCAGCCGTTCCGCTTCGGCCAGCGCCGCTTGTTCCACGTCGTCCTGCGACGGGGTCGGCTCGATCCGTTCGGCGGGCGGCAGG
>MWBW01000131.1 GCA_002069725.1 Firmicutes bacterium ADurb.Bin248 | reverse complement strand
CCCATGAGGAAAAATAAGCGACCTTATGAAAACATCTATCATGCAGAACGGCGACGCCGCAGGCGGCGCGTTTTTTTCGCGGCATTTCTGGTTATCGGCGCGGGGCTCGCGTTTGCCGCCAGTTATATTTTTGAGCTGGATGCCTGGCAAAAGCTGGACGTTACGAAGATAACGGACGTTCCCGAGTCCCTGCTCATCTACGATAAGGACGGCGCCGAGATTTCCACGTTGCACGCGAGCGAGGACCGCATCCGCATACCGCTTTCCGAGATCCCGCTGCACACAAAGAACGCGTTTATCGCAGCCGAGGACGCGCGCTTTTACGAGCACGAGGGCATCGACATCATCCGCATTGCGGGCGCCGCCTGGGCGGATATCAAGGCGGGCGCGTATGTGCAGGGCGCCTCCACCATCAGCCAGCAGCTTATAAAGCTCAGCCATCTGACGGCGGAAAAGGAAATGAAGCGCAAGCTGGAGGAAGCGGTGCTGGCCTGGCAGTTTGAGCGGCTCTACGACAAGGATGAGATCCTCGAGATGTACTTGAACTACGTTTACTTTGGCGGCGGGTATTATGGGATAGAGGCCGCCGCGCGCGGGTATTTTGGCATACCGGCCAAGGAACTCAGCGTCGCGCAGAGCGCGCAGCTCGCGGGCATATTAAAATCCCCGTCGCGCTTCGCGCCGCACTTAAAGCCGGATGCGAGCCTCGGCCGGCGCAACGTCGTCGTCGATCTGATGGAGGAGTACGGCTTTATCGACCAGGCGACCGCGGCAAAGGCGAAGGCCGAGGAGGCCGTGATTATACACGACACCACAGAAAAGCGAGGCTACTATATCGACCTGGCGCTGCTGGAGGCCTGCGCGCTGATCGACGTGAATATGGATGCGCTGCTTGCGGGCGGCTACCGCGTATATACCTTTATGGATGCGGACCTGCAGGAAAAGGCGGAAACGCTGCTGGCGGACGACGAAAACTTTCCCGTGGGGCCGGATGGCAGCTATCCGGAGGCGGCGCTGACGGTCGTTGATGTAAAAAGCGGCGGTATCGCCGCGCTGGTTGGCGGACGGCGGAACGAAACGGCCCTCGGCTTTAACCGCGCTACGAGTATACGCCGCCAGCCGGGCTCGATGATTAAGCCCATCGTTGTTTACGCGCCCGCACTGGAGGCGGGCTATACCGCGGCC
>MWBW01000130.1 GCA_002069725.1 Firmicutes bacterium ADurb.Bin248 | reverse complement strand
CGCGTTTTTCAGCGGCTCGTCGCTCGCTTCGTTATAAGCTTTGAGTACGGACAGGCGCATGATGCACTCGCCCTGCACCTCCATACGGCCCAGAAAAGGGATGCTGCGCGGCAGCGTAGGGATGGTCTTGAGTTGCTCCAATATGCCCTCGCCGATAATGCCGTTGCCGCGCGTGGCGCCCTGGGTGAGCCGCCCACCTTCATAAGTCAGGTTGACGGTCAGGCCGTCGAACTTATACTCCAGCGCCAACTCGAGCTGATCACGGCCCGCGAGGGTCTGTATGCGGCCAAGCCAGCTCGTGAGCGCCTCGGGGGAGCGCACCTTGTCCAGCGAATAGAGACGGCTTAAGTGCTCGTGCGGCAGAAATTTTGCGACCGCGCTGCCAACGCGCCGCGTGGGGGAGTTCGGCAAAACGACGCCGCTCTCCCGCTCGAGCGAGAGCAGCTCGTCGTAAAGCGCGTCATACTCCGCGTCGGAAACGAAAGGTTCGTCGCCCGCGTAGTAAGCGTCGCCGTATGTATTTAACAGCTTAACAAGCTCTTCCTGACGGTTCATAGCGTGCTCCTGTTTGATGGTTCCTATATGGTTTCGATGGGCGCGTAGGCCGCCGCGAATTTCTTGATTTCACCGCTGTCAAAGGCAATCTCGATGATCTGGCCGCCGCCGCTGCCGCCAAAGGAAACGACGGTGCCATCGCCAAAACTTTTGTGCCGTACGCGCTGGCCGGGGGGCAGGGGATCCGCGTCCTGCCTGGCGGTCCGCACCTCAATGCGGGGCACTGCCTTTTTACCGCCGATTGGCTCGGTGAGCGCATGTACGCTGGCGTTCGTGGCGAAGGACTGGCTGCGGCGCGGTGTATAGCGCTCGCTCGGCCGCGCGGCGGCGGGCAGCGCGGGCTCGAGTTCTTTAAGGAAACGGCTGGGCATGGAGGGGCCAATCTTGCCGTATAGCATGCGCTGGCGCGCGTGCGTTAGGTGCAGCTCTTCCCGGGCGCGCGTGATGCCCACATAGCAGAGGCGGCGTTCCTCCTCAAGCTTATCGCTTTCGTAAAGCGACTGTGAGGAGGGAAAGAGTCCATCCTCCAGCCCGCAGAGGTAAACCACCGGAAACTCCAAGCCTTTGGCGCTGTGCAGCGTCATGAGCGATACGCTGCCGCTCTGCTCATCCACGCTGTCGGCGGCCGCAA
>MWBW01000129.1 GCA_002069725.1 Firmicutes bacterium ADurb.Bin248 | reverse complement strand
CGCAGGCGCGCGAGCAAATCACGCGGGCGCGCGAGCTGGACATGCGGGCGAGCCGGCAGGTTCGGCGTGCTCGGCAGGTTCGGCGTGCGCGGTGTGCGGGGGCAGCGGATGGAAGGGGCGGATCGCGTTGATGGAAACGAGCGGATTCGGGATGCCCGCGGGGTCGCTGCGGGATTCGGGGATGGTGGCTGCGGCGCGCGGACTGACGACCGGCGAGGAGATAGCGCGGATTCTCGGCGCTGAGGGAGGAGCGGAATGACGGGTAAAAAAAGGGAGGCGTTCATCGAGTCGCTCGGGACGCTCGTGGAAAGCGAATGCACGGCGCGCGAGGCGCTGACGGTTCTCGCGAAAGAAGACGAAGCCGCCGGAGCTCTCCTTGAACGAATCGAACGGGGCGAGCTCTTTTCTGCGGCCTTTTGCGAAGAAGGATTCGCGAAGGGCTCCCAATGGAAAGGATTTCTCGCCCTCTTCGAAACGACCGGACGGCTCGATCAGGGGCTCGCCCTTATGAGCGAATCGCTCGAGCGTTCCGGCCGTTTCGCTTCGCGGCTTGCCGGCTGCCTCGCCTACCCGCTTCTCGTCCTCCTTCTGTGTTCGGCCGTTTCCCTGCTCGCCCTCGCGGTATTCCTTCCGGCCCTGCAAAACTCGAACCTCCCGCTCGATGCTCTCAGCCTCGAGCGGATGCGAACGGGAGCATTGACGGCTCTCGTCTTTCCGCTCGTCAGCGTTCCCGCCTGCGCGGCTTTTTTCGTCCTGCCGCTGGCGCGAAGGGAAAAAGAAGCCGCGTTCTGGGCAGTCCTTGAACGCCTCGCAAGCTCGAAGCTTCCGCTCGACCAGTGTTTGCGCGCTTCGGGCGCGAGCGGCGGAATCGAAGCGAGGGAACCCTACCTGTACTACTCGCTTTCGTCGGCGGAGACAACCGGAAACTACGAGCGCGCCTTCGCGAAAAACTCGCGCTACTGCGCCCGGCGGCTCGACGACGCCCATGAACTGTCGGGAAAACTGATGGAGCCGGCTCTCCTCGGAATCGGCGGAATCGACGTGCTTCTGCTTGCCTGGAATTTCTTTCTGCCGATTCTCTCCGCCGCGGGAAGCATCGGCGCGTGACCGCAAACCGAAACGATATCAATACGCACGCCGGGAGGCAGCAATGAAAACAACAGTAAACCGCATATCCGAAAGCGCCGGAGAG
>MWBW01000128.1 GCA_002069725.1 Firmicutes bacterium ADurb.Bin248 | reverse complement strand
CGAGGAAGCAGCGGGCGTTATGCGCTACCGCGTCCGCAAAGAGGAAGCCGTCCGCAAGCTTGAGCATACCGAAAAGAACCTGGAGCGCATAGAGGATATCCTGACGGAGCTAAGCGACCGGCTTGGCCCCCTGGGGGAGCAGAGCGCGGCGGCGCGCGCATATTTAAAGCTGCGCGATGAGCTAAAGGATCACGAAGTCAATATATTTTTATATCAATACGAGCGGCATCACGAAAAGCTGCAGGCCATTTCCGACGCGATTACAGAGATGCAGAACGAGCAAACGCTTGGCGAAAGCGCGGAGCAGTCCCTGCTGGCGGAGTGCGCTGCCCTCGAGGAGCGCGTACGCGCGCTGGATCTTAGCCTTTCCGAGCAGCAGAACGAGCTCATGACGCTGATGGCGGGCATAGAAAAGCAGCACGGCGAGAGCAACGTGCTCTTGGAGCGCCGCGAACACGCCCGGCAGGAGTGCCAGCGCATCGACACCGAGCGGCTGGCGCTGGAAGAACGGCTGGGTGCGCTTGAGTCCACCCTTAGCGACATGGATGCGGAACAGGCGCAGGCCGCTGCCCTGCAGCAACTCGACGGCGACGTGGCGGCGATGGAAGAAAAGCTTGCCGCAGCCGATGCCGAGGTGCTGGAGGCAGAAGCCGCGCTGGAGGCGCAAAAGAACAGCATCATTGCCGCCATGAACCGCCTTTCGGACTACAGGAGCAGCGTATCGCGCTTTGACGCCATGATCGCCTCGCTCAGCGAGCGGCTGAGCGCGCTTAGTGAGGAGAGCCGCCTGCAGCAGCAGGAGAGCGCCAAGCTCAATGGGGAGCTCTTGCAGGCGGAGCAGCAGCACAAGGCGCAGCAGGAGGCCGCTCATCAGGCGGAAGCCAACCTTGCGGCCTCGCTTGCAACGCGAAAGGCCTTGCAGGACTCCTTTTTGCAGCTGCAGCAGGATATGCGCGCGGAGGAGCAGGGCCTTGGCGCGCTGCAGTCGCGCCTGCGGGTGCTCAGTGAGATGCAAAAATCCCGCGAGGGCTATTACGCGAGCGTGAAGAACCTGCTAAAGGATGCCGATAGCGACGCGCGGCTCAAGCGCTCGATCGTGGGCGTGGTCGCGGAGCTTATCCGCGTGCCCAAGGAATACGAAACGGCCGTTTCGCTGGCGCTCGGCTCGGCCATGCAGCATATCGTCACCCCGACGGCGG
>MWBW01000127.1 GCA_002069725.1 Firmicutes bacterium ADurb.Bin248 | reverse complement strand
CCCGCCTCGGGCGCAATCTCCGGCTCGCCGGGGTTCTTCTGCTCGGCCTCGCCCGTCTCGCCCTTGTAGGCCGAGGGGTTGAGCACAATCGCGTAAAACCGGCAGGTCTTGCCGCCGATGGCGATCATGCCGTGCGGGATTGAGCTGTCGTAGTAGGCGCAGTCGCCCTCGTGCAAAATCTCGGTATGCGCGCCGATCTTGAGCTTCATCGTGCCGCTGATGACGAGGTCGCACTCCTGCCCCTCATGTGTCGTCAGCTCGATGTCGCCGCACTCCGCCTCCTCGGTGTACGCGCACTCGACGTACAGCGGCTCCGAGATGCGGTTTTTAAACGGCGCGGCGAGGTTGTAGTACACCATGCCGTGCGCCTGCTCGATGCGCGCGCCCTCGCCCGCCCGTGTTACGGTGTAGCCGCGCAGCGTCGGGCTCGTGCCCTCGATGATGTCCGTGACGTTGACGTTGAACGCCATCGCGCAGCGGTAGATGAACGCGAAACTGAGGTCGTGCGCGCCGCGCTCGCAGGCGATGTACTCCGCCTCCGATACGCCGGTGCGCAGCGCCATTTCTTTGCTCGACAGCCCCATCACGCCGCGCAGCTCGCGGATGCGCAGCGCCATCTCCTGCAGCTGGTAGTCCAGCCCGGTCGTGCTCTCCATCTTGTTTTGCCTCCCTAACGAGGGACAAAAAAATCGTCCCTCAGATGATCGAATGAAAACAATCATCTTTGAGACGAGCAGACAGATCGCTGTCACCCGCGGTACCACTCAAATTGCACCGGCGTCGCCGCCGATACCGCTCATCGGGCTCCATCAAGCCCCCTGCCGTCACGCCGCAGCCGCGGGAGGGTTCTAATCGCCCGCGATACGCGGGTTTTCTTCCCTCCGGCTCGGGAGCTACAAACGCCTGCCGCCGCTCTCCCGGCTTCCACCAGCCGCCGGGTCTCTAAAAAAGCTGCCTGGCCGCGCCCTCTCCGTCGTCGCCTTTGAAAATTTTCATTCAGACTATCATATATAATATGTGGTTGTCAAGCTGCTTTTTGATGGATTTTGCCGCCAATTTTCAGCCGCATACCGGCCGCGCCCGCTTTCGCGCCGTCTGGGACGGTCCCCCAAGGCGGCGCGGAGCGCGGTTTTTTTACAGTTCCCGGCGGATGATCTTGCCGCTGATCGTCTTGGGCAGCTCCTTCCTAAACTCCACGATGCGCGGATATTTATACGGCGCGGTATGCGTTTTGACGTAC
>MWBW01000126.1 GCA_002069725.1 Firmicutes bacterium ADurb.Bin248 | reverse complement strand
ATCATGCCTGCGTACGCGCCCGGCGCGCCGAGCAGCACGGCGAGCAAAAGCAGCGTCCGCTCGGGGATGCGCCGATCGCCTCTCCGCGCGCGCAGCTTGTCCAGCCCCATCGCAACAAAGGCCGCCGCGCTCATCAGCGCCATCGCGCAAAGTAAGGCCATTCGCTCCACCTCATCCGTCCGTATATTGAATTCCCCGGACAGGGGCAAAAATCCTCCTAATCATTTGACAAATTCCGCAAAATCGGCAATAATAGCGCGGGGGGGTTATATCGCATGGAGCAGCATCAGCGGACGGTCCGTCTGATCGGCATAGAGGCCCAGGAAAAGCTCCGCCGCGCGAAAGTGATCGTGTTCGGCATCGGCGGCGTCGGCGGCTTCGCGGCCGAGGCGCTCGTGCGCGCGGGCGTAGGCACGCTCGCGTTCGTCGACGGCGACTGCGTCGACATCACAAACCTCAATCGCCAAATCATCGCGACGCACGATACGATCGGCCGGCCCAAGGCGGAGGTCATGCGCGAGCGCGCGCACCGGATCAATCCCATGGCGAATGTCGAGGCGCGCCACGTGTTCTTCGACGGCGAAACCGCGGGACAATTCGACTTCTCGGCCTACGACTACGTCGCCGACGCGATCGACAAGGTCGCATCGAAGCTGCTGCTGATCGAATGCGCGCACCGCGCCGGCACGCCCATCATCAGCGCGATGGGCGCCGGCAACAAGCTCGACCCGTCCCGGTTCCGCGTCGCGGATATCGCCGAGACGAACGTCTGCCCGCTCGCGCGCGTGATGCGCAGGGAGCTCAAAAAGCGCGGCATCGAGCACACGAAGGTCGTCTTTTCCGACGAGTTCCCCCGCGAAACGCTCGACGGCGAGCGCGCCCCGGGCTCGATCTCGTTTGTCCCGTCGGCGGCGGGACTCGTGCTCGCAGGCACGATCGTGCGGGATTTGATCGGGGGTTGCTGACGGGGTTTTCAAGTCACATACCTACGGATACACAGCGCAGGGATCATCCGTATCCGGATCGTTGTCGATGCGCATTTTATCTGTTCTGAAGACATTTATTGAGATGGATACCACTGTCCTTCCGGGTATGCGCTTTCGCGCAATACCGCGGATAGATTCCGGCAAAACGCCCGGATACATGCACCCCGTTCTGGAAAACGATATAAACAACAAAACAGCCCCCGTTTTCACGAAAGCCGTCCTGCGTGGTACACCCTCAGGGGCTCGAACCCTGGACACCCTGATTAAGAGTCAGGTGCTCTACCAACTGAGCTAAGGGT
>MWBW01000125.1 GCA_002069725.1 Firmicutes bacterium ADurb.Bin248 | reverse complement strand
CGACGGCCGCGCGGCAGGCCGTGACGGCCGCGGCCACATACTCGGGCCGCTTCATGCGCCCCTCGATCTTCAGGGACGACACGCCCGCGCCGCGCAGGGCCTCCACGTGGGAAAGCGCGGACAGGTCCTTCAGCGACAGCGCGTACGCCCGCTCTCCCGCCCGAAAGTCCAGCCGGCAGGGCTGCGCGCAAAGCCCCCGGTTTCCGCTGCGGCCGCCGAGCATGGACGAGAGGTAACATGCGCCCGAAGCGCTCATGCACAGCGCGCCGTGCACAAAGACCTCCAGCGAAAGCGAGGTGCTTTGCGCGATGGCCCGGATTTCCGCGATCGTCAGCTCACGAGAAAGCACCACGCGGGAAAACCCGAGGGATTCCAGCAGGCGCGCGCCCGACGCGTTGTGGATGGTCATCTGCGTGGAGGCGTGCAGCTCGACGCCGGGACAGCGGTCTGAAACGAGCCTTGCGACGGAGAGGTCCTGTACGATGACGGCGTCCGCGCCGCTTTGCGCGATCTCGCGCAGCGTCTCATACAGCGCGGGCAGCTCGTCGTCCGTCACCAGCGTGTTGAGCGTCACGTACACCCGCACGTTTCGCGCGTGGCAATAGGAGACGGCCTGCGAAAGGCTCGCCTGCGCGAAGTTCTCCGCGTTTTGCCTGGCGTTGAACCCCTTGGCTCCGAGGTATACGGCATCCGCGCCGCAACGGACCGCGGCGAAAAGCTGCTCCTGCCCGCCGGCCGGAGCCAGAATCTCAAGCGCTTGCATGCCGCTCAATACCCCTGCATCGCGATGCGCCAGCCGCCGTCCGCGCTTTCCTTGACAAGCCAGAACTGAAACCCCGTATGCTCGACGCTGTCGCGCGCGTAAAACGCCTTGCCCGCTTCGTTGTAGTGGACGACGTAGTCCGAAAGCACCAGCGCCACGTCGTAGGGCATGTCGTAAAAGCTCTGATCAAACCGCGTCAGCGCCTCTTCCTTGGATTGCTCCTCGCAGCGGATCAGCTCGACGGACTGCTCGTACGCCAATTCGTCGCTTGCGTATAGGCCCTTGTCCGATTCCACGCGGCACGCGTCCATGCCCGCGAGGTCCTTGGCGTTCCACCGGTCGAAGAACTGCCGCACCACGTCGATGGGCGAGGTATCCTTCGGCGGCTCGGTCGCGGCCGCAACGTCCGGATTTTTCGTGGGCAGCTGAAGCGGCGGCGTGGGTGCGGACCGGGGCTGGGTCAGCACGACGACGAGCATCGCCACGACGATCACGGCCGCGCCGAGCAGCAGCAGGTAGAGAATCTTTCTTTGCATCCAGCGTCTCCTTCCGGCG
>MWBW01000124.1 GCA_002069725.1 Firmicutes bacterium ADurb.Bin248 | reverse complement strand
GCTCGACGTAGAGCTCGACCGGCGAACCGTCCTCCACCACGGCGACGCGAATCGCGACGCCGCTGGCGTCCACCAAAATCTCCTTATTCATGGTTCCTTTCCTCTCGATCAGGGCAACTGCGGCAGAGGACCATCACCGGCAAAATACATGTGCGTGCGGCGCACCGCAACGCTCCCATGCGCATCCAAACGGTCGAGCAACGCGCCGGCGAATAATTCCGCGCGCAGCCCGCCATCGGCTTGCAATCTGCCGAGAACGCGGAGGGTAATTTCCTTCCCCTCAATCTTCTCCACGAAGACCCCGATGATCTGCGGCCGGATGTCCACGGCTTTTTCGCCGCCCTTCGTCCGCTTTTGTACGATGATTGCGCCATTTAGCAGCGCTTCTGCCGCCGCGGACAGCCTGTCCGCGGGCAGTTCTTCAACCAAACTCAATTTTATCACATATTCCGCGGCGCGTGTCAATGACGAAAGCGACGGAAAATTGTCGGCCGGCTCGAACGCGTCGGAAAGATACAGTCCCGGCGGCATGACCGCGTTGACGCGCGCGGTAAATTCACCGGGATCGATCTGTTCCTCGAGCGCAACCTCGAACCACTCCGCGTCGGAGGTCTGCCCCGTCGCCACGGCCGAGGCGAACGAGAGCTTTGGGTGCGGGTTGAACCCCTGCGAGTACGCGAGCGGCACGTTCGCGCGCCGAAACGCGCGCTGCAATGCGCGCTGGATGTCCAGATGCGAGATGAACGCGATCTCGTCGCCCTTATGATAGACGGCAAATATTCGCATGTTGCACCCCAAAGCAGTTGTTGCAGCCCTCGCGGCAGTCCGGCGTCGTGCGCGCTGAAAGCGCGTTTTCATACTCGGCGCGGAGGTATTCCTCCGTCAGCAGCATGTCGATGTGCGACCACGGCAACGCTTGCCCCGGCGCGTAGGCAGCCTCGGCATATTGGGCAACCGTCAGGCCGTTTTCGGCAAACGCGGCCTCCCAGGCCTCGGGCTTAAAATGCTCCGTCCACGAGTCGAAGCGGCAGCCGAGCCGAAACGCGCAAAGGAGCACGTCGGAAAGCCGCCGGTCCCCGCGCGAAAACGCCGCCTCGAGCACGGACAGAGGCGCGGGGTGGCAGTTGAGCACCGCGCCGCGCACGCCCTTCATCGCGTCGCGCAAAAGCTGCTGGCGGCGGCGGATCTCGGCGGGCGGGATCTGCGGGCAGTACTGGAACGCGGTGAACGGCTTGGGCACGAACGTCGACACGCTGACCGTCAGCCGCAGGCCCTTGCCGCGCTGCTCCTTCGGGAGCGAATAGAACGCCGCGGCCACCTTGCGCGAAA
>MWBW01000123.1 GCA_002069725.1 Firmicutes bacterium ADurb.Bin248 | reverse complement strand
TCGGTGCCCTTCATATCCTTCAGCTCTGCTTCCATTTCGGCTTGGCGCTGGAGCAGAATCCGCTGATGATCCTTGGCCGTCTGGTACTCGAAATTCTCGCGCAGATCCCCGTAGCCGCGGGCGACCTCGATGTCGCGGGAATTCTGCTGCAGCTCCTCTTCGACGAGCACGCGGTAGCGCTCCTTGCGCGCGTTGAGGCTGCGCCACGAAGTCACCTTGTGGTCGATTGGCGCAACCGCCGCGGTTGGCATCTGCACAGGGGCCGCGAGATGCGGATAGGCCTTAGTTACAAACTTCTCGATATTGCGCTTCTGCAGCGGCTCCCACGCCCCCTCGACGGCGCGTATGCGCTCGAAGAGCGACCCGCGCTCGACATCCGTCATGCGATCCATTTGCCCCTTAAGCCAGTCCTCGTCTCTGAACAACCGGGAAATTTGATGCTGCAGGCGGAGGTTCTCGCCCATAACCTCGAATTCGAGCGCGAGCAAAGCCTGCGTAGCCACCACCGAGCTCGGAAGTATCTCCCGCACCTTGGCGTTTTCCTGGTTTTTGCACATCCACAGCAGGAGCGCAAACGGAACGTCGATCTGCGTAAACTCGCTACGGATCTTCTCCACAAACTCTTTTGAAGCGGGCCCGTCGAGCAACGCGAGCGCCATCTTCTCCATGAGGCTGTATGGCATCTCCTGGAGCACGGCAACGAAATTCCTTGCAACGTCAATGTCCGACTCAACCGGGACGAGACCGACGAGCTGCCCAACGAGTGTGGCGGACAGCTTGGCGGCGGCGTTGAGCACGATGCGCGGCTTTGAGAGCGTGCCGCGCAGATCAACCATATCATCATCATCGCCCTTCATGGCAAACTCATCCGCCTGGCGGCTGCGCAGCGCGACTGGCAGTTCCTCGAAGCCGAACGCGATCGCGGACATGATGGTGCGCACCTTGTCCTTGTCGTTATGCTTCGTCGCGCACGCCTTGAGCGCGAACGAAAGCCTGTCGGCTATGACGGCACGCTCTTCTTCGCCGAGCTTCGCCGCCTTCGGGGACAGGAGAAGCTCTTCCAGCCCCGCGAGTATCTCGTCAACGTCCGCCTTGCCCGCAAAGTCGGAAAACCAGCGCTCGTCCCCCGTATGGCTCACAGTTTCCGCGAATTCTATGATCTCGTTCTTTTTCGACGCCGGCGGAAGCTTTACGCGGCGATCCTTGCGAAGTTGCGAGCGGGCCTGAGCCCAAAAATCTTTCCACTCCACGCCTTCGGGCAGGATGCCGTTTGAGAGCTCCGCAGAGAGGCGTGAAACAGACATCGGCCCCATGCTGCCGAGGGCGAGCAGCACCAC
>MWBW01000122.1 GCA_002069725.1 Firmicutes bacterium ADurb.Bin248 | reverse complement strand
AAGGCGTTGTCGCGCGTGTCCAGATTGAGTGAAAGGCCGATCCCCGAGGCCATGCTCGACGAGCTTCCGGGCACGCCTTCCGATTCGAGTATGCCGCCCTCCTCGCTGTCCTCGATCTCCGTGCGCTCGTAATGATACACGAATCCCATGTACAGTCGGTTGGCGATCTCCCGCTGGAGGTCCGAGCGGAAGCGCACGGTCGTGGATGTGTACCCCTCGCGCGCGTCTTCGGGCGTGTCGTTTCCGATGCCGTAGAAATAGTTGGGATAATAGTAGTACTCGAGCTCGCCGACAAGGTGATACTTCTCGTTGTCCAGGTAGAACTCGGGGAAGAGCTGCCAGATGAACTGCTTCTGCTGGGTGTAGGTCAGCGTGGTCGCCAGCGTCGACGGCCGTATGTGGAGCGGAAAATCCGATCCAATGCGGAAATAGCTGAGAAAGGCGAGGCCGCCCGCTATCTGCGTTTCGGGCTTGTAATACGCGTGGGGGATGAGCAGAAAATCGTCCTTCTTTACGACCGCGATGTCCTTCTTGAGCTCCTCCTTGGGAAGCGACCCGGCGGGCGGGTCCGCGGCGCGTCCACCGACCGGCAGCGCCAGCAGCGCAATGAGCGGGAGCAGAACCGTAATTTTCCGCGTGACGCGGCCTGTGTGTATGCTCATCTGTAGTATTCTCGTCCGCCCGTGTCCGCGCCGTTCGCCGGGGACGGCGGCCGCGCCCGCGAAACCGTTTATTCCCGATGTTGAACGAAGGGGCTTTTCGGCCATGCGACCGGTTCGACATATTATTGGAAGGATTGTAGAAAAAAGGCCATAATTTTATCAAGAAGTATGCGCCGCGCTCCCGAAATTTTTTAGCGGGGGGACACGATGAAGACACTTATCGCATATCTCAGCGATTACCGCGACCGGAGCGACTACTTTCTCTCCCTCATGCCGGTGGGGGCCCTCTCCATCGCCGCGGCGCTCGAGGCGCGGGGCCATGCCGTAACGCTCGCCAATTACTCGAAGGAAGGCGTCCGCTCCGCGGCCGCCCACATCCAGTCCATCAAACCGGAGGTCGTCGGCATTTCGGTCTACACGCACAACCGGACCGACTCGTTCAGGCTCGCGGCGGAAATACGAAAACGGCTTCCGAAAACCCTCATCGTGGCGGGCGGGCCCCACGCCGCGTTTCTCGGCGAGGAGATACTGCGCCGGGTGAAGGCGGTCGATTACGTCGTGCGCGGAGAGGGCGAGCTCGCTCTTGCCGAGCTGCTCGAGCGCGGCGCGAAACGGGCTCCGGCGGCGGCGCGCATCATCACCGGAAAGCGGATAAAAGACCTCGACGCGCTCCCCGCGCCGGCCCTCTTTGGCGGCGCCATGCGCGGCATCGACCCGAACGAACAGTTCAAATACCTCATCA
>MWBW01000121.1 GCA_002069725.1 Firmicutes bacterium ADurb.Bin248 | reverse complement strand
CTCCTCGTCGATGGAAAGCTCGCGGTTGAGGTAGATGTCACCGCCGGGATAATCGTAGAGTACGCGCGCGAGCACGTCCTTGCCGGAAACCTCGGGGGAGGTGTCCATGTGCGCGATGAAGCCCAGCGCGGGAAGATTCGGCGCGGTCTCGGGCAGAAAGCCGTAGACGTAGCATTGCCCGTCGACCTTGACATCCGCCATGCCGAGCGCCTTCATCTCCGCGGCGAGCGCGTCGGCGAGCGCGAATTGCTTTTCGGTGCTGGGGATCTTCTTTTCGCCCTCCTTGGACTGGGTGTCATAGGAAACGTATTTCAGGAACCTTTCGACGACCTTCGACATGCTTTGCCTCCATAAAAATATAGCTTTTGAACGCGTTTCGCGCTTGCGGCGCGGTGGCAGTTCCCACTTGTTAATTCTAGCACGCCGTAGTATAATCAACAAGTAATCCGCTTGTCCGGGGTGGAATTTCCCGTTGCGCGGCATACCCCGAGAGGCGTATCATCAACCTGCCGGAGCGCAGTTTTTGTATTGAAAAGGGGACGCGATGGACAATCTCGCAGGCTATCAATGCACGCTCTGCGGCGTGCGAATGCCTTATAACGAATCGATGACATGCCCGCATTGCGGGGAAAAAGGCATACTCGATATTCTCTTTGATTACGACCATATCAAAAAACATCTGAACAAAGCCTCCCTCGCTTCGAACCGGACCAACAGCATGTGGCGCTACGCCGCGCTTTTGCCCCTTGAGCCGAGGGATTTTTCTTCCTTCCTGCGCGTGGGCTGGACGCCGCTGTATCCCTCCAACCGCCTGGGGAGCGAGCTCGGCCTCAAAAAGCTCTATGTCAAGGACGACGGGCTCAACCCGACCGCTTCCCTCAAGGACCGCGCCTCGGGCGTGGCCGTCGCAAAAGCCATGGAGCTCGGCTACGACACCGTCGCCTGCTCGAGCACGGGCAACGCGGCCTCCTCGCTCGCGGGCAACGCGTCGCGCATGGGTCTCAAGAGCGTCATTTTCGTGCCGGAGCGCGCGCCCGAGGGCAAGCTCGCGCAGCTTTTGATCTTCGGGGCGAAGGTCGTTTCCGTCAAGGGGGACTACCGCGCCACGTTCGAGCTTTCGCGCGCGGCCATCGAAAAATACGGCTGGTACAACCGCAACGCCGGCATCAACCCGATCATGACCGAGGGCAAGAAGACCGTCGCCCTCGAGATCGCCGAGCAGCTCGATTGGGAGCCGACCGACTGGGTCGCCGTTTCCGTAGGCGACGGCTGCACCATAGGCGGCGTATACAACGGCTTCAGGGATCTCCTTGAGCTGGGCATGATCGAGCGCATCCCGAAGATACTCGGCGTGCAGTCGGCGGGCTGCTGCCCGTTCGTGACAGCGGCGGAGGCGGGGCTTGACCTCGCGCCCG
>MWBW01000120.1 GCA_002069725.1 Firmicutes bacterium ADurb.Bin248 | reverse complement strand
GGCCCAGTCGAACTCGACCGCCGCCTGCCTGTTTGCGACGATGTACCGCATCTCCACCTCGAGCTTCGAAAGCGTCTGGTCCGCGCGTACAACCCGCAGTTCGTATCCCGGAAACGCGTATTCCAGCGGCTGTCCGTGGTCAAGCGCACTGCGCACAATCGTCGGCACTCTGTCGATCGTCGCCTCGGCGCGCACGCCTTCTCCTCGTCTTTCAGCTCCTCGCGGTGCTTGAACGCGCGCGCCGCCGCCTCCGAGACGGCGTCCTGGGCGTCCTGCGCGTTCGCGAGTATGCTCATCGACAGCCGGAGCAGCCGCGCGCGATGCTCCCAAAACCGCTCCGCAAGCTTGTCCTTGTCCAACTCCCCACACTCTCCCTTTGGAACGACCGGTCGCATGTTAGACGCGCGAGCCTTCCAAAACATAACAGCCAAAAATAAAATTTCCCCGAGGCAGATCGCCTCGGAGAAATTCGCCTTCCGCGCGGGCTATCCCTTCTTCTTCTCCTCGCAGGGCGCGTTGTGCGTCGCGTAGAGCGCGGCGTAGTTCTCGTCCTCCTCCTCGTTTTCCGGAAGCGTGGGCATCAATCCCGTGCACTCCGTCGCGGACGCGACCTTGCTGACCTTGAAAAAGGGCTCCTTGCAGTTCTTTTCCGACATCGACATCCTCCCCTTCAGAATTCCTCCGGTCCGTCTGAATCCGTATCGCCGCAGATTTCGTCGCGCACGATCCGCGCGCGCGACGGCGGACGCGGCGACCGATAACCATCGTATGCCATCGGCTCGCTTTCGAGCAGTTCGTTTATCGGCATGTTGCATCGCCTCTCCGCGATAGTATTTGCGGAAGCCGCGCCCGGGATGCGAAGGAATAGCGCCCGGCGCCGACGGGAAAACTCGATTTGAGGTGAATGTCATGGCGGACAAAAAATACCCCGATCTTTTCGCGTTGATCGCGGCGGACAGCGAGGCAAAAATGCTCTACGACAAGCTCCCGAGCTACGTCAAGGCGCAGATGTCGCAGCGCGCCGACAGCATCAACTCGATCGAGAGCCTGAGCGACTACGCGGACAACCTGACGAGGGGCGACGGATAGTTTCCCGAAAAAAAGCGGCGTGGATTTTTCCACGCCGCGGGTTTTTGGTTTTCGTTTGCCATTATTCCGGCTCGAGCAGGCCGTAGCCGCCGTCCGCGCGGACGTAGAGCACGCACATGCTGTCGGTCTCCTCGTTCAGGAACAGGAAGAACGAGTGTCCGAGCAGCTCCATCTGCGCGATCGCGTCCTCGACCTGCATCGGCTTTACGGAGAACTTCTTCACGCGCACGAGGTTGTAATCCGGCGCCTCCTCCGTCGCGTCCTCCGGCAGATCGTCCCCCTCGAACGCGCCCGCGCGCAGCCGCTTCTCGAGCTTGGTGCGGTGGCGGCGAATCTGGCGGTTGAGCTTGTCC
>MWBW01000119.1 GCA_002069725.1 Firmicutes bacterium ADurb.Bin248 | reverse complement strand
GCGCGCTTTGCCTCGTCCGCGCTCGCCTCCGGGAGGGACATCGCGGCCAGCATGCCGGCCTTGGGTTCAAAGCGGCCGAGCTGCGAGAGCGTCCAGCGAATGCGCGACAGCTTTTCGTCCGCGCTATCGAGGTCCGCGCGGGCGCGCCAGGCGTATGCCCGCGCGGCCTCGTCCTGCACCTCGGACACCTCGACGCATCCCGCGCGCTGCAGCGCGCGAAGGAGCTTGTCTTTGTCAGCGGTCATCGCCAGCAGCGTGACGCGCTTCATTTCAACGATGGCCATCTGCGACAACCCTCTTGTAGATGATTTCGGCGGCCTCGGGGAGCTTTGCGCGCGCCTTGTCCATTTCTTCGGCGCACTTTTTGCCCTCCTCGGCCTCCAGCGCTTCGATACGGCGGCGCGCGGTGGCCTTCGCGTCCTCCAGGATGCGCAGAGACAGCGCGCGGTGCTCCAGCGCGGCGTTTCGCTCCTCAATGGCGCACGCTTCCTCCACCGACTTCAGGATCTCCCTGGCCTCTTTTTGCGCGCTTTGGCGAATGTCTTCCGCCTTCGCCTCGGCCCGCTCAACCTCCTTAAGTACCTCCCACGACATGACCTAACCCCGCTTTCTGCTGCTAGGGACACGCCCTATCGCGTCACTTGGTGCCGAACAGCCGGTCGCCCGCGTCGCCCAGGCCAGGCACGATGTACCCGTGGTCGTTCAGACGGTCGTCCACCGCGGCCACAAAGATGTCCACATCCGGGTGGTCCTTCTCCATGCGCTTGATGCCCTCGGGCGCGGCGATGAGGCAGACGAGCTTGATGCCCGAACACTCCCGTTTTTTCAAAAACCCGATCGCCGCGCTGGCTGAGCCGCCGGTGGCGAGCATCGGGTCAATGACGATCAGATCGCGCTCCTTGGCGTCCGTCGGCAGCTTGCAGTAATATTCGACCGGCTCGAGCGTCTCGGGGTCGCGGTACAGGCCGATATGGCCCACCCGGGCCGCCGGGATGAGGTTCAAAATGCCGTCCACCATGCCAAGCCCGGCGCGGAGGATCGGGATCACCCCGACCTTGCGGCCGGAAAGCACCCGCGTTTTCATCTTGCAGATAGGGGTTTCCACCTCGATTTCCTTCAGCGGAAAATCGCGCGTCACCTCATAGGCCATGAGCATCGCGATCTCTTCGAGCAGCTCGCGAAATTCCTTGGAACCTGTGTGGATGTCGCGCATGAGGGAAAGTTTATGCTGGATCAGAGGATGGTCGAGGATATGCAGCCGGCCCATCGCAAGCGCCTCCTTCAAATGTCCATTCTTACTTATTATACAGAGGCACGCGGGGTTTCGCAAGGGCTTTGTCAATTTTTATCGACAGGCCTTTTATGTTTTTATATTGAATGTCGCTTCTTTTGCCGGGGCTTGTCCTTTGGGCGCGCGTATGCCTTTCCGCCGCTTGCCGCGGGCGCCGGACACGGCGGCGACTTTCGC
>MWBW01000118.1 GCA_002069725.1 Firmicutes bacterium ADurb.Bin248 | reverse complement strand
GTCCGAGGCCCTGCGCGCCCTGGGCGAGATCACCGGGGAAAGCGCGGAGGAGAGCGTCGTGGACGCGGTGTTTCGCAACTTCTGCGTAGGAAAGTGAGGTGCGGCCATGGAGGAGATCGTCCCCCTCGACAAAGCCCAATATGCCGGGCATGAGATTTTCTTCGCCTACGAGACGGAGCTTCACTATGACGTTCGCGTGTACGACACCGCGAAAGGGTTTTCCGTGGATTTCGTCAAAATGCCGCTGCCCGAGGCGGTGATCAAGCGGTTTTCCAGCAAGCTGTACGAGCCCTATTGGGACGCGCCGGAGGCGTACGGCGTCTTTCGGTTCGGCGACCTGATCGCCGTGCTGGAGGTGACGCCCGAAAACTGGAACAAGCGGCTTCGCGTCATCAGCCTGTGGGTGGACCGCGCCTACCGGAGAAACGGGTACGGCCGGCTGCTGATGGACAAGGCCAAGGCCCTGATGGCCGAAAAGAATCTGCGCGCGATCGTGCTGGAAACGCAAAGCTGCAATGTGCCCGCCATCACGTTTTATCTCTGCCAGGGCTTTCGCCTGGGCGGGTTTGATACCACGGCCTATCGAAACGACGATGTCGAGCGCAAGGAAGTGCGCGTCGAAATGATCTATAAGCCGCCCCGGTCGCGGGCGTAGTAACCTCTGGTTACGTTTTTCTAACAAAAGTTAAATTTGCCTCCATTGCGCAAAGCGGCCGCGGGCCGGTATACTGGGCGCGAACAGGAGGAACGGGATATGCAAATGGAAATGGGAAAGACCATCGCCCGCCTTCGCCGGGAGAAGGGCATTACGCAGGAACAGCTTGCAAAGGCTGTGGGCGTCAGCGCGCCGGCCGTGAGCAAGTGGGAAACCGGACAGAGCTACCCGGATATCACGCTTCTGCCGCCGCTGGCCCGTTTTTTCGGCGTCACGCTGGATGCGCTGGTCGCCTACGCGCCCGCGCTGACCGACGCGGAGCGGGACGCGCTGACCGAAGGCGCGAGCGAAGTGTTCGCCCGGGACGGCTACGACGCGGGCATCGCGCGGTGCGAGGCGCTGATGCGCGAATACCCGGACGATGCCGCGCTCAAGCTCGCGCTTTTTTTCACGCTGGAGCAGGGCGCGGTGTTCGCGGTAACGGAAGAGCAGCGTACCGCCCAGCGCGAAAAGGGCGAAGAATGGCTCAAAGAAGCGCTGGAGCAGGCGAAGGACACCACGCGGCTGTATGTGGAGCACACGCTCGGCATCCTGTACCTGAAGAAGCAACGGCTGGACGAAGCCGAAAGGCTCCTGACGCCGTTTCTTGATCTGCGCTTTAGCGCGCGCACGCTGATGCCCACGCTGCGCATGCTGCAGGAGCGGTATGACGAAGCCGAAACATTGGACCAGCACAACCTGCTGGAGGCCGCGGGCGACGCGGCCAGCGCCCTTATGTCTTTGACGCACCTTTCGGCAAAGCAAGGCGATATTCCGCGC
>MWBW01000117.1 GCA_002069725.1 Firmicutes bacterium ADurb.Bin248 | reverse complement strand
CATCGACACCGTCGTCTTCGACCCGGGCACCGACCGCTTCCTAAGCGCGCACCATACGGCCTCCGACCGCTCCGGCAAGGCGGAGTGCAAGCGGCTTTTGCAGCGCGAGTGCGGGCTTGCCGAGGAGGCTAATGTGCCGCTCATCGGCTTTATCGCGCGGCTCTCGGCGCAGAAGGGGCTCGACCTCGTCGAGCGCGTGCTGACCGATATCTTGAAAAGGTGCGTGCAGCTCGTGTTCCTCGGCGCGGGGGACAAGCATTTTGCGGACTTTTTGAGCTGGGCCGAGTGGCGCTATCCGCATCGCGTGGCGTTCCGTTCCGGCCTCAACGAGGGCCTCGCGCACCGCATCTACGCCGGCGCGGACCTGTTTTTGATGCCGTCGCAGTTCGAGCCCTGCGGACTTTCGCAGATGATCGCGATGCGCTACGGCGCCGTGCCCGTCGTGCGCGAGACCGGCGGCCTGCGCGATACCGTGCGGCCGTACAACCGCTTTACCGGCGAGGGCGACGGCTTTTCGTTCGCCAACTACAACGCGCACGAGATGCTGAACGCGATCGAGCGCGCGGCCGACCTGTACGCGGGCAATCGCGAGGCTTTCGAGGGCCTGATCCGAAGCGGTATGGCCAAGGACTTCTCGTGGGCCGTCTCCGCCGCGGAGTACCTGCGCATGTACGACCTCCTGCTGCCCAAGGCGCAGCCCGCGGCCGTGCCCAAGCCCGCGAATAGGCAGGCAAAGGCGAAGGAGCCGGGGGCCGCGGCAAAGGAGCCGCGCAAGAAGGTGGAAAGTGCGGGCTGAGGGGTAAGGAGCGAGGGTACGGGGGACGAGGGGCGAGGGTACGGGGGACGAGGGTACGTTGGAGGCTCCGCCTCCAAGCCTCCGCCAAGGGCCAGAGGCCCTTGGAACCCGGCGAGCCGGTATCCATTGAGTGCCTGGAACAGAATGGGTTTCCAAAGGGCCTAAGGCCCTTTGGCGGAGGTCTGGAGGCGGAGCCTCCAGCGTTTCTCCCAATATCAAAGCGCCCGCGCATTTCTGCGCGGGCGCTTTACTTCATTCCATTCTCCCGCCTAACCGGCCGCCCGTTCGAGCTCCTCTTTCTCGAGCACGGTATAGGCGACCTTGCCGACGAGTGTCTTGGGCAGCTCGCGGCGGAACTCGATGTCGTACGGCATGGCGTACTTGGCGATATGCTTTTCGCAGTGCGCGAGCAGCTCGTCGCGCAGCTCGGGCGAGGGCTCGACGCCGGGACGCAGCACGACGAAGGCCTTGACCTTCTGTATCTTGTACGAGTCGGGCACGCCGATGACGCAGCTCATCAGCACGCTTTCGTGCGCGTCGATCACGTTCTCAAGCTGCGAGGGGTAGACGTTGTAGCCGCTTGTTATGATCATGCGCTTGATGCGCTGCTTAAAGTAGACGAAGCCGTCGGCGTCCATCGTGCCGAGGTCGCCCGTGTGCAGCCAGACGCGGCCGTCGGCG
>MWBW01000116.1 GCA_002069725.1 Firmicutes bacterium ADurb.Bin248 | reverse complement strand
GAGCCGATGGCGGCGAGCATGGCGGTTCCGACGACGGAAGAAAACTGCCTGCCGAAGAACAGCCATATGCCAAACATCACGCCGACGGTGTTGGTGAGGCTTCCCAGCGCGGAGGCGACGCCCATCGAGAGGATGTCTTTTTGGGGCAGCGCTTTCGCCATTGCGGCGTAGACCGCGCCCGCGACGGTGCCTACGAGGATGCGGGGAACGAAGCAGATCAGTATGCTGCCGAAATTGCCCTGAAACTCGCCCGTGGAGTAGAAGGGCGTAAAGACGAAAGCGATCGGCGCGGACAGCGGGGGCGTCATGAACGTCCACACGAGGAAGCTGAACAACCCGGCGAACGCGCCCATCATGGTGCCCGCTTTCGTGCCCAGCAGCAGCGCGGTGATGACGACGGGTATCATGGCGAGCGTCGCCACGATCGGGCCGATCGCGGGCAGCGAGCCAAGCGGCGTAAAGCAGAACAACGCTTCTATGGCAAGCAGTATGGAGAACTGCGCCATGCGGAGGATTTTTCCTCCATTGTATCCTTTGGTCACGCTCGGATATCTCCTTTGCACTATAAATATGATTGCAGCAATATTATACCTGTTCCGGGCTTTGTTTACAATGCGTTTGGGCGCAATATTGCGCGCTCGTTAATTTTTAGCGAACCTTGCCGCACGGTGGTTTACACGCGGCCGGGCAGAAGATATAATGAGAAAACCGTGCGTGCGGTATATAGCGGAAAGGAATGCGTATCATGGATCATTCTGCGGGTGCGGCTGTGGACGCGCCCAGGAAAACCAAATCGAAAGCTCTCGTCATCGTCTTAATCGCCCTCTTGCTCGTCTGCGGCGCGATCGTGTTCGTCCTGCACCGCATGGCGGTCGAGCAGCGGGACAGGGAGGAGGCGGAGCGCGTCGCCATCATCAGCGCCGATACCTTCCGCAAGGGCGTCAGCGTCGCCGGCGTGGACATTTCGGGCATGACGCTCGAACAGGCGCGCGAGGCGCTCAAACCCGCCGAGGCCGCGCTCACAAAGGACGTCGGCTTCACCGTCGCAGACGCGACGCATACCTACGAGGCTCCGGCTTCGTGCTTCACGATTGCCTATGACACCGAAGAAAAGCTGCGGGAGGCGATGGGCCTCGCGCGCGAGGGCACGCTCGAGGAGCTTCGCGCCGAGCTCGCGGACATCGAGGCTGCCGGCCGAAGCTACGATATCAGCTATACCATAACGGCGGATTATACCGCCTTCGTCGCGGGCATCGCCGAGGCGCTCTACGTCGCGCCGGTGGACGCAGCTTTTTCCGTGAAAAAGCTCGGAATGAACGACAAAACAAACGCGCAGAACGCCGTGGATCTCGGCCTCGACACCGAGGCGGACGGCATCACGGACCTTCGCGACAAGCGCTTCGACTTCGTCGAGGGCGTGGCGGGCCAGGCGCTCGACGCCGAGGGCCTTCTGGCGGAGCTCAACGCGAGGACGGAATCCCGCC
>MWBW01000115.1 GCA_002069725.1 Firmicutes bacterium ADurb.Bin248 | reverse complement strand
TGATAGGGGGCGCTCCAGCCGAGGGCGAGGCAGGCATCGCGGCAATGGTTGAGGGCTTCGGCGATCTGGGTGCCGCTGTCAATTTTCTCGAAATAATCGTTTTGATCCAGCCGGGCGAACAAGATGACTTGCGACTGGTAGGGGAACGAGAAGGATTCGACGGTCTTGGAAGCGGTCCGCTGTTGGAACGGGGTGCGTTCGAGGAGCCACCAAGCGTTGGCGAAGGTGTAGGTGGTGAGGACGCCTTCCGGGGCGGCGGAAAGCGTGGCGCTGATGCAGTGTCGCCTCGCCCGCACGGGCGAGGCGCGGATTGAAACATGCTTTCATTGCCTGAACATTTTTGAAGCCGCGCGTCGCCTCGCCCGCACGGGCGAGGCGCGGATTGAAACATCATGGTCTTGCTAACTTCACTATTGATTGACAGTCGCCTCGCCCGCACGGGCGAGGCGCGGATTGAAACATGGGACGACTAACGGAAAGGTTTATGACACGTACGTCGCCTCGCCCGCACGGGCGAGGCGCGGATTGAAACGGTGCCGGGGCTGGCCTTCGATTTTGTTTTCCCGAGTCGCCTCGCCCGCACGGGCGAGGCGCGGATTGAAACGGACCCGGCGGCGATTTCTCGTCAGTATGAACCAGTCGCCTCGCCCGCACGGGCGAGGCGCGGATTGAAACCAGATCGGGCCGCCTGGTCCGCCCCCCGCGCAAGTCGCCTCGCCCGCACGGGCGAGGCGCGGATTGAAACAGCTCGGTGACGGCTTCGAATTTTGTGGGCAGCGGGTCGCCTCGCCCGCACGGGCGAGGCGCGGATTGAAACACGCCGGGAAGTGGAACGTCCATCGTTGATGATGTGTCGCCTCGCCCGCACGGGCGAGGCGCGGATTGAAACGCGCCACACCGCGCGGTAATCTCATCCTCCGCAACGTCGCCTCGCCCGCACGGGCGAGGCGCGGATTGAAACCGATTGGTCTGGTTGCTTGGGATCATTGACAACTAGTCGCCTCGCCCGCACGGGCGAGGCGCGGATTGAAACGGATTACTGCAAGGATCGGTGGGGGTGGTCAGGCAGTCGCCTCGCCCGCACGGGCGAGGCGCGGATTGAAACGCGACTAACTTCCCCGTCCCTTTAATCCCAGCCTGTCGCCTCGCCCGCACGGGCGAGGCGCGGATTGAAACTGAAGATACCCATACCGTGCCGGGGTTGGTGTGACACGTCGCCTCGCCCGCACGGGCGAGGCGCGGATTGAAACAAACGCGAGGCGGCCTTCCGGGCTTATGAGGAGTGTCGCCTCGCCCGCACGGGCGAGGCGCGGATTGAAACATAACTCTGTTCCTTTCTCTCTGTTAGTTTAAGCCGTCGCCTCGCCCGCACGGGCGAGGCGCGGATTGAAACGTGCTCACCCCGCGCGCGGTCAACACTTTGTCCGCGTCGCCTCGCCCGCACGGGCGAGGCGCGGATTGAAACAACCCCAAACGACCACCGCCCGCAATGCCGCGCTGGTC
>MWBW01000114.1 GCA_002069725.1 Firmicutes bacterium ADurb.Bin248 | reverse complement strand
GACGGCGATTGACACGAGCGTTTTGATTGATTCAGCACACGCCGGCCGGCCATTAGCCTCAACGGGGCCGCGCTCAATTGAGCGCGGAGATCACAACGACGGGCGGACACCATCGAAATCCACCAGCGGCTTCAACGGGGCCGCGCTCAATTGAGCGCGGAGATGGCGCCCCGCAACGGCGTATTTTCTACGCCAGTCGTGCTTCAACGGGGCCGCGCTCAATTGAGCGCGGAGATCGGAAGTGAGCCGGGAAGCGATCACAGACCTGTATGTGCTTCAACGGGGCCGCGCTCAATTGAGCGCGGAGATCTCATGGGAGTCAAACCCGGCGTGCAGCCGGAGCTAAAGCTTCAACGGGGCCGCGCTCAATTGAGCGCGGAGATCAAACGGTTGCCGGGTGGTGACGGCGGATTTTTCAAGCTTCAACGGGGCCGCGCTCAATTGAGCGCGGAGATTCAGCCTGACCAACGGGTGGAACGACATCGGCTTTTTGCTTCAACGGGGCCGCGCTCAATTGAGCGCGGAGATGATATTTCCACGGATTGCTCCGCGTTTGATTCTGTTTTGCTTCAACGGGGCCGCGCTCAATTGAGCGCGGAGATACCACACCTCGCAGTCCGGCACCCAAGCCAGTTCCTCCGCTTCAACGGGGCCGCGCTCAATTGAGCGCGGAGATCCCCGCTTCAAATGGTACTGGATCGCAAAATGAATACAGCTTCAACGGGGCCGCGCTCAATTGAGCGCGGAGATGCAATCCCGGCACAACCCCCGCGCATCCACTTCATTGGCTTCAACGGGGCCGCGCTCAATTGAGCGCGGAGATTGGAAAACCTGAAGGTGAGGGTGAGGCTTTGCTGGATCGCTTCAACGGGGCCGCGCTCAATTGAGCGCGGAGATGAGAATCATGAAAATAAGTTCACAGACTAATATTAAAGCTTCAACGGGGCCGCGCTCAATTGAGCGCGGAGATTGGCGGAAAAAGAGTTACTGATGGTTGGACTTTGCTTGGCTTCAACGGGGCCGCGCTCAATTGAGCGCGGAGATCACATATCCCAGCGGCGAGAGGTTGATCCCATGATTGCTTCAACGGGGCCGCGCTCAATTGAGCGCGGAGATCAATGCCCGGTTGTTGCACACCACGCCGCAAATAACGCTTCAACGGGGCCGCGCTCAATTGAGCGCGGAGATTGTTTGCAACTGCGGCGTGTTGACTGAGGGATTCGAGCTTCAACGGGGCCGCGCTCAATTGAGCGCGGAGATGGCCGCCGTGGATTTCGGCAAGCTCTTCGCCAAAATTGCTTCAACGGGGCCGCGCTCAATTGAGCGCGGAGATTTTCCGACGATGCCGGCTTTCGCCATATATGTCGACGCTTCAACGGGGCCGCGCTCAATTGAGCGCGGAGATCTAACTACGTCTCGTCGGTTTCTCGTCGGATTGCGAGCTTCAACGGGGCCGCGCTCAATTGAGCGCGGAGATAAGAGCGCGCGAACGCCGCCGAGGCGCAGGA
>MWBW01000113.1 GCA_002069725.1 Firmicutes bacterium ADurb.Bin248 | reverse complement strand
GCGGCGCATGCTCGGCGTTCGGGCGGAGACGCTCGAGAAATTCGGCGCGGTCAGCGAGGAGTGCGCGAGGGAGATGGCCGAGGGCGCGCGCAGCGCGAGCGGCGCGACGTGGGCGCTCTCGACGACCGGCGTCGCGGGGCCCTCCGGCGGCACCCCCGAGAAGCCGGTGGGGCTGGTCTTTATAGGCGTCGCCGGGCCGAACAGCGCGCGCGCGGAACGGTTCCAGTTCCGCGGCGACCGCGACTGGGTCCGGACGCTCGCGTGCCAGAACGCGCTGAATCTGCTTCGACTCGAGCTCGAAAAACCCTGACGGCGGCCTTCCAGATTCTCCCGCGGGCCGCGCGGGTTTTGCGCGGTTTCCGAGGCTCAAAAAATTATGCCGACACAAAATTTTGGAATAAACCGCCTTTCGCGGGGCATGATAATCCCATCACGCCGGGCAAACCCGGCGGAAAAGGAGTGGGAAAACATGCTGGATCGTACATCGTTGGTCATCACCATCCTCGGAGCCATCAACTGGCTGCTGGTGGGGCTTTTCCAGTTTGACCTCGTCGCCTACATCTGTGGAGGGCAGGCCGCGGTCGTCAGCCGCGTCGTCTACACGATCGTGGGCATCGCGGGCCTGTGGTGCATTTCGCTTCTGTTCCGGGAGCGCGGCGCCGTCCGGGAAGGGGACTGATCGAGGCATCGAAAAACTCCGTTTTTCGATGCGCCAGGGGCCGGTCGCCTGAAATTCTCACGAATTTCCGTGCGGCGACCGGAGCGGGTAAGCATTTCCCTCCACAAGCGCAAGCACTTGCTCCCGGGAAATGCGCGAAACCGACGCACATGTCGTCGGTTTCGATTTTACAGGAGGTTCTGCAATCCTTGGTCGACAATCGAGGCCGCGCAAAAAAGGCGCGGCCTTGAAATTTTTGTGCGTTTGTCGTACATTCGTTTACAAGCCCCCTCGGGTATGCTAGAATTGCCATAGGGGGTGTTGTGTATGGGAAAGCTGCGTTGGAAGGCGCTCGTCGGCGTCGCGCTCGCGCTCGTTTTTCTGACGGCCCCGCTCTCGGCCCTCGCGGCTGCGAAAACCGTCAACATCCTGAAGGTCTCGGCCGACGGCGCGAGGCTGCGCGACGCGGCGAGCGGGGGCGAGGTGCTGACGACGCTTCCGAAGGGCGCGAAGGTGTTCTACCTCGGGCGCAGCGGCGGCATGGCCTACGTCTGCACCGAGCGCGGCGTCAAGGGCTATGTGTACGCGGGCTATCTGGAGGCCTACGGGGCCGTCCGGCTCGCGAACATCTACTACGTCAAGAGCACGTCGCTCGCCGTCTATCAGTCCGCGAGCGCGAGCTCGAAGCGGCTCGGCTCGATCCCGAAGAACGGATACATACTGCTCTACAAGGCCGACGGCAACTGGGGCTACATCAAGACGCTCTCCGGAAAGGCCGGGTATGTGCTCTTGAGCGGATTGAAGAAGGCCGCATAAACCGAAAAGAATCGCCGGCATAGCGCCGGCGGTTTTGTTATAGAAGCT
>MWBW01000112.1 GCA_002069725.1 Firmicutes bacterium ADurb.Bin248 | reverse complement strand
CCGTCAGCGACAGCGGGCCGTAGTCCTTGGGATCGACGAGCCGCGCCAGCACGATCGTAGTGACAAGCTGGATGCCCTGCGTGCCGCCGTTCTCGAGCAGCTTCCATATGATGCCCGCGAGGGCCTTGTGCTTGAGGCTCTTGTCCATCAATCCCCTTTGGCGATGCGCAATGCGCGGCCGACAATGTCCAACAGGCGCAAAAGGCCCGTTTTTTGGTTAAGCAACAGCCGCATCTGCAAGCGCCTGGCGCGGCCGACCGCGGGGCCGTCCAGGGCCGCGAGCGTTTCCGGCAGCAGCTCCCCGCGCCAATCGTAATCGGTCACCGCGCGGCGCGCAGCAGCCGTTTTCGCCCCGCGGAAATACCGCCAGAACACGGAGAGCAGCGCCATGACCTGCCGCGCGTGGAACGCCGCGCGCATTTCGGGCGTGTCCAGCCCCCAGACGGGCAGGTAGGACCGCAGGAGCTTAACCATCGGCAGGTTGAACTCGCGCGGGAGCGAGCGAAGCTCGGTCCTGTGCGTGTTGCTCGACACGTTGCGCCTATAATTGTACAATGGGCGCGCGCAATATGCAACGCGCGCGGCTTTCGTGACGGGATACAGCGACAGGATCAGGTCGTCCGCGATCTGGCTGGCCCCGAACTGCGCAAAGTCCGTCGGGTCGCTCTGTAATAGCTCCGTTTTGATCGCCTTGATCCACAAGGGGTTCAGCTTCCACGAGCGGACGAGCTCCTCGTACAGCGCGCGCTTGCCCTCGCCAAAGAACATAGCCCCGTCGGCGTACAGCGCGGGAGCCGCCGCCCTTTGCCGCCCGTCGCCGCTCATGACATGATAGTTGTACAGCAGGATGTCCAGGCCGGGGTCAGCGGCAAAGCGCGACGCGATGACCGCAAGGCACTCCTTTTCCATCGTATCGTCCGCGTCGAGGAAGGCGCAGATTTCGCCGCTTGCCGCGGCCACCGCCGCGCGCCGCGACGGGACGATGCCCTTCTCGCTCTGGTAGACGACCTTGACCCTGTCCGGGCGCTCGCGCGCGGCCCGTTCGCAGAGAGACACGCACGCGTCGGCGGGGTCCTCGAGCACGAGGATCAGCTCGTAATCAGGGTGCGTCTGCGCGTACACCGAAGAAAGCGCCTCGGGCAGCAGCTTTTCGGCATGGAACACCGGTGCGAGCACGCTGATCTTCATACGCGTTTCAACGCCTCCGCCAGCACCTCGCGCAGCGACTCGCATTCGAGGTGATTTACGAGCGCAAGCCGCGCGCGCCGCCCGTACAGCCGCCCGAGCGGTTTCCGGCCCGTCAGCACGTTGACGCCGCGCAAAAGCGCCGAATCCCCGAGCAGCACGGCGGCGGTCCTCTGCGCGGTTTTTTTCGCGTATTCGGCAAACGCTTCTTCGACAAAGCCGGAGGTCTGAATCTCCTCGGAACGCTTGAAGAAGCCGTCGAGCGTGCTTTGCGCGGCGTCGCCCCCGGCCAATCGCACGCCGCCCGGCGCGCGGACAAGCGGAACAAAGTCGACCGTTTTGTTTGCGTCCAG
>MWBW01000111.1 GCA_002069725.1 Firmicutes bacterium ADurb.Bin248 | reverse complement strand
CTCCGCGGCCGCCCACATCCAGTCCCTCAAACCGGAGGCCGTCGGCCTTTCGGTCTACACGCACAACCGGACCGACTCGTTCCGCCTCGCCGCGGAAATACGAAAGAGGCTCCCAAAAACCCTCATCGTTGCAGGAGGGCCCCACGCTGCATTTCTGGGCGAGGAAATACTGCGCCGGGTGAAGGCGATCGATTACGTCGTGCGCGGAGAGGGTGAGCTCGCTCTTGCGGACCTGCTCGAGCGCGGCGCGAAACGCGCCCCGGCGGCGGATCGCATCATCACCGGCGGCCGTATAAACAAGCTCGACGCGCTTCCAGCCCCCTCCCGTTTCGGGGGCGTAATGCGCGGAATCGACCCTAACGAGCAGTTCAAATACCTCATCACCAGCCGGGGCTGCCCACACCGCTGCGTCTTCTGCTGTTCGCCGAAGCTGTGGGGCCGCGAGACCGCGTTCCACAGCGCCGGGCACATAGCCGACGAGATCGAATACTGCGTGAAGACCTACGGCATCATCTATTTCTCGATACGCGACGACAACTTCACCCTGCGCCGCAAGCGCGTACTCGAGTTCTGCCGCCTCCTCCGCGAACGGAAGCTCTATATAATGTGGAACTGCCAGTCCCGCGTCGACACCCTCGACGAGGAGATGCTTGTGGAGATGAAGCGCGCGGGCCTGGAGCACATCCAGCTTGGGGTGGAATCCGGATCAAAGCGCGTGCTCTCCATGTACGACAAGCGAACCACTGTCGCGGACATCGAAAGGGCGTCCGCCGCCGTGCGGCGCGCGGGGGTCTACCTCGCTTTCTACCTTATGGCCGGCATGAGGGGCGAACGCGCCTCGGACATCGGAAAGACCGTCGAGCTAATACGACGCACGCTTCCCGGCGACGGAATGGTTTCGCCGGTCGCGCTCTATCCGGGCACCGCGCTTTACGACGAAGCGAGGGAGCGCGGCGACATCGACGACGATATATGGTTTCGCTCGAAGGAAAACGGCATCTACCTGCGAGGCGAGGCCGAGGTCGGCCGCTGGATCCAAAGGCTCGCCAACGAGTTAGGCGCTATACGCGAGCGGTCCTGGTACCGCGAGAGGGATTTTCGCGCGCACCGGCGAGTGGTCGGCGACGGCTGCTGGGTGACCGATATACTCGAGGGTGACTATTATCTCGACGGGGAGCTGTACGACCGGGCGCTCGAGCGCTACCGCGCCGCCGCGGACCGGCATCCGGGCAACCCCTGGCCCTTTCTCCGCATGGGGAAGGCTCGTTTCATGTCGGAAAGCTACGCGGAGGCGGAGCGCGACTTCGCGTCCGTAACGAATATCGTGCCGCCGTACTACGGAGGCTGGTTAAAGCGCGCCGAGAGCCTGCTTGCCCTTGGCCGGAGGGAGGAGGCGCGCGAGTGCGCCGAAAGGGCCGGGCGCCTCAACCCGTACGATTTTCGGATTCGGAATATACGGAAGATTTTAAGGTGAGGACGGGGGATTACGGCAGGATCTCCGTAATCCGAACGAATTCGGTCCTGGAGGCAGTTTCCTTTTTTTCGAAATCCTCGATTATCTCCCTGTCCCTGATA
>MWBW01000110.1 GCA_002069725.1 Firmicutes bacterium ADurb.Bin248 | reverse complement strand
GGCGGGGGAAGAACCGGTACGCGAGGCCGATCGGCATCGTGCTGATGCTCGTCGGCGTGCTGCTTTTGATGCTGTGCGTGCCGTACTGGCTGTGGACGAGCGTGCTGTCGATCCTTCTGATCAGCGTGGGCTTCCTGCTCTGGCGCTTCAGCTGACGTACATACCGGCCCCGGGCATAAAAAAATCCGAAGGCAAAAAACCTTCGGATTTTTCCGGAGTATGCTTTTATTACAGAGCGCGCTCCACCTTGTTGCTGCGCAGGCAGCGCGTGCAAACGGACATGCGCCGGGGCGTGCCGTCGACGATCACGCGGACTTTCTGCGTGTTCGGGGCCCATGTGCGGCGCGTCTTCCGGTTCGAGTGGCTGACGTTGTTGCCGTACTTTACGCCCTTCTGGCAGACCTCACAAAACTTTCCCATTTTTGATTACACCTCCTTCAAGGCGATTCGGGCATTCAAAACAGTACAATTATAGCACCGCAGGCAGGAAAAAACAAGGGTCTGTGCATGTAAAAGTTCGTGAACCGGGCAAAATGAACCCGGAATTGTAAAAAAATGGCCGCGGGAGCCCGCAGCGAAAGCGTTTAACGCCGATGCCCTTGCAAGTTCGAGGAAAAACCGCTATACTAAGGCGAGCGAGAGCGGAATTCGGCGAATCCTTCGGGGGAGGTTATCATATGGATTGCAAGTTCAAAACGGAGCTGGGACTCGTCACGGTCAACGACGAGGTGATCGTGCGCGTCGCGGGCTATGCCGCGCTGGATTGCTACGGGATCGTGGGCATGGCCTCCAAGCGGTCGACCGACGGAATCGTACAGCTGATGGGCCGCGAAAACCTCGGCCGGGGCGTCAAGGTCCGGCAGAACGGCGAAAAGGTGGATGTGGACCTGTTCATCATCGTGGAGTACGGCATTTCGATCAGCGCCGTCGCCGCGTCCATCATAGAGACCGTCAAATACAAGGTGGAGCACCTGACCGGCATCACCGTCGGTCGCGTCAACGTATGCGTGGAGGATATCCGCGTCTGACGCGAGCGCGCAACGCCGGAAAATGGAGGATGGTTTCATGGCGCATGATAAGATAGACGGGCTCTTGTTCAAGGAGATGTTTCAATCCGGCGCGGCGCTGCTCACCCAGAACCGGGAGAGCGTGGACGCGCTGAATGTATTCCCTGTGCCGGACGGAGACACCGGCACGAACATGTCGCAGACGATCACCTCCGCGGTCAAGGAGATGCAGCAGAAGCCCGCGATGAGCGTCGGGGACATCGCAAACGCGATCGCCCGGGGCGCCCTGAAGGGCGCGCGCGGGAACTCCGGCGTCATATTGAGCCAGATACTGCGCGGCTGGGCGCGCGCGATGGACGGCGCCGAGGACATCGACTGCGCTTTGCTCATCAAGGCGCTGCGCTCGGGAGCCGACACCGCGTACAAGGCCGTCATGAAGCCCAAGGAGGGCACGATCCTGACCGTCGCGCGCGTGATGGCCGAGGACGCCGAGCGGCTCGGGCGCGGCATGGCGGACCTCGTGGAGCTTTTCCGGCTCCTGATCGCGAGCGGCGAGGCGATTTTGAAAAAGACGCCGGACATGCTCCCGGTGCTCAAGCAGGCGG
>MWBW01000109.1 GCA_002069725.1 Firmicutes bacterium ADurb.Bin248 | reverse complement strand
AGATTCGGGGCGCGGGCAGCCTGCTTGGCGCGGAGCAGCACGGGCATATCCACGACATCGGCTATGAGTATTACTGCAAGCTCATGCGCGAGGCCGTCAGCGCCGCGCGCGGCGAGGTGCAGGCGCCGCTGGTCGAAACGAGCGTGGATCTGCCGCTGGATGCGCATATTCCCCGGGACTATATCACCAGCGAGACCCAGCGGCTGTATATGTACAAGCGCATTAGCCAGATCGACGGCGAGGAGGCCCTGCTCGATGTGCGCGAGGAGCTCATCGACCGCTATGGCGAGCCGCCGGGCGCCGTAGAAAACCTGATGCTGACGGCGCTTATCAAGTGCTATGCCGCAAGCGCCATGATCGAATCCGTCACCTTAAAGGACGGCGAGGCGCTCATGCGCTTTGCGGCGATCGCCCGGCTCGACGGGGGCAGGCTCATCGCGGCGCTCAGCGCCATGCAGGGCGCCACCCTGACGGCCGCCGCGCCCGTGAGCATACGAATACGGCAAAAAAATGTCGCGGCCAAGGCGCTGGCGGATAAACTGCCACATTTTCTTTTCACGATTATGCATTGCGCCACAAGCGATGAGGGCTTATAATGCAATGGTATGGGCATTTTATAGGAAGATAGCCCCCGGCCACAAGTAAAGGAGAAAACGATATGAAAATCGGACTGAAAAAATGGATCGCCCTGTTGCTGGCAGCGGCCCTGCTGCTAACGGCGGCGGCCTGCTCGCTGGAAGAAAAGTCCGGCGACGCCGGCGCTTCCGCCAAGGACCGCGCCAGGGTGGCGGCGAACGTCGGCGGCAAGTACGACATCACCAAGGGCGAGCTCATCGATCAATATGATTATCTGCTCAGCATGTATTCGTATTATGGCATGGCGGCGCCCACGGCGGATGCGGACATTGAATCCCTGCAGGATTCGGTGCTCGCTGAAATCGTCAACAGCAAGATCCTGCTCTATCAGGCAACCGAGCAGGGCATTACGCTCGACGAGGCGCAGCAGAAGGAAGTAGAGGCCACGCTCGACGAGGAGATGCAGTACTGGATCGACGCGTTTACCTCGGAGGCCCAGACCGAGGGCGCGGCCGATGTCGACGCGCGTATGCGCGAACTCTTTGACGAGGCGCTGGCGGGCAGCAATATGGACCTGAATATGGAAGGCTACCGCGAGTATCTTCGCGAGATGATCGAGCAGGACGCGCTGATCGCGGCGCTCGAAGCCTCCGTCAAGGCGGAAGTCACGGTCACCGAAGAGGAGATTCAGGAGTATTACGATAACCTGCTGGATATTCAAAAAGAGGATTATGACGAAACGCCTGGCAACTATGCCACCGACGCCGAGGCCTTTGTGATGAGCGGCGGCAACCCGGTCATATACGCGCCCAAGGGCTATATGCGCGTAAAGACCATCACCGTATCCCCTGAGGCGGAGCTGAGCGAGGAGTATACCACGCTCCGCACCGCGCTTGACGCGCTGGAAGCCGAGTACGGGCGCCTGATGCTGGATGGCATGGAGGAAGATGCCGAGCGCATCGCAGAGATCAAGGCCGAGTATGACGAAAAGAAGGCCGAGGCCGACGAGCTTTACTAAGCCTATATCGGCAGCGCCCGCGAAAAGATCAACGAAGCCTATGC
>MWBW01000108.1 GCA_002069725.1 Firmicutes bacterium ADurb.Bin248 | reverse complement strand
GCGCCGGGGAGCGCGAGCGGGGGGACGACGGCGATCAGGACCGCTGCCGCCACGACCGCGGGCGTATAGACGCGCGCGAACCTCGTGATGAAGTGCTCGGAGTTGGATTTCCTGCCGCTCGCGTTTTCGACAAGATCCAGTATCTTGCTGAGCGTGGACTCGCCGAACTCCTTGACCGCGCGCGCCGCAATCAGGCCGTTGATGTTGACGCTGCCGCTCAAAAGCGCGTCGCCCGGGCCGACTTCGCGCGGCACGGACTCGCCCGTGAGCGCCGAAGCGTCCACGCTCGAATTGCCCTCGACGACCACCGCGTCGAGCGGAACGCGCTCGCCCGCCTTGACGACGATGATATCCCCGACGTTCACGTCGTTCGGGTCGACCTTCTCGAGCGCGCCGCCGCGCCTCACGTTGGCGTAATCGGGGCGTATGTCCATGAGACTTGCGATGGACCTTCGCGAGCGGTCCACGGCGTAGCTCTGGAACAGCTCGCCGACCTGGTAGAACAGCATCACGGCGACGCCCTCGCGATAATCGCCCACGGCAAACGCGCCTATGGTGGCGATGCTCATGAGGAAGTTCTCATCGAACACCCTGCCGCGGACGATGTTGCGCGCCGCGCGATAGAGTATGTCGAAACCTATGACGAGGAACGCGGCGAGATAAACGCCAAGGGAAAGCAAAGGGATATTCGTTCGGTACAGCATGCCCAAGGCGTAGACCGCGGCTCCGCAAAGGAGCCGCAAAAGCCGCTTTTGGTTTCTTGAAAGCTTCATAATAAAGAAACCTCAGGCGCCCGTCACGACCACGTCCGGTTCGTACCTGCGAACGACTTCGCGCGCGGCCGCAACGATTTCGTCGAAATGTTCGTCCTCGCCCTCTATGGTCATCTTCGCGGCCATGAAGTTGACGCTTGCGCAGCGCACTCCGTCGAGCCTGCCGAGGGCGCTTTCTATTTTGGCCGCGCAGTTCGCGCAATCGAGCCCTTTGAGCCTGAATGTCCGTTTCATGTCCCCATCCTCCCGTCGGCCTTGCGGCCGCTTATCTTTTCAATAGTTGAACGATTGTTCAATCGTTTGTAATATTATAATTGAGGGAGCGCTCAACTGTCAACGCTTTTCGCGTCCGTTCCGCGGAATTTTCCGTTTGGGCGCGCGAAGAAAGCCGCGCACGTTTCAAACGGGGCGGCATTGTGTTAAAATATAGTTGGTTCATCACATGCGGGAGGAGGGCGAACATGAAGATTCCGGAGATGCTGTGCGACTGCGATGTCATCCATTCCGACGTCGTAGCCGCCGTGCGCGGCAAGATGCCGGACGAGGGCGTGCTGTACGATCTTTCCGACTTTTTCAAGATGCTCGGAGACAGCACGCGGGTGAAGATCATGTGGGCGCTCGACGAGAGCGAAATGTGCGTGTGCGACCTGAGCGCGCTGCTGGGCATGACCAAATCCGCGGTGTCCCACCAACTGCGCTCTCTGCGGCTCGCGAACCTCGTGAAGAACAGGCGCGAGGGCAAGGTGGTCTATTATTCCCTCGCGGACGACCACGTCAAACAGATATTCGAAATGGGGCTGGAACACATACGCGAAAGAACCGGGGAGGACGGCGAGTGAACCCGCTTTTCGCGCGAAGCGGCGGGCGGAGAAAC
>MWBW01000107.1 GCA_002069725.1 Firmicutes bacterium ADurb.Bin248 | reverse complement strand
GCTCGACGCGGCGGGAAGCGCCGCCATAGAGCGCTTCTGCGATCTGCTCTGCCGGAGCTTTGCCGGGGATTTTCCCGGCAAAACCATGCGGCCGCGCTTCAGCCCGGGCTACGGCGATCTGCCGCTCGAGACGCAAAGGCCGCTGCTCGGCGCGCTGGATGCGGCGCGCCGCATCGGCGTCACGCTGACGGACGCGCTCATGATGATGCCGCAGAAGTCGGTTTCCGCCGTCGTCGGCGTCGCGGACAGGGACTGCGCGCAGCAGGCGCCCGCGTGCGCGCGCTGCAATCAAAAAGACTGCGCCTTCAGGCGTTAAGGAGATTCGAATGAGCGTACTGGAACGCATCCGCAACGGAATACTCTATCTCGACGGCGGCACGGGCACCTGGCTCCAAAAGCGCGGCCTTCGCCCCGGCGAGCTGCCCGAACTGTGGAGCCTCGCCCGCCCCGAGGAACTCGTCGCCCTGCACAAAGCGTATTTCGAGGCGGGGAGCCATGTCGTGTGCGCCAACACCTTCGGCGCGAACGCGCTCAAGTTCGACGGGCGCGAGGGCAGGCCTTCCGTCCGTGATGTCGTATCCGCCGCCGTGGAGTGCGTGAAAAAGGCGCGCGATCAGGCAAAAGGCGGGCAAGAGGAGCGCTTCGTCGCGCTCGACGTCGGCCCCCTGGGCAAGCTGCTCGCGCCTTTGGGCGAGCTGCCCTTCGAGAAGGCGGTTTCGCTTTTCGCCGAGCTCGTGCGCGCGGGCGCGGACGCGGGGGCGGATCTCGTTTTCCTCGAAACCATGAACGACTGCTACGAAACCAAGGCCGCCGTACTCGCCGCCAAGGAGAACTGCGGCCTGCCGGTGTTCGTCAGCAACGCCTACGACGAGGGCGGCCGCCTCATGAGCGGCACGACCCCGGAGGCTATGGTCGCCATGCTTGAGGGCCTCGGCGCGGATGCCGTAGGCCTCAACTGCTCCTGCGGTCCCGCGCAGATGCTCGAGCTTCTGCCGCGCTTTGCCGCGTGCGCGTCCGTCCCGCTTATCGTCAAGCCCAACGCGGGTATGCCCCGCGCCGAGAACGGCAAAACCGTGTTCGACGTGGGCGCGGAGGAATTCGCCGCGCTCATGAAGGAGATCGTGGCGGGTGGCGCGCGCGCCGTCGGCGGCTGCTGCGGCACGGACCCCTCCTACATCGCGGCGCTGGTCGAAAAAACGCGCGGCATGGAGCCGCTCCCGCTCACGCAGAAAAAGCGTTGCGTGATCAGCTCCTACGACAGGGCGGTCGAGTTCGGCAACGCGCCGGTGCTCATCGGCGAGCGCATCAATCCGACGGGCAAGAAGCGCTTCAAGGAGGCGCTGCGCGAGCGGGACATCGGCTATATACTCCGGGAGGGCGTCGCCCAGCAGGAGAGCGGCGCGCACGCGCTCGACGTCAACGTGGGCCTGCCCGAAATCGACGAGCCGGAGATGCTCGAAACCGCCGTGCGGGAGCTGCAGGGCGTGTGCCCTCTGCCGCTGCAGCTCGATACCTCCGACGCCGCGGCTATGGCGCGCGCCATGCGCGTCTACAACGGCAAGCCCATGATCAATTCCGTCAACGGAAGCGAAGCCAGCATGGAGGCGATCTTCCCGCTGATGAAAAAATACGGCGGCCTTGCCGTTTGCCTCACGCTCGACGAAACGGGAATCCC
>MWBW01000106.1 GCA_002069725.1 Firmicutes bacterium ADurb.Bin248 | reverse complement strand
AAACGGCGGGTTCGCCGTATACGTGATCGTGAACTCCGCATAATTCCGATGCAATGACAGTGGCGGCGCGTCGATGATCGTCGCCATGTAAAACAGGTGTGGCTCCTCGTCGAAGACCAGCTTCCCTGTGCCAGACAACCAGCCGGCTATCTGCCGCGCCGTAGTCGCCGGCAGCGTCGTACCGCGCCTCACAAACCCACACGCGAACGACTCAACGCGTTCGTCGTAATCTCCGTATGTCTGCGTGTATACGCCTGAACGTCCAGGCACCGCGATTACGTTCCGCCGCGCCGTCGGCATCAGCATACGGCTTTCCGGCCTGTACACGATGCCGAAGCGCGATGAATGAACGCCTTTAAAAGCGAACCCACTGCTCATGCTATCGCCCCCACCAATCCGGCAGACCGCGACGCATGACGCTGCAGCGCGTACAGCTGCTGCGCCACAGCGCTGATGTCGCTATCGTCTCGCACGTACATAGCCTGCACCGTGATGCTTACGCCGCCAGCCAGCGGCACGCCACCGGTTGTTTGCCCCGTTGCGCTCGCGCCGCCCGCTCTCGCCGCCCTGCGGAGCTCCGCCGAGGAGGGGAGAGACTTATTTACGAACTCGACCGACGCTTTCGCCGATATGCCCGTCTCGATTTCCCCGAGTCCCGCCGCGAGAGCCGCGTTTACCTTTGACATTCCCGACTCTGCCTCGGCGAGCATATCCGAGGTCATGCCGTCCATAGCTGAAACGGCTTTATCGCCCGTTGTTTTGATAGCTCCGGCGAGGCCGTCGACGAGCATTTCGCCGACCCATGCCATTTGTTTAGACGGGGAGGAGATCCCGAAAAAGTCCGTTATTCCGTCCCATATTGAGGAAATCCACCCCGAGACTTTGTCCCAAAGCCACCCGGTGAGCGATTGTATGCCCTCCCATAGACCCCGAACGAGGTTTCCGCCGATTTCCGCGAATTTCGATACGCCTTGAGCGAGCGCGTCCACCATACCCGTTATAATCTGCGGCATAGCCCGCACGAGCTCAATAATGATTTGCGGGAGGTTCTTAATGAGCGATACTAAGAGCTCGACTCCCGTCTCAATGATAAGCGGGATATTGTCGAGGAGCGTATTCACTATTGACGAGATTATCTCCGGCAAAGCCCGGACTATCGTCAAGATGATTTGCGGGAGGTTCGTAATAAGCGAGGTCAAGAGCTCAACGCCCGCCTCCACTATCTCCGGCAAGTGTGATAATAGCGTCTGTATCGTTGAGTCGATAATCTGCGGCAATACCGCGATTATCGTATCGATAATGACGGGGAGGTTCTCAACGAGCGCGGTCAAAAGCTGAACGCCCGTCTCGATAATCTGTGGTATCGCGTCGAGTAGCGTATTTATGAGGCTCGATATTACCTCCGGCAAAGCCTCGAGCAATACCGGGATAGCGTCAATTATGCCCTGCGCGAGCCCTTGTACGAGCGCGAGAGCCGCCTCAATGAGCAAGGGGAGATTATCTATCAACGCTTGCACAAGCCCCGTCACCGCCGCCACCGCCGCCGGAATGAGCGTCGGAAGTGCCTCGGCTATGCCTTGAACGAGGCTCGCTAAAATCTGTATGCCCGCCTCCATGAGCGACGGGAGAGCCGTTATAATGCCCTCGACGAGCGCGGTAACAATCGAAACCGTCGCCGTAGCGAGCGCGGGTA
>MWBW01000105.1 GCA_002069725.1 Firmicutes bacterium ADurb.Bin248 | reverse complement strand
TGTACACGATCAGCGCCAGCGCGACGACCGCGGCGAGGAGGCTCAGCACCGCCGAAATCGACCGCTTCAGGAAACGCTCGAAGCGCCGGGCGAGCGGCTCCAGCAAAAACGCGAGCGCCGCGCCGCCCAGCACCAGAAGGAGCGCCGGCGCGATGCAGCGCCAAAAAAGCACGACGGCCGCCGCGCCTGCCGCGAGGGCAAGCGCGGGCTTCAGCCACGTCGGTTGCGCGGGCCTTCCCATCAGCGCCCGAACAGATCGTCGGCTCTTCTAACCATTTTGTTGCTTATTCGCTGCGCCTGCTGGTACCATTTGCGCTCCGTCCTCCAGTTCATGATGCCGAAGACCGTCGCCGCCGCGCTGCCCACCAGCGCGCCCGTAATCAGTCCCTTGATCATTCCGCCCCTCATAGAAGTCTCCCTCCCTTATCTTCGTGTCGACGATGACCTCGCCGTCGGCGAGGCTCGCCTGAAAGCGACGGATTTTCAACCTTCCGCGGAACAGGTCGTCGAAGAGACCGGTGGAGACGATCAGGGAACAGATTTGAAAGCTCATGTCGTCCACCGTCGCCCCGACGACCGCGCCGAGCCTCGCGCCGTCGGTGGTTACCACGCGCCGGAACAGCGGGCGCTCGCGCATGCGCAGGCGCTTCCCTGGCGAATCAACCGTTACGGAAACCTCACCCAGGACCTGTATCGCCTCTGAGGGAATAAACCGCGTTCCGGAAAGTCCGGCGTCGACCCAAATCCCCTCCATCTGCATGAAGTCCTCGGAGACCGACGCCTGCACGACGCGGCCCAGCTTCCTGCCGGAGAGAACCACCGGAAGGCCGTTCAGCGACCGAAGATTTTTTTCCATGGCGCTCACGCTCCGGTTGAAAATCCGTCGAGCGTATTTTGTGCCGCGATGCGCAAAGTATGAATGGAAAATTGCGCATGCCGCGTTTGTGTGGTATAATGGAAGCAAGCGGTCAAAAAGGCGCTGTTTTTCTGGAAAGCGGAATTTTGCCACGGATTTGCCAAGGAAAGATGCTATCCTTTTTTCACCAACGCCAAGGGAGGGTGCTCGCATGGAGGAATACCGCTCGGGATACAGAATACTCGTGGCGGACGACGACATCAACGTCCACCAGTCGCTCAATACGTATTTCCGCAGGGAAGGCTACCAGATGATCTCGGCCTACGACGGGCAGGAGGCGATCGAGCACGTGCGCAAGGCGCGGCCGGACATCGTGCTGCTCGACATCATGATGCCCAAGATGGACGGCTTGATGGTGTGCCGCGAGATCCGCAAGGAGACGAACCTGCCGATCATCATGCTGACGGCAAAGGGCGAGGAGTTCGACAAGCTGTTGGGCCTTGAATTGGGCGCGGACGACTACATCACAAAGCCCTTCAGCCCCCGCGAGGTGCTCGCGCGCGTGAAGGCGGTGCTTCGCCGGATGCACGAGATGAAGGACTCGGGGAAGGCCTCGCACCTGGTCATCGAAAACCTCGACATCGACATGAGCGCGTTCACGGTGAAGCTCAACGGAAAGCTCGTCCCGTGCACGCCCAAGGAGATCGAGATCATCTGGACGCTCGCGAACAACCCGGGCATGGTCTTCAGCCGCGAGCACCTTCTGCAGAGCATCTGGGGCTACGACTTTTTGGGCGACACGCGCGCCGTCGACAGCCACATCAAGCGCATCCGCGCGAAGC
>MWBW01000104.1 GCA_002069725.1 Firmicutes bacterium ADurb.Bin248 | reverse complement strand
CGGCACTTCCGAAAGGCGCTCGCTGCTGCGGGTATTCCTGCCAAGCGATTCCACGATCTCCGGCATACTTACGCCGTTTCCTCGCTGCGCGCTGGGGACGATGTCAAGACCGTGCAGGAGAACCTTGGACACCATACAGCGGCCTTCACGCTCGATCAATACGGGCATGTGACGGAGACCATGAAGGAGGCCTCGGCCCGGCGTATGGAGGCCTTCATAGACACGCTAAAATAGCACTTTCAAAGCTGTAAAGGGTAAATTAAAGGGTAAAACACGAAATAAGGGCATAAACGAAAAAGCAATTTCAGCTTTCGACAGGTTCCGAACATGGTGCGGTCGACGGGACTTGAACCCGTACGGTCTCCCACACGCCCCTCAAACGTGCGCGTATGCCAATTCCGCCACGACCGCAGAACATGTAGTATTATACAGCACGCGCATGCGATTGTCAAGCCTGGCTCTCAAAATTTTCTCGGGTTCTCCGGGAGCGTGACGGTGATTTCGATGCGGTCGGGCAGGCGTTCGACGCGCGAGGAAGCGCGGATGCCGAGCTCGTTCAGCTCCCGGACGGTCTTGATGACGGCGTTGACGAACATGCGGCTGTCGCGGAACAGGCGCGTCACATTGTGACGGGGCGGGGGGGATTTCAGCGTCTGCTCGACGAGCGCCTCGAGTCTGCGCACGCTCATGTGCTCGCGCTCGGCTTGCTCGGCGGCCTCGAATTGCCGAAGCGGGTCGGAGAGTCTCAAAAGCGCGCGCGCGTGGCGCTCGGTCAGGTTCTGCGACTGGGAGAGGAGCTCGAGCACCTCCGGAGACAGCTTCAACAGGCGCAGGCGGTTCGCGATCGCCGACGGGCTGCGGCCGAGCCTTCTGGCGAGCTCCTCCTGCGTGAGCCCGTGTTCGATCAGAATTTGCCGGTACGCCCCGGCCTCCTCGAGGTAGTGCAGATCCTCGCGCTCGAGGTTTTCGATCAGCGCGACCAGCCGGCACTGCAGGTCGCCGCCGTCGAGCACGACGCAATCGGCGCTTGTCCGCCCCAGCAATTTCAGCGCCCGCAGCCGCCGCTCGCCCGCGATCAACTCGAACGCGTCCTGGCCGACCCTTCGGACGACCAGCGGCGACAGGAGCCCGTAGCGTTCGATCGACCCGGCGAGCTCGCGGATGCCTGCCTCGGAAAAGCGCGCGCGCGGATTGTGCGGATTGGGGAGCAGGTGGGAGATTTCAACGCGCATCGTCTGCAAGTCGGGCGACCTCCTCGGACGAATTTTCCCTAATATATATGAGCCGGACGCGTGGGAAATCCTTTCCCGGCGAGTTTTTGTGGACGAGCCTCGGAAGTGCTCCAGCATACGGACAAGGCTTGCAGAACCGCCTGTAAAATCGAAACTGACGACATGCGCGGCAGTTTCGCGTATTTTCCGGATAGCGCCCGCCTGCGCTTCGCGCCGACGGGCTGCCCCCTGCAAAGGTATTTGCAGGGGCGGTTCTCGGACGCTGAAGCGTCCGGGAATGCGTTGAAGCCAACGCTTGCGCTGGCGGAGAAAAATGCCTACCCCCTCCGGTCGCCGCACGGAAATTCGTTAGAATTTCAGGCGGCCGGCCCCATGCGTTGAAAAACTGCTCGATCGATGACTTGACGAGAGTGGGAAAACTATCATTCCTGGCGGTACGCCGTATAACACGTCGCTCAACCCGGACGCAGGCGATAAAGCCGCCTGCGCCGGTTAGCTAGGCGTTATCTGGCAGAGCCCGAATCGTTAGCATCGCGTCTGCCTG
>MWBW01000103.1 GCA_002069725.1 Firmicutes bacterium ADurb.Bin248 | reverse complement strand
TAGGCGACCTCGTCGAGTTTTTTCAGCCCCTCCATGACCATCTCGCCGATGAAGTGGCTCGTGATCTCGGCGTCGCCCTGCGAGTAGGCCCTGCGCTCGACCTCGCGGATCAGATCGTCGATGGCGCTCAACGGCACCGGACGCTTCTCGCACGCCTTGACGATGCCGGGCCGGAGCTTGTCCGCCTGAAAGGGCTCGCGCGTCTGGTCCTTCTTCACGACCATCAGCGGGATCATGTCGATGCGCTCGTAGGTCGTAAACCTCCGGCCGCAGTTCTCGCACTCCCGCCGGCGGCGGATGGAGAGGCCGTCCTCGCTCTGGCGCGAATCGATCACGCGGCTCTGTGTGCAATTGCAGAAGACGCACTTCATCCGCTGGCTCACCTCATACGTGAATATTATACACAAAAAATAACGCTTCGTCTAGCCCTATCCGAAAAAATGTTAAGTCGCGCGGCTTTGCATTCGGTTTTCATGTGTAATTCGCCTCCAGCTCCACCAGGATCACGTCGTCGCCGATGCGCCGGATGCGCTCCCAAGGGATCGATATCCCCTCGCGGTCGGGCTTCAGGCAGTTCCAGAAGCTCGACGGCCCCGGCACGATCAGCGCGCAGACGCAGGCGGCTTCGTTGAGCACCAGGTCGATCGGCTTCCCGAGCCTCCGCCCGTCGCAGATGTTGATGACGTCCTTCTGTTTGAGCTCGCAAAACGTCATTTCCCTCGCCCCCTCCTCCTATTCTATGCGCGCGCGGGAAAAAGCGTGCAAATTTTGAAAAAAAAGCTTCGACAATCGCACGGAAGCCGGCGAATAACATCGAATTTTCACAATTTGTGCGCATATATAAATATTATCATTCATTTTTTGGTTTTCACATCGATTGCGCGCGGCAAAACTGCCCGTCCGCCGTTCGGCGTTTGCAGAATGCGCCGCGCTCCTCCCCCGCTGCGCCGGAGCCCGTCGCGCAATAATGTCGATTTTATGGCTATAATGGTGTGTTTTTATGAAGAAATGTCGAAAATTTCAAGAATTTGCGCGACATTTTTCAAAGGCAAACCCGTCTCGCGCCTCGGTATAATGCCCGAGAGGTGATTGCATGTCCGTGAGCATCGAGGCGTACCTGCTGACGAACTTCGTGATGAACCTGCTCGCAATCGCCGCCATTGCCCGCAGCCTCGGGCGGGTCCGGTGGGCGCGCGTGCTGCTCGCGGCGGGACTCGGCGCGGTGTACGCGGTGCTCGCGCAGCTTCCCCGGCTCCGCTTCCTCGGCAGCTTCGCGCTGCTCCCGCTCTTCTCGGCGGCGCTCTCGGCAATCGCCCTTCCCGCGGACTCGCTCCGCTCCGTCGCAACCGGCGCGCTGTCGCTCCTCGCCGGCGCGGTGTTTCTCGGCGGCGTTCAGCTCTCGGCCATGCGCCTGTTTTCGGGAAGTCCCTTCCTCGTTTTTCTGCTGGGCGCGCTCGTGGGAACGGGCGCCCTGGTGGCCGTCTCCTCCGCGCGCAGAAAGCGCATCGTCACCTGGGAAGTGCAGGTCTTTCTCTCGGTCAACGGCGGCGAAGCCCGCTTCAAGGCGCTGGTCGACACGGGCAACCGGCTCAAGGAGCCGCTGAGCGGACTCCCGGTGCTGATCGTCGAGCGTTCGGTGCTCGCGGACATCCTGCCCGGAAACTACGACGAGAGCGCCGCGAACGGCGCGGCGCCGCCGGGCTTTCGGCAGGTCGGCTACGGCGCGCTCGGCGGATCGGGGCGGCTCAACTGCTTTCAGCCCGAACTCAGCCTCGTCGACTACGGAAACGGCTTTCTGAAAT
>MWBW01000102.1 GCA_002069725.1 Firmicutes bacterium ADurb.Bin248 | reverse complement strand
GCGCCGTGCCGTCGCAAACGATCGTATCAGCGCCGCGCAAATGATTGCCTGTAGCGCCGCGCTTGGCCCCAAAAGCTGCGCGCTGTCTCGTGGCGGGCCCTTTAATCGCTGTCTCCTTTACTGCGCCGGCGTCGTACCAGTACCGCGGCGATTTCGTCATTAGAAACACATACTCGTGCGCCTTCGTCGGGCGATCGCGCACGCTTTCAGGCATGCACGATCCCGCGCGCGTATCGCCGCTGAATCCTTTTGCCCAAATAATGTCGCTGCGCAGATACCATCCCTCGGCTTGGAGCGCGAACGCCACGCGCCATGGGATGCCTGCAAGGTCTTTCGGCTTGATGCCGCTGGCGCCTAGGTCGAAGCTGCGTGCGGTGTACAGCGAGCCGCCGTTGGTGCTTTGGCCTTTGCCCCCAGCGATGGTGCCGTTTAGGCCTCCTGAGCCTTTGGTCTGCGACGCATAGCTATCCCCCAGATTCAGCCAAAGCGTGCCGTCGTCAGCGAGCACGCGATGCACTTCGGAGAATACCGCTACGAGCCGCGAGACATATTCATCCGGCGTAGTCTCTAGCCCGATTTGCCCCGCGACGCCGTAGTCGCGTAGGCCCCAATAGGGCGGTGACGTGACGCAGCATGCGATCGATTCGTCCGGCAGCGCGCGCAGCACGTCGAGTGCATCGCCCTGCACGATCAACGCTTCGGCTGTCATAGCGCACCCCCGCGCAGCGCGCCCGCTAACAGTCTCGCGCACACGACCGCGAGTGCCATCACGCGCGCTCCGTCTTAAGCGAGTATTGCCCGACGGCGGGCTGCCTCAGCGGCAGCACGGTCGCGATCATGTCCGGCGCGCTCGAGCATGTGACGATCACTGGGTCTTCGGCTTCCGCTCCAAACTCGAACGTGAGCGGCACCATGCGCCCGCGCGTTACGCCCGACGCGACGCGGAACGCTTCGACGACCTCGCTCAAGAGCGCGCCGTCGAACCCGACGACCGGCGCTCCTTTGCCGTGCGCGTTGTCGGGGATCACTTGCTCATACCGCGGATACTGGTCGGCGTCGCGCGTGGCGAACGCAAGCGCACTGCCGCGCTCCGAGCGCGCTTCGGCGACGGGCCCGACGTCGATCCGCACAAGGTCGGCACTGTGCGTGTCGAGCCACGCGCACAGAAGTTTGATGCTCGCGGGCTCGATGATGCAACCGCTAGGCTTAGCGTCGTCGAGCATGCGCGCTGGCATGCGCCATCGCGCAAGCCAACGCCCGTCGGTGCCGACGACGTCGAGCTGCTCGCCACGCAGCGCTTGCAGCAGCACGCCGCGCAGCGCGGGGTGATCGTCGGCGCGTGCGGACTTCGGAGGGTTGAATGACGCGATCGCGCAAGCGCGGATCGCACGCGACAAGACCTTAGGATCGATTTGAATATTCATGGTTACCTCCAACGCCCCAAGCCCCGGACTTGCGGTTTGCCGCAAATTTCCGGGGCGGGGCACTGGGGCGCGCGGTGCTATTCGGCGGTAGCGCGGCGATTGCCGTGCGTCATTTTGGCTGCTCGCTTTCGGGCACTACGCCCCACGCGTAAACGCGGTAAAAGTCGCCCGTGGGCTGGTTCGTCTGCGGATTCATTACCGGCTTGCCTTGCGTGACGATCACGTCGACTAAGCGGCCTTGCAGCGACGGCGCATTGCTGGGCTTGCCCGCCGACGCCTCCAGGATCGCGCCCTGGTAGCCGTAGGATTCGTCAAGCGCGTCATACTGCCGCTCGGCGTCGAGCAGGATCGCTTTAATATCGGCGCCGTTCATGCGCTGTTCCAGCGTCGCGCCGAATCCCGCGGCGTGCATCGCGAAGCGCTTGAGCTCGGCGAGCCCCGCTGCCGT
>MWBW01000101.1 GCA_002069725.1 Firmicutes bacterium ADurb.Bin248 | reverse complement strand
TGGCCGAGCTCGAGCACGCTCTCGGTCTTCGTCAGCGGCACGAGCGGGCATACGCGCGGATCGCCGAAGCTTTTGTACGCGCTTTCGATCATCGCAAACAGCTTCGTCTTCTCCGTCTCGGTAAGGAACGGATTCATCACGTCGAACGCGATCGCCTGATAGTGTTCGCCGCGGGACACGATCTGTTGCAAATCAAGGGCAGGAAACGACGCAGGCACGAAAAGGCCGCCCGACGGGCAGATGCCCATTTCGATCGCCTGCGCCGCATTGACGGCCGCGCCGCCACGCGTGCTGAGATAGTCCATGGATGTCCGTCCTTATAAAGATTAGGTCAAATGCAGCAGATATTTCTTCATAAACGGCGGCAGGTCGGCCTGCGAGCCGCTTACGCTCATGGTCACGTCAAGTCCGCGCTGCGCCGTAAACGCGTCGAGCTGCTCGAAAAGCTCGGCCAGCGTGGCCAGCTCCACCCGGATAAATCGCATCAGTCCGTCGATAAAGATATGCTCGACATCAAAATCGGAAGCCGCGATACCGCACAGAAATCCGTACAGCATGCGCGGCGACGTAATGTGGTATTCTTTCGCGTTGATGAATCTGATGTTGGAGTTGAGATCGAACATGTAGCTGTTGTCGTCGTCGATGAAAACGATGCTGCCGCGCGCTTCTGCAGCGGCCCTGTTTGCCAGCTCAAGGATGTGCTTCGTCTTGCCGGTGCCCTTCTGACCAAAGATGACTCCAATCAAGGTCGGGTTCCTCCTATCGCTTTTTTTTATTATAGACCGATTTGGCCGCGCGCCGCAAGATGAGGAAAGAAAAGTTTGCATACGCGCCGAAATTCGACCGCAACGCATGCGCGCCTTCATCGCCCTTTTTCCGATTGTCCGCGCAGGCGCGGTATGTTATACTGCTTTTGACCGCTCATCTGGGGGAAGTATGGAGTTATCTGGACTGAACAGCGAACAGCGCGAGGCCGTCGTCACCACGGAAGGCCCGCTTCTTGTGCTCGCCGGCGCGGGCTCCGGCAAGACGCGCGTGCTGACGCACCGCATCGCGTATTTGATATCCGAAAAACTGGCGCGCCCGCGCGAGATCCTCGCGCTGACGTTTACGAACAAGGCCGCGGGCGAGATGCGCGAGCGCGTCGAAGCGCTCGTCGGCGAGGGCGCGCGCGATATGTGGGTGCTCACGTTCCACGCGTGCTGCGCCAGGATTTTGCGCCGGGACATCGACAAGCTCGGCTACGAGCGATCGTTTGTCATCTACGACGATCAGGACCAGCAGTCGCTCCTCAAGCGCATCATCAAGGAATTAAGCCTCAACGACAAGATTTACACGCCGCGCATGCTCTCCTCAAAGATCTCCGACGCAAAGAACCGCTCCGAGGACCCGGAGCAGTACCTGCGCGATGGGTACGAAACGCGCCAGGTCATCGACGCGTTCCGGCTGTATCAAAAGCAACTGCAAAAATGCAACGCGGTCGATTTTGACGACCTGCTGCTCCTCGTTCTCAAGCTGTTTGCCGCCTGTCCGGACGTGCTCGAAAGCTACCGCGCCCGCTTCCAGTATATTCTGGTCGACGAATACCAGGACACGAACCTCGCGCAGTACAACATCGTGCGCCTGCTCGCCGAGCGCCACAAGAACCTCTGCGTCGTCGGCGACGACGACCAGAGCATCTATCGCTTCCGAGGAGCCGAGGTCAAGAACATCCTGAGCTTCCCCGAGGTCTTCCCGCGCACGGCCGTCGTCAAGCTCGAACGCAACTACCGCTCCTACCAGAGCATCCTCGACATAGCCAGCCGCGTCGTCGAGAACAACGAAGGCCGCCTCGGGAAGACGCTCCGCGCGACGAGGACGGGCGGAGAGAAG
>MWBW01000100.1 GCA_002069725.1 Firmicutes bacterium ADurb.Bin248 | reverse complement strand
CGCGCACGCCGACGACGACGTCGCGCGTGACGGCCTGTTCGACCCAGTGGTCGAGCGCGTCGTACGGCCCGCCCTCCATGACCTGAAAGCCGGCCCTGTGGAACATCGCGCGCACGCGCTCGCGGGAGAGCGTCTGCGCGTTGAACGACGCGGCCGCCGCGCCGCCGGGCCGGAGCGCCTTGAGCCACTCGGGGAGCGCGCGCTCGAGCAATTTCCCCGGCAGCTCGCCGGATGTGTGCTGCACGCCGTAGGGCAGGTCGGCCGCGATCAGATCGAACGCCTTCCGCCCGAACGCGTCCGCGACGCGCGCCGCGTCGAGTTCCGCGAACCGGAGCGACTGGCGGTCCACCGTAAATTCCGCGTACGGGCTCGACTTTTTGTCCGGCAGCGTCATCGACCCGCGCGCAAGCGAATGCTTGACGCGGTGATACTCAAGATACCGCTTGAAGAAATTCTCGGCCTCGCGCAAATCCGCCCGGTCGACGTCCGCGCCCGCGGCGCTGAAGCCCCGGTTCGCCGCGACGAACAGCGTCGTTCCCTTGCCGCACAAAGGGTCCAGCACCCTCGGGTCCTCCGGCATGGAGCCCGAGAGATAGGCCAAATTCATCAGAAGCTCCGTAAAAAACTCGTTTGTCTTTCCCTTGTACTTGAGTATGCCCGGAAGATCGCTTCCGAATCTCGGCTTTTGGCGCCCGAGAACCGGAAAGAGCGCGCCGTCGGGCCTGCGCTCAAACAGCCCGTAGAGCAGCGACAGGCCGGAGATAAGCCGCTCCTCGCGCTCGGCAAACGCGCGGTCGACCGAAAAGCGGATCGACGGGGGCATCTCCCCCGGCTCCGGATCGACCTCGTATTGAAGCCCGAGGCGCCCGAGCATCAGCTGCAATTCCGCGCGGGCGAGCCTGAAGGTCTCATTCTGGTAGCGCGCATTCGCATGCGGCCATAGAAGCATCGTACATTGCATCATGGTCTCCAACGGCGGAATACGAAATTATTGTATGCTGGGCGAATGCGGATGATGAGTGGCTTTTGTATTGTGAAAACCGCCCCTTCGCCAAGGGCAAAGGGGCTTTCATTGGCACTAATACTTGCGCTTGCGGGCTGCCTCCGCCTTCTTCTTGCGCTTGACGCTGGGCTTCTCATAATGCTCGCGCTTGCGCGCCTCGGCGAGAATGCCATCACGCGCGGTCTTGCGCTTAAAGCGCCTCAATGCGCTCTCCAAAGATTCGTTTTCCCGAATGTGTACCTCGGACATGTGTTTCCCTCCCCTCGCAGTTGATGGCAGATGCCAATGGGCGCGCGGGGTGCGCCACATGAGCTATTATACTCCATCGGCTATGTAGCCGTCAAGACAATCTGCCGTACGCTTCGTTATTTTCAGAATAAATTGAGCCGTCCGCTTTTTCAGCCCATTCGCCCGGAGAGCTGCCGTCCGCCGAGCACGTGAAAGTGCAGATGCTCGACCGACTGCGCGCCGTCGGGTCCGCAATTCGTGACCGCGCGGAAGCCGGATTCCGAGACGCCCTCGCTTTTCGCGACGGCCTTGACCGCGTTGAGCACGGCGACGGCGGTCCCGTCATCGCATTCGAGCAGGTTTTTCATGTGCTTTTTCGGCACGACGAGCGCGTGCACCGGCGCCTGCGGGTGGATGTCGCGGAACGCGAGCACGAATTCGTCCTCATAGACCCGGTCGCTGGGGATTTCGCCCGCGGCGATTTTGCAGAAGATGCAGTCCACTGGGTTCACCTCCCATCCTGCGTGACCTCTCCGAAGGCGAGCGTCCCCTCGCTCCGGAGGATTCGGACCGATCGGATCTCGCCCGGCCGGGCCCCGGCGACGACGCGAACGTACTGGCCGGTGTACCCCTCCGCGGCGGC
>MWBW01000099.1 GCA_002069725.1 Firmicutes bacterium ADurb.Bin248 | reverse complement strand
GTTGCGAAACTCCCTTTCCGTGCGGACATTCTCTATTTCGAGCGCCGCATGGTTCGCGCCAACCAGGGCTAAAAATCCCGTCACATCGTCGCCCTTTAGGTAAGCGATATGACGCTCCTTGCGCTGCATGCGCCGCGCCGAAAGCGAAAAGCGCCGTATGCAGGCGCAAAGGCTCTCGCAAAACTCCTTTTCGGTGGTAACGATCTCGAGATGATAGCCGCGCCGCGGATTGGCGCAGGAGCCGCTGCCAAGGAAGGCCCCTCTAAGGAAGGCGCGCGCGCAGTCCTCATCCGTTTCGGCTTTTAGCGGAATCTGGCGGACGATCGTGCGGACGCCATCGTCGAGGGATAGAGCGCCCGTATCCAGCAAGAGCTTTTCTACCGACGCGCCCGAGAGCGTCACGGTGGTCAGCGGCGGGCGGGGGCGTTCCCGCTCGGATAGCTCTATGGTGGCGTCCGGTTCGTAGAGCGTACCGGCGAGCGCGAGTATGCGCTTGCCGACCGCCAACGATTCACTGCTGTAAACAACGCCAAGGCCCTTCGCGATGCGCAGCGCGCCGCAGGTGAGCGTCAGGCCGGAAAGCTCTAAAAGCCTCTGCGCCGGCGCTTTGACGCGTATGCGGCAGAGCTCCTCCTTGACGTGGCTGGAAAACGACATGTCAATCCCGCACCTTAAAGCGCTCGTGAATCTCCGCGGCTTCATAGCCGATGTCGCGGTGATATACGCGCACATGCCAATCGTGCGCGGCCATGCGGCGCGCCATCTCCGCGGCGGCGGCCACGGAGCGGTGCCGCCCGCCCGTGCAGCCAAAGCACACGCGGAAAATACGCTTATCCTGCTCGATAAAGAGCGGCAGCATGGCCAGCAGGTGTTTCTCGCAGGCGTCGAAAAAGTCCGTTACATATGGCTGGGACATGACAAAGTCCCGCACGGGCTTGTCCAGGCCGGAAAGCTGCCTTAGCTCCGGCACATAAAAGGGATTGGGCATAAAGCGCATATCCAGCACGATATCCGCATCCACCGGCACGCCGCGCTTGTAGCCGAAGCTGGAAAACAGCAGGGTCACCTCGCTGCTTTCGTACTCGGGCAGCACCTTGGCGATGAGGCTGGGAAAATCCTGAGCCTTTACATCGCTGGTGTCGAGGATGTAGTTCGCGCAGGCGCGTATGTTCTGCAGGTACAGCCGCTCCCGCGCGACGCCCGTTTCCGCATCGCCCGCGTCGCCAAGCGGATGGCGGCGGCGCATCTCGTTATAGCGTTTTCTCAGCACGTCGTCACGCGCGTCTAAAAAAAGGATTTCGTAGGGTTCTTTCAGCTCAGCGAGGGCTGTTAAGATGGCGTCGGATGTGCGCGAGAGAAGGCTTTCGCGGCTGTCGATGCTGACGGCCGCCTTGCGGATGGGCGGGGTTGCGTTTTTACAAAGCGTCACGAACTCCTGGAGCATGGAGGAGGGCAGGTTGTCCACCGTAAAATAGCCCTGTTCCTCCAGGCGGCTCAGGGCGGTGGATTTGCCCGCCCCGGAAAAACCGGAAACGATCAGCAGATACATGGGCAGGACACCTCGCTAAGCAGTTTCACTTCACGTTCAAGCTGCACGCCGGTTTCGTCAAAGACGCGCTGCTGTATCAGGCTGATGAGCGAGAGCACGTCCCGTTCGGTAGCCTGGCCCCGGTTGATGATAAAGCCCGCGTGCAGCATGCTGACCTCCGCATCCCCCACGGAAGCGCCCTTTAAGCCGCAGCTCTCGATCAGCGAGCCCGCAAAGCGGCCCTTGGGGCGCTTGAAGACGCTGCCGGCGCTGGGGAAGGATAGCGGCTGTTTTTCCTTGCGCTCGCGCGCGCAGGCAAGCATGCGCTCCTTGGCGCCGCCGTCGTCGGGCAAAAGCTCAAAGGTGGCGGACAGCACGATGGTATCGGGCGCGGCAAAGCGGCTTGTGCGGTTGCCA
>MWBW01000098.1 GCA_002069725.1 Firmicutes bacterium ADurb.Bin248 | reverse complement strand
CCCCCGTTTCTCCTTTTGGCTTTTTCAGATTTCCCAAATAAATTTCAGCCCACCGGCAGCTTTGCCGATGGGCTGGGGAACGGCTGCGGCCGTTCCTTTTTCGCGCGGTTTGGCTTATAATGAACGCATGAAGCCGCTTCCGCAGGAATTCTTAAAGCGCATGGAATCGCAGCTTGGGACGGAGTTCCCGGCTTTTCTCGCATCCTATGAAAAGCCGGCCGCGCGCGGGCTTCACGTGAACGCGCTCAAGATCGCGCCGGAGGCGTTCCTGAACATCAGCCCCATCGCGCTGCGTCCGTCCGGCATCGCGCCGGATTCGTTCGCGCTCGAGCCGGGCGCGGAGGGCATGGGCAAACATCCCTATCACGCGGCGGGGCTCTATTACATCCAGGAGCCTTCGGCGGCGCTGCCCGCCGCCCTCGCGGGCATCGAGCCCGGCATGCGCGTGCTCGACCTGTGCGCGGCGCCCGGCGGCAAGAGCGCGGCCGCGGCTTCCCGGCTTATGGGACGCGGCCTGCTCGTTGCCAACGAGGTCGTGCCGGAGCGCGCGAAAACTCTGCTCTCGACGCTCGAGCGCATGGGCGCCGTCAACGCCGCGGTGACGAACGCGCGGCCCGAGGCCGTGAGCGAGGCGTTTCCCGCATACTTCGACGTTGTCCTCGTGGACGCGCCCTGCTCGGGCGAGGGGATGTTCCGCAAGGATGACGGGGCCGTGGCGCACTGGAGCGAGGCGCATGTGCGCGCCTGCGCGGCGCGGCAAAGGTTCATACTCGATTCGGCGGCGGCCTGCGTGCGCGAGGGCGGCGCGCTCGTCTACTCGACCTGCACGTTTTCGCGCGAGGAGAACGAAGGCGTCCTCGAGGCCTTTGCGCGCGCGCATGCGGACTATCGGATCGAGCAAACGAGGCGTCTGTATCCGCACGACGGCGCGGGGGAGGGGCATTTCGCGGCGCGGCTGCGAAGAACCGGCGGGGGAAGCCGTGCGCAGGAAGCGCTGCGGCTCAGGCCCTGCGCGGATCAAGCGTATCATGCGGCCATGGCGGACATCTTCGCGGAGCGGCCGTACGGGGAAGCATGTCTTTTACCCGACGGGCGCGTGCTGCTGCTGCGCGAATCTCTGCCCGCGGGGCTCGCAAAGCTTCGCGTGCTCTCGGGCGGCGTCGCGGCGGGGGAGTTGGTCAAGGGCAGGTTCGAGCCCGCCCACGCGCTGTTCCTCGCGTCGCACGGCGGCGTTTTCGCGCGGGTTTTGTCCTTTTGCGCGGAATCGGAAACGCTCGCGGCGTTCCTCGCGGGCGCGCAAATTCCGGTGCGGGAGGATATGCGCGGCTATTGCGCCGTGGCGGTCGAGGGGCATCCGCTCGGCTTTGGCAAGGCGTCCGGCGGCGCGCTCAAGAACCGTTTTCCCAAAGGGCTGAGGATGACGTAAATTGCTTTTGCGGCATTGACAGCACATTTGCTTTCTGTTAAAATACGTTATTGTCGGCACGGCGCGGCAGGGAATTTTCGCGCGCGCGGACGCGGCTTTGCCGGGAGATGAGCGCCTGTAGCTCAGCTGGATAGAGTAACGGCCTTCTAAGCCGTGGGTCCAGGGTTCGAATCCCTGCGGGCGCGCCAAACATGGTGGGTGTAGTTCAGTTGGTTAGAATGCCAGATTGTGGCTCTGGAGGTCGTGGGTTCGAAACCCACCACTCACCCCATTTCATTTCTGCGGAGCGCGCGAGGTCGTTGGGGTGTCGCCAAGCGGCTAAGGCCCCGGATTTTGATTCCGGTATCCGCAGGTTCGAATCCTGCCACCCCAGCCAATCGACATGACCCGTTAGCTCAGTTGGTAGAGCATTTGACTTTTAATCAAAGGGTCCGGAGTTCGAGTCTCCGACGGGTCACCATGAGCGTTTGTCGGCGCGTATGCGGGCGTGGCGGAATTGGCAGACGCGCCGGATTTAGGTTCCGGTGCCGCAAGGCGTATGAGTTCAAGTCTCTTCGCCCGCACCAAAGCAGCGCAGGCGGGTATAGTGTAATGGTAACACATTAGCCTTCCAAGCTGAGATAGTGGGTTCGAGTCCCATTACCCGCTCCAA
>MWBW01000097.1 GCA_002069725.1 Firmicutes bacterium ADurb.Bin248 | reverse complement strand
CCGTCGCCCCGCCGCTTCGACGCGTGCGCCTTCGCCCGTTCGAGAAATTCCTCGACGTTCAGGCCGCGCTCCGCGAGCGCATCTTCCAGCGGCCTCTTTCCGCCGCAGCAGAAGTCGATCTTGAGTTCCTGAAGCGCCTGCAGCGCGCCCGGCACGTTCGCCGCGACGTCTCCAACCGCCGCATGCCTTTCGATGGTCATGATGTTCCCCCCCCCAGTCAGTCTCCGTCTCGCCAAATTCTATCGTCCTATGGATAATGTACCAGAAAAAGCATGGCGGTAAACATCGGCGGGCTTCGCCGCGTCCATCCGCGCAAAGTCCCTGTCCATATATTGGGATTTCGGATTCATTATAATGCGGCGCGTCGGTGCTGTCAACGCACGGAAAAGAAGCGGTTCATTTTTTCGACAATTCCGGCGCGCGTGTTTTTCCCGTCGCGCTTTTCCGGAAACGCTGCGGAACGGGCCGGCATTGCCGGGATTGTTCCGCGAACAGGCGCAAATATGAATTCCCGTATTGACATGTTCGGAGGGTGGATGATATACTTTTCACAGAGTTGAAACGGTTCATATTTCGTTTCAGCGGATTGAGGAGAGAAGAGACATGAGCACGATTGCCCGAAAAAGAATTGCCGCGCTGCCGAATCTTCCGTGGGAGGGGAGCCTGCAGGCGGTTCCGGAACTGGCCGCGGACACCTATGCAAGGAGGCTCGCGGCGCTGCGGGACCGGTTCGGCGACCATTCCCATTTGGTGTTTTACGCGGACCGCGAGCATTTTTCGAATGTGGAATATTTTACGGGCTTCGACCCCCGGTTCGAGGAGGCGCTGCTCATCGTGCCCAGGGAAGGGGAGGTGACGCTGGTCGTCGGAAACGAGGGGGACGACTACGCGAACAAGATTCCGTTTCCGTTCAAAAAAGTCATCTATCCGACCTTCAGCCTGCCGGGACAGCCGCGGGAGAGCTCCTTGACGCTGGAGGAGATTTTCCGCGCGAGCGGCATCCGCGAAGGCGACAGGGTCGGGCTGGCGGGCTGGAAGCTGTTCGGGCCGAAGGACCCGGTGCGCGCGGAGGATGCGCTCGACGCGCCGTATTTCATCGTGCGCGCGCTCGAGAGGGCCGTCGCGCGCGGGCGCATTTCGGGCGCGAATGAGATCATGATCGGCAACGAGCGCGGCCTTCGCCACAGTCTGGAGGCGGAGGACATGGCGCTGTGCGAAATCGCCGGCACGATGACCTCGCGAAGCGTGTACGCCGTGCTCCGCGCGCTCAAAGAGGGGATGAGCGAGGAGGAGGCGTCCAGAGAGCTTCGCATCAGCGGCATGCCCCTGAGCGCCCACCCGAACGTGAACTTCGCGGACAACGCGTTCTACGGCCTGGCGAGCCCGACCATGGCGAGCGCGCTGCGGCGCGGGGACGTCGTGGGCGCGGGCATGGCGTATAGGCGCTCGCTGTGCCACAAGGTCTCGAATTACATCCTGGACGCGCGCGAGGAAACGGAGGAGCGCCGCACATTCTTCGACGATTATTTCCGCGCGGTCGCCGCGTGGTATGAGGCGCTTGAGATCGGCGCGCCCGGCAAAGAAGTATACCGGGCGGTGCGGGGCGAGATCGGGGATCTGCGCGCGTTCGGCATAGGGCTCAACCCGGGGCACCTCATCCACACGGAGGAGTGGTCGAACAGCCCGTTCGCCGAGGACTGCGACGCGCCGCTGCGCTCGGGCATGGCGATACAGTGCGACTTTACGGCCTCCCGGCCGGCGCGCGGGCTGACGGTGCACGCGGAGGACGGCGTGCTGCTGGCGGACGCGGCGCTCAGGGACGCCCTGAAGCGCGTCGCGCCGGAAATGCTGGAAGAATGGAGCCGCACCAAGAAGGCGCCGCAGCATGCCGCTTGGCTCCATGAAAAAGCCCGCGCGGCGCATGCCGCGAAATCCCGGCTTGGCGAATAATGCATGACGCTGGCGCGTTCGCGCGCTAATGTCGCGCATGCTCCAGCTCTACGATTATTGGCGCTCATCAGCTGCCTATCGCGTGCGCATCGGGTTGAACCTCAAAGGCCTCGCCTACGAATCCATCCCGGTG
>MWBW01000096.1 GCA_002069725.1 Firmicutes bacterium ADurb.Bin248 | reverse complement strand
GGCCCGCCCGGCGGTTGAACCGCGCGTTGCCCTCGGCGGTCAGCCCGAGGCTCGCGCTGACGACGAAGCAGCGCTCGCGGAGGGCGCCCTCCCGATCGAGGTAGCGCGCGAGGCAGACGTCGCGAAGCGCGCCCGGCGAGCGCCGCAAGCGCACCGGCACTCCCGCCACCCGCCGGAGCCCTGGCTTGTGGAAGTCGTTGCTCGAGCCGAGCCCCACCGCCCCGAGCCGGAGCGCGGCCAGGGCCGGGCGGCTCGGCGCGCGGTAGAGGCAGTCGACCAGCGCGCTCACGGTGCCATCGCCGCCGGCGGCGACGAAGTCGCGTATGCCCTCGCCGAGGGCGGCCCGGACGGATCCCTCCCACGCACCGGCTTCGTCGAGCTCGACGACGCTCGGCGAGAGCTCGCCGGCCAGCGCCCCCGCGACGCGCCCCCAGCGACGCGCGCCACGCCCGCCGCGGGCACGCGGATTGAGCAGCACCAGGGCGGTGATCGGGGCGCGGTCGGTGGGGTCCATCGGTCGCCCCGGCTCAGATCTGCGTCCGCTCCGGCCGCAGCGCGAGCGCCACCTCGAACAGCGCCGCGTAGAGGAGGGCGGGTCCAACGAGGCGCGGCGCGAACGCGCAGGCCTCACCGAGGTGGAGCAGCACGTAGCCGCGGACGACGTGGCTGATGGCGTGGTGCGCCTCCGACTCCCGTTCGTCGGCGAGCATCACCCGGTGGGCATACGCCAGGCTGCCGAGCCCGAGGGCGGCCAGGGCGACCGCCGCCGCGGCGGTGAGCCCACCCGTGGCCGGCAGTCCCGCGAGGCCGAGGAGCGCGGCGCTCGCGAGCCCCGCCGTCGCGGCAAACCCCGCGCTGACCGCGACCGAGGCGCGCCACCCGAAGCGCACGGGCAGCATATCAGACTGACGGAAGCCTCCGTCATCATTGGGCTTTCACCACCCCGGCAACGCCCGGGCTGCGCTCTGGAACTTGATCTCGACTGCGCAGAAGTATCATTATATGCCGCACGGGTCATGGCGAAGCTCCCTTGCTTCTCGGGAGATTGGCAGAGTGCATATTGTGCCGTATGCGCCCTGCGCTCGCCGTGAGGCTAACGTATCTGATGATGCTGGCTATGAGGTTTTCAATGTACGTTTGGCTGTCTGCCCGTCAAAGCCCGCTCTTGCGAGTGGACTTTGACAGAAAGGCACGGCTAAAAGCCCGCAGGAGGGAGCGCGGAAAGGGACGCGCTCCTGTCCATACGGGCGGGAGAGTTAGGCTATTAGCTTAAAGGTCAATATACGGGTAATGAGCTTCGTTTCCAGTCTGCGCCGCATTTCCTCGTCAATGCACAGTACAGGTGTTCCATTTTCATCATAAAGCCGTCGCGTGGACAGTGTGGCGATATAGCCTGCGTAATGCTTCACAACGGCGTTGATGGCATCCACATTACCATTCGTTGCCGCGGCTATAACGGGAAACGGAAGCAAATCGGATTCTACTTTTGCTTTATTGGTCATATCGGTAATCCTCCAAATAGTCCTTCATGTGCTTGAGAGAGCTTGTCCGCTGATAGCAGACCGTCCGACGCACCCGATCCAGGCAGGCGGCGATTTCGCCATCACTCATGCCGAGAAAGAAAGCCAAGAGAATCACATCCCGCTTTTCCTTTGGCAGATTAGAAAGCGCCTCGCCAATAGCCTCGCCTTTTACGAGGACATCGTATCCGGCAACGGTAAAGCAGAAACAATCGGATGGGTAGTCATCTACGGTATAAAGCCGATCATGCTCTTGCTGTGATAGCTCCGAAAATGATTTTTCGCAGCTGCTTCGACGCACAAGTTCCTTTTTCTGCTTTTTCGCTTCACCTGCAATCACCAGCTTCGCAAAACGGTCAAACTGATGCTGTATGGTTATCCGTTGGAAAGAAGATAGCTCCAAGAGAGTTCACCTCCTTCCATACCCACGGAAGTGGTGCATTTCCCCTTTCGCCCAATATCCCCCTCGAAGGAAGTGATTTTGGCAAACTTCGGCAAATATTTTCGCAAAATAGTTGGAAATGATGAAGCGTCTATATCTAAACGAGGGATTTCCATTCGTAAACCTCCGTAGAATCTTGATTTTGTG
>MWBW01000095.1 GCA_002069725.1 Firmicutes bacterium ADurb.Bin248 | reverse complement strand
CCTTACAAGGCCTACTACGGAATCGAGCACCTGGAGTTCGCCATTTCGAACCTCGCGCTCACCACTCTCCGCTCCATCATGGGAAGGCTCACGCTCGACAGTTGTCTCTCCTCGCGCGAGAAGATAAACGCGGAGCTTCTAAAGATATTAGACGACGCCACGGATTCCTGGGGAACCAAGATTACCCGCGTCGAGATAAAGGACATCCAGCCGCCGCAGGACCTCCAGCAGGCCATGGCGCTCCAGATGAAGGCCGAACGCGAACGGCGCGCCACGGTGCTGGAGGCCGAAGCGCAGAAGGAGGCCCAGGAAAAGAAGGCGGAGGGCTTCAAGCGCGCCCAGATACTCGAGGCGGAGGCGCGGAAGGAATCGGCGCTGCGCGACGCGGAGGCCCGCGAGCGCCTGGCGCAGGCAGAGGCGAACGCCATAAGCTCGGTGACAGCAGCGCTCAAGTCCACGAGCGGCGACCCGCTTATGTACCTCTTGGGCCAGGAGTACGTAAAGGGCCTTGTGAGGCTCGGCGAATCGCAGAACAGCAAGATGGTCATACTGCCGGCCGATCTCATCGATTCGGTGCGGAACATCTTCAAGATAAAGGGGTGATGGATACGCCCGGCGCGGACTTTTGCCGTTTGATATAGCGCGATGAAGATACTGGTCTGCGTAAAACAGGTCCCCGATTCGGAATCGGTGATCGAGATCGCCGATTCCGGCGAGTGGATCGCCGAGGACAGGCTCGTCTTTCGGATGAACCGCTTCGACGAGTACGCAGTCGAGGAGGCGCTCGCCCTGCGCGAGTCCTTTCCCGATTCGAGCATTACTGCGATAACCGTGGGCCCGAAGCGCGCCGAAAGCACTGCGCGCCGCGCCATGGAGATGGGGGCGGACCGAGGAGTTCGCATTCCGCACGAGCCGGGCTACGCGAGCCCCATGGCTGTGGCTGCGCTCATCGCCGCGCACGCGCGCGGGGAGGGCTACGACATCGTACTCTGCGGCGCCATGGCCGAGGATGACATGCAGGCCCAGGTAGGGCCGCTCCTTGCGGAGATGCTCGATATCCCTTCGGCGACATCGGTGATAGAGGCCGAGGTCTCAGAGGATGCCTCCGCAGTCCGCCTGGAGCGCGAGGTGGAGGGCGGGGAGCGCGAGCTCCTGGAGCTTGCGCTGCCGGCGCTTCTCGCCGTCCAGCCGGGGATAAACCGCCCGCGCTATCCCTCGCTCTCCAACGTGCTCCGCGCAAAGGCTCAGGCCATACCGGAGGAATTCCAGGAAATCGAACTCGATCCGACGGCAACCGAGAAACTTCTACGCCTTCGGCTTCCCGGGCGCTCCGCGAACTGCGAGTTTTTAGTCGGAAGCGCGGCCGAAAAGGCCGAAAGCCTCATCTCGATACTCGCCGCAAAATCATTTTTTTAGGGCATGGCATGGGACCGATCGTAATAATCGCGGAGCTGGAGGGCGGGTCCGTACGATCCGCAAGCTACGAGGCTGTGGAGGCCGGCCGCGCCCTTTCCCGAATGGAGGGCGGGAGTCTCCTCATACTCGCTCCGGGGAACAATGTACGCGGCGCGGCGGACGAGCTCGCGTCGAGGACCGGAATCGACGTCTTAGCCCTGGAGAATGAAGATGCGGAAGCCTACAGCGCTGGCCTCTGGAAGTCCATGCTTGCGGAAGCGGTCGGGCCGCTCGGGCCACGCTTTGTAATAGTACCGCACACGGCCCGCGGCTACGACTTCGCGCCAGGGCTCGCCGTGCGTCTTGGCGCGGCCTGCATTACCGCGGTCGAGGCCCTGCGGGGCAGCGAAGGCCGCATAACGCTCACCCGCTCGGCCTTCGGCGGGAAGCTGTCGATGGACATTGCGCCGTCCGAGGGTACGGTGGTGCTCACAGTGCAGCCGGGCGCCTTTGCCTCGGGAGATGCCCAAAGCGCTTCGCCGGGCAATGTCTCCACAAAGCGCACAGGTGCAATCGATTCGCGCTATCGACCTCTCGGTATCCGCGCCGTGGAGGGGGAGACGGCCTCACTAAACGAGGCCGAGGTCGTAGTGGCCGCGGGAAGGGGCGTCGGCAAAAAGGAGAACATGGGGCTCATCACAGAGCTCGCCTCGCTCTTTTCGCGCTCCGTTGTCGCCGGCTCGCGCGCCGCGTGCGACGCGGGCTGGCTTCCGTACGCGCGGCAGGTCGGCGTAACAGGAAAGACGGTCGCGCCGCGCCTCTACATAGCCTGCGGCATCTCGGGCACGGCCCAGCACGTCTCTGGCATGAAGGGCTCACAGACCATAGTGGCCATAAACACGGACCCGGGCGCGCCCATCTTCAATATTGCGCACGTAGGCGTAGTGGAGGACCTCGCGGTATTCATTCCGCTTTTAACGGAAGCGAGGCTTAAAATTAAGTTGTTGCGTAACTGACAAAAATGTCATCGCAAGAAGGCCGCAGGCCGACGTGGCGATCTAAAA
>MWBW01000094.1 GCA_002069725.1 Firmicutes bacterium ADurb.Bin248 | reverse complement strand
GAGGAGACCTTCCCCGCCATCAGGGAGCTCGTCGGGCAGGATCTGATCGTGACGGACGGGAAGACCCTGCTCGGCGCGGACGACAAGGCCGGCATCGCCGAGATCATGACCATGTGCGAATATCTTCTCGCGCACCCGGAGATCCGCCGCGGGAAGATCTGCGTGGGCTTCACGCCGGACGAGGAGGTGGGCGCGGGCGCGGACGGGTTCGACGTCGCGGGCTTCGGCGCGGATTTTGCGTACACCGTGGACGGCGGCAGGCTCGGCGAGCTCGAATATGAGAACTTCAACGCCTGCAACGCGGTCGCCTCGATCCGCGGCGCGTCCATCCACCCCGGCTCCGCGAAGGGCAAGATGAAGAACGCCATACGCATCGGCGAGGAATACGACGCGCTTCTGCCCGCGTTCGAGCGGCCGGAGCACACGGAAAAATACGAGGGCTTCTTCCATCTGCTCTCCTTTGCGGGCAAGACCGACAAAGCGGAGCTTCGCTACATCGTGCGCGACCACGACAAAACGCGCTTCGAGGCAAGAAAAAAGCTCATGCGCAAGGCCGCGGAGTACATCAACCTGCGCTACGGCGAGGGCACGCTCAAGCTGTCCATCCGGGATTCGTATTATAATATGAAAGAGCAGATACTGCCGCACTTCCACCTCATCGAAACCGCCGTGGCCGCGATGGAGGCGCTGGACATCAAGCCCGAGATCGTGCCGGTTCGCGGCGGCACCGACGGCGCGCGCCTCTCCTACATGGGCCTGCCCTGCCCCAACCTGTGCACGGGCGGCTACTTCTTCCACGGCCCGCGCGAGCTGATCCCCGTGCAGTCGCTCGAAAAGGTAAGCGAGCTGCTCGTGGAGATCGTGAAGCGGACGTATGAGGGAAGATAGACGATGGACGTGAAAGTCGTAGCATCCGGTGGCGCGCCGGTCGCGGTCGTACGAAGCGGCGGCGTGCTCATAACGGACGGACAGACCGCTCTGGATTTCATGGCGGCCGTCTGCCACGAAACCGGCTGCCTCGCCATCGCCGTGGACAAGGGCGCTTTTTCGGAGGAGTTCTTTGACCTCAGCACACGGATTGCGGGGGAAGCTTTGCAGAAGTTCTCCAACTACCACGTCCGGCTCGCGGTTTACGGCGATTTTTCCGGCTACGCCAGCAAGGCGCTCAGGGATTTCATCTACGAGAGCAACCGCGGAAAGAATATTTTATTCGTATCATCCGAACAAGAGGCCGTCGCGAAGTTGAGTGGGGAAGGATGAGCCCCGATAAGGAGCGGAATGGAGGATCGGCGCATATAAGCCATCCCACTCCCAACCGCTATGTATGTGTACGGGAACTGAAGTATACGGAAGATCAGAGGCCGTCCGCGCATCCGCGTGGAGCCGGAAAGAAGGCACATGCCGGTCGAAATCACGCAGGCATACGAGCATATGGAGGACGTCCGGGCGCTGTTTGAGGAGTATACGTCCGCGCTTGGCCTCGATCTGAGCTACCAGAATTACGCCGAGGAGTTCGCAGGCCTGCCGGGCAGGTACGCGCCCCCGGACGGCGGATTGTACGTCGCGCTCTGCGGCGGGGCGGCGGCCGGATGCGTGGCCTTCCGAAGGTTCGATGCCGAGCGCTGCGAAATGAAACGGCTCTACGTACGCGCCCCGTTGCGCGGCCTCGGCGCCGGAAAAGCGCTCGCCGAACGGGCGATCCGCGACGCGAGAGCGGCCGGTTATCGCTTCATGCTGCTCGACACGCTCGCCTCGATGGAAAGCGCAATGAAGCTCTACCAAAGTTTGGGTTTCGTCGAGATCGCGCCGTACTATGAAACCCCGGTGGAGGGCACGCGTTTTTTGCGGCTCCCGCTGTAAGGGCGGCGAAAAAACAATGCAAACGACGAACCGTTTTGTTTCCCGCCGATATGCATACCGCGCCGCAACCCCGGATGACCTTGCGCGCATCTGGGACAGGAACATCGCGGACAATCCCGGCGACGGTCGCTGGACGGCCTGGAAACAGGAGTATATCGCATACAACCAAACCGGAAAGGCCAGAACCTTCGTCGTGCTCCATGACGGCGAACCCGTCGGCGAAGGGACGCTGCTGTTTTCGCCGGAATGCGCAGCCGTCGGCAAAAGGACGCAGCTCGCGGACGGTTCCCATACGGCGAACGTCAACGCGCTACGCATCGAAAAGGCGCACGAAGGCAAAGGCCACATTTCCCGCCTTATGCGGCTTATGGAGCATTACGCCGCCGCGCAGGGCTATAAAATACTGACCATCGGCGTGGAGGCGCGGGAAACGCGCAACCTCGCAATCTATCTGCATTGGGGATACGGCCGGTTCGTGATGCCCGCAGTTGAGGAAGGCGAATTGGTGCTGTATTACGCGCGCGAACTGATATGATGGAATAAGGGGACGGTTCTGTTTGTTTGATGTTCCGGTTTCCCAAAGGAAAGCGCACAGCCGCAGGGCCCTTGGTTCCCGCGAACAAGCGGGACCGTCCCCGCCGTTCGCCCGTCAGCCTGCTTTTTTGCGATTTCCGCATAGAATCCGCCGTGCTTCAAACACTGATACCGTGACGCCCGCAGGGTCAACAAAATATTTTAGGCATATAAAAAATTATTTTGTTTTCCCCTTTACAAAGGCCTCGGCGCGGGGTACACTATAGGCGG
>MWBW01000093.1 GCA_002069725.1 Firmicutes bacterium ADurb.Bin248 | reverse complement strand
CGTTCACGGCATGAGCTTTCCCCGGACGAGCGCGATGAGCGAGGAGAGGAGCGCGTCGTCGGCGCGGGAGAGGTCGACCCGCCCGTTTTTCAGCAGAGGCTCCATAGCCTCCTCGATATCGTCGGTGATGCCGCCGTATTGTCCGGCGAAGGCGTCAAGCCTGCGCCTGAGGCTGAACTCCAGCTTCTCACGCGGAGAGAGCGCGAGGTAGCGGTCGATCTCTTCAAGCATGGCGGGGCGGTCCTCCGGCAGTCGGCCGTAGATCTCCAGGAGGTTGGACGCGCTGTCGCTCGCAATTTCCATTTCGCCTTCAGTCTCGTCGATCATGACACGGATCTCGCGCACAACCCGTTCCTCGGAACAGGGGACAAAGCGCCCCGACAGGAATTCCTCCTCGAGCGGCGAATCGGGGAAGATTTCGAGGCTCCGCAGGCGGACGTAGTCAGGGCGGGCCAGGCCCAGGACACGCGCCGTTTCGCGCGCATGCTCCTCGGAAAGAGCCGCGCCTCCGAGGCCGGGCATCACGTATACCGAGCACGACAGCCCCGCCTCGCGCAGAGCGCGGCAGCCGTCAATGTGATCCCGCGCCGTGACGCCCTTTCGCACCGCCTCGAGCACGCGGTCGCTCCCGCTTTCAAGCCCGAAATGCACGCGATTGAGGCCGGCCTCGCGCATGCGCTCGAGCTCGCGCGGAGAGCGCAAACGCGCGGCGGAGCGCGTCCTGCCGTATACGGTAAAGCGCCGTATCGAACTGAACCGCTCCCGCACTCTTTCGATCACCGCGCAGAGAACGTCCGCCATTATAAAAAGTCCGTCTGAATCGCCGAGAAAACAGGTCGCACCTCCGGCGATCCGCCAGCTTACGAGCTGGGACACGCAATCCTCGATTGACGGACGGTCCCGGAACCATTGCATGAACCAGCGCATGCGCGGGCTCACCTCGACCGGTTCTTCATCGTGGCCGGCGGGATCGAGCGCTCCCGCCTCCCACCGCGCTTTCCGGATTTCCTCGGCCACGCCGGAGGCGCGCGCGTAATCGGCCGCGGTGTACACGCGAAAGCCGATGCCGCGCTCGTACAGGTAATCGTCGAGCGCCGCGGCGCGGTCGATATCGGCGAACACCTCGTCAATGGAGCGGCGGGAGAAGCGCGCGCCGCACTTGTACACCGGGCAGAAGGCGCACCTGTTCCAGTGGCAGTTGCGCGTCAGGCGGAAGCTCAGACTCGCGTTCTCGGTGGGCGGCCGTATCGAGCAGGTCTCGAATGGCTCCAGGGAGGCGGCGTGGAGGGCGCTCATAGGCTGCCCGCCCCCTGAGAGATTGAGGCGGGTGCCGGGCGCGCCGCAAATTGTGCTTTACGGATCATCGCTTTCTCCGCAGGCTTACATCATGGACATCGGCAAAACACTTATCATCCTGGGCATCGTCATCGCGCTCGCCGGCGTGTTCGCGCTGTACGGAGACTCGCTTCCCGTCATACGGAACCTCGGCCGGCTCCCGGGCGACATCACCATCAGGAAAGAGCATTTTACCGTGCATATACCGCTCGCAAGCGGCCTTCTGATAAGCGTCGTGCTCAGCCTGGTACTGTACCTCGCCGGCAGATGGCGATGAACCGGCGGCAACGGCGATTGGCGCCCCTCACTCCCCTTCCGCGGCGCCGATGGTCCGGCAATCCACGCCTGTACCCCGCGCATCAAAAGAAGCGACGCCTGTCTTTTAAAAAAGCCATCCCGTGGAGGCCGCGGCCGCAATCCGATCTTTCAGCCGCACGGCGGTCAGTCCTTCTTTCCGGCGGAGGACGTAAGAGGTTCGGCGATCACGCAACGAAATCCCGTGTACCGAGACCTTTCCTCCGGATCACTCCAGAAGCGGTTTGCCGAATAGGGAACGCCGATAAAACTGCTCGAATTCCCGCCGCGTACGACCCGGCCCTTGCCGGACTCGGGCCCTGTGGGATTTTTTTCGGGGCTTTTCGCATAATATGCCTCGCCGTACCAGTCCATGCACCATTCATCGACGTTTCCGCACATATCGTACAGACCCCATGCGTTGGGCTTCCTGCGGCCGACCGGGCGGGGCGCAAAGTCGGCCGCTGATTTGGTGTTGCCGGCATACCAGCAATAATCCTCGTTGAAATCATCACCCCAGTAGTAGCGGGTCGTACTTCCCGCCCGGCACGCGTATTCCCACTCCGCCTCTGTCGGCAGGCGCACCGCCGCTTTGCCGCGTTCGCCCAGCCTTGCGCAGAACGACATCGCATCGTTCCAGCTCACCTGCTCCACCGGGTTGTCACCCCCCTTGAATCGGCCGGGATTGTTCCCGACGATCGCCTCGTACTGCGACTGGGTGATTTCATATTTACTGATCCAGAAGGGGTCAACGGTCACGAAGTGCGCGGGATGTTCATCGTTCTCGCCGGTACCTTCGGGCGACCCCATCATGAAGCTTCCCCCGGGGATATAGACGAAAACAACACCATCCAGTTTTCTCTCCCGGCCGCCCCCCCGTGCGAGAAAAATCTTTTTTTCAAGTACCTCCCGGCGCATCTCCTCCCCCCCGACAAGGCGCGCAACGGCGTTGAACGTCTCCACGACGGCCGGCGTTGAGAATATCACAAGGTCCCCCTATATGAGAGCGCGGGCGTCTCTCAGCGCCGCCTTCGCGTCGCCGTTTTTC
>MWBW01000092.1 GCA_002069725.1 Firmicutes bacterium ADurb.Bin248 | reverse complement strand
TTTCTGCGCTATAATGGGGGCGGGGAGGCTGCAAATATGCCGAAGTATTGTGTGCTCGAGGATGACCGGCTGTGCGTGGAGTGCGGGCGGTGCAACATGTGCGACTTGGACCCGGACAAATACTGCGATAACTGCATGCGATGCCTGAAGAGGACGGAGGCGGACTATGCGGCCATCGGGATCGACGCGGTCTACACGGAGGAGAATCTTCCGGAGGAGGGGTGAATTCCGGTTTGGGGCGTTCCCCAAATCTATGCGTAAAAGACAGCTTTTGCGAAAAGATATGGTGCTCTGACGCAGCTTTCGGGGATTTCCATGGCCTTGGGCTCGTTAAACGCTCGATACCCCAAATAAGATATCCCTCGGAGATTCCCAGACCAAGCAAGCCTGCGGACGGCCCTCCCGGATACCGCATGTGCCTGCGGATGTCGCTCCGGAATTCCCGCATCGAGTCCACGGATGTCCCTCACGGAATTCCCAACCAAGCCCACGGATGCCCTTCCCGGAATTCCCGCACCTCAGATTTCCCTCCCGGAGTGTTTCCGGAGATTTGCGCCGACAGGAGATTTCCATGCCCAAAGTGCTTTCCTATTCCGAACAGCGCGCCCGCGAAGCCACGCTGCTGCTGCGCGAGGTTCTGCGCGAACTGCCGCCCGTCTGCGCCGACTTTTTTCGCGCGATCGAGCCGACGACGCGGCCGCTGACCCGCTATGTCTACGCCTGCGACCTGAAGCTGTTTTTTCGCTTCCTCGCCGATGAAGTTCCGCGCTACGCGGACATGGCGCCGAGCGCGTGGACGGCGGACGCCATCGGCACCGTGACCGCGCGCGACATCAGCATGTATCTGGATTTCCTCACGCTCTACATAAAGGACGACGCCGAGATCACGAACGCGGAGCTCGGAAAAATGCGGAAATTGTCCACTTTAAGGACATTTTATAAATATTTATTTAAGAATTCGTTAATAAAAGCCGACGTTTCGCTGTTGGTAGACATGCCAAAGCGACATGAGAAGTCGATCATCCGCCTGGAAATTGACGAAGTGGCGCGGCTTTTGGACCTCGTCGAGAGCGGCGAGCCATTTTCTGAACAGCAAAAACGCTACAACAGGCATATTCGGCAGCGCGATCTCGCGATTTTGACGCTGTTTTTGGGGACCGGCATACGCGTGAGCGAGCTCGTGGGACTCGACATCGGCGATCTCGACTTCGAGCTCGGCGGTTTTCTCGTCACCCGCAAGGGCGGAAATCAGGCGGTGCTCTACTTCCCCGACGAGGTTTCGGAGGTATTGCAGGACTACATACGCGAGCGGACGCAGATTGAAGCGAAGCCCGGGCACGAAAACGCGCTGTTTCTCTCGCTGCAAAACCGGCGCATCTCCGTGCGCGCCGTGCAGGTCATGGTCAAGAAGTACGCGACGTTCGCCGCACCGCTCAAAAAGCACCTGAGCCCGCACAAGCTGCGCTCGACCTTCGGGACGAACCTCTACCACGAGACCGGAGACATCTACGTCGTCGCGGACGTGCTCGGGCACTCGGACGTCAATACGACGCGCAGGCACTACGCAGCGATGTCCGACGACCGCCGCAGGCTCGCCGCGCGCATGGTCAAGCTGCGCGATGACCCGAAGCCCGCGCAGAAGGCGAGCCGACAGCCGAAAGGGCCCCCGGACGCGCTTGCGATCGAAGAAGCGGCGACGGGCCCGGAGAGGGCTTCGGCTGAAGATGCGCCAAGCGGATCGGATGTTGCCCCGATTCAGGAAGCGGGAGTGAATCCGGGCGAGGTTTCACCGCAAAGCATGCCGATCAGCTCTGACGACAGCGAATAGCTGAATCCCTGCAAGGCCGCGCTCTGCCGATGCGCATTCGGCAGGGCGTTTATGCAATCATGGCGCATATTTGGCATAGTGCGGTTTGCATCTGCAGCGTGTCGATATGCGCGTCCGATTGCGCATCGCAAAAGAATTCCTTACATTCACAATGAACCGAAATGCGAAATGCGAATTCACGGCGTTTGAAATCCGCATCGACGGTTCGCCATTCCCCTAGGAATTCCTTCTCCGACCTCACAGCGCGTGCTGCTTGATCTCCCCCCGCGCGAGCTCGTCGCAGCGGTTGTTCCCGGGGTTGTCGGCGTGGCCGCGGACCTTGATCCACTTCACCTTATGGACGCTCGAAAGTCCGAGAAGCTCCTTCCAGAGGTCCTGGTTCTCGACGGGCTTTTTCCCCGCGGTCATCCAATCGCGCTGCTGCCAGCTGTCGAGCCACTTCTTTTCGAACGCGTTGATCAGATAGGAGCTGTCCGAGTACAGCTTCACGGCGCACGGCTCCTTCAGCGCGCGCAGGCCGCGTATGGCCGCGAGGAGCTCCATGCGGTTGTTCGTCGTGCGCGCCTCGTAGCCGGACAGCTCCGCGCGCTTGTCCTTGTAGATCAATATCGCCGCCCAGCCGCCCGGCCCCGGATTTCCGGAGCAGGCGCCGTCGGTGTAGATTTCCACCTGCTTCAATCTGAGCCCTCCGCGTCTTCAAATGCCCGGCCGATCGCCCGCGCGTTTTCGAGCTGCGCTGTGAAATAGCCGTCCGCGCCCATGTCCTCGCGCCCCGTGGAGAGGATGTCGATTTTAGTTACAATGTAACCTGCGTCCGTCAGCGCGTCGACCAGCGCCTTCGGAGCCTGCTTTTCGATCAGCACGACGCGCGCGTCCATCCCGGAGAGCTCCTTCAGGCAGTTCTCCAGATCCGCTCCGGCCAGCGGCTCGCCGCTCTCGCG
>MWBW01000091.1 GCA_002069725.1 Firmicutes bacterium ADurb.Bin248 | reverse complement strand
GTTGTGACCGCCGGCGGAGGGAACGAGCGTGAAACGCTCGAAAGCTTCACCGCGCGCAATCCCGAGCGCGATGAGGAGAACCTCAAAGCGCTCGCCGCGAAGCTCCCCTCGCCGGAGGACGTCGCGGTCATCGCCTTCACCTCGGGCACGTCGAGCCAGCCCAAACCCGTCATGCTCACGCAAAAGGGCATCGCGCGAAACGCCTGCGGCTCCATCTCGATGGTCAAGCCCACGCCGCGCGTGTTCACATCGCTGCCCCTGTACCATACCTACGGGCTGACTTGCGGCGCGCTGTGCATCCTGTTTGCGGGGAGCGAACTGGGCATCTGCGGGGACATCAAGCGCATGTCGCGCGACTTCGTGCTTTTCGATGCCGAGATACTCATGGCCGTGCCCCTCGTGGTGGAGATGATCTACCGCCGCCTCACGCACGGCATGGAGGCCAAGGGCTACAAGCGCGTGCTCGACGGGTCGCTTGCACGCTACAACATACTCAAGGCGTTCGGCCTCGCGCGGCCCATGAAGTGGCTCGTCAAGGCCAAGCAGAAGGGCGTGGGCAAGCTCGCGACCATCGTCTGCGGCGGCGCGCACCTGGCGCATTCCGTGGCGGACAATATGTACGCCTTCGGCATACTCGTGCTCGAGGGCTACGGCATCACGGAATGCTCTCCGCTGGTGAGCGTCAACCGCCTGTGCTGCCGCGAGCCGCACAGCGCCGGGCTTCTGCTGCCGGGCTACGAGCTGAAATTCGACAACGAGGAGATACTGCTTCGCGGCGAAATGCTCATGAAGGGCTATTACAAGGACTCCGAGGCGACCGCGGAAGCGTTCGACGGCGATTGGTTCAAGACCGGGGATATGGGTTATATGAGCCCGGGCGGCTTCCTGTATATCACCGGGCGCAAGAAGAACCTGATCGTGCTCAAGAACGGCAAGAAGATCGCGCCGGAGGAGATCGAGAGCTATCTCGCCGACGTACCCCTGATCCGGGAGGTGATCGCCCACGGCGCGCCCTCGGGCGAGTCGACGGACGACGTGCGCGTCGCCGTGACCATCTATCCCGACCCGGACGCGACGCAGGGCATGAGCTCCTACGAGGTGCTCGAACGGCTGCAGCGGTATGTGGACGAAATCAACGCGAAGCTTCCCACATACAAACAGATCCAGATGGTAAACCTCAGCTCGGGCGAATTTGAAAAGACCTCGAGCCGGAAGATAAAGCGATAGGGAGGACACGGCGTTGCTTGAGCTTGTTTCGAACATCATCTACAGCATCACGGGCAAAAAGGATATCACGCTCGACACCGATCTTGTGAAGGATCTGGAGCTGACCAGCTTCGACATCATGAACCTGATCTGCGCCTTCGAGGAGCGTTTCGATACCACCATACCCACGCGCGACGTATGGAACATACACTATGTCAGCGACATACTCGAGTATATGAGAAAGAGGGGCATCACCGATTCGTGAGGGAATACGACGGCGGGCGTTTCCTGCTCTGTCTGAGCGAGGAATACGACGGGAAAAACGGCTCCGCGCTGCTCATGGAGTGCGCGCGCCGCTTTTGCGGGGCGCGCCGCGCCGTCTGCCCCGGCGAGGAAACGCTGCGCAGGACCCCCGGCGGCAAGCCCTATTTCGACTTTCCCGGCGCGCCGCGTTTTTCGGTGAGCCACAGCGGCGGCGTCTGGGGCTGCGCTCTCTCGGCGCAGCGCGTCGGCTTCGACCTCGAGCGCGTGCGGGAGCGCGACTGGCAGGCCGTCGCCGCGCGCTTTTTCCATCCGCATGAGCGCGATTTCGCGCTCGCGGGCGGCGAGGCCGCGTTCTTTACCCTCTGGACCGCCAAGGAGAGCTATGTCAAATACCTCGGCACCGGTATCGACGAGAGCTTTTCCTCCTTCTGCCTCGCGCACGGCGGCATGATCTCGGGGGACGCGCTGGGCGTTTCCTTCGTCTGGCCGCCCGCGCCCGAGGAGTATTACGCCTGCGTGTGCGTGGTGGCGGAACGCGCGGCGATCTTAAACGTCCATCAAAACCTGAGCGCGGCAATGCCCTGAACGATAGACGGCGAACAAGCGCAGCAAAATAAAACGGCATCCGCCCCGTGAGGCGGATGTTCTTTTCTCTCATTATAATTGTCAATTGCTAATCGTCAATTATTTCTTCTACGTGCCGCATGATCCCGTCCGCGATGTCCACGCCGGTCGCCTCGCTCAGGCCCGCGAAGTGCGCGTTGGAGTTGACCTCGCACAGCAGCGGGCCGTTTTCGCCAAAGAGCAGGTCCACGCCCGCGAAGTCGAGTCCGAGCGCGGCGCACGCGGTTTGGGCGATGCGCAGCGCCTCGCCGTCCGGGGAGAAAGCAAGCGCCCTGCCGCCCTGCGCGACGTTCGCGCGGAAGTCGCCCGAATCGTTTTCGCGTACGATCGCGGCGACGCAGCGCCCGCCCACCATGTAGAGCCGCGCGTCGCGCCCGAACGAGGCGCGAATGAACTCCTGCGCGACGATGGGGCTGCCCGCCGTTTTTTCGAGCAGCGCGCGCGCCTCGGCCATATCCCGCGCGAGGTAAACCTGCTGCCCGAAGGAGCCGAAGCACTCCTTGACGACGAACGGGAATCCGAGGTAGTCCGCGATCCTTTCGAGAAACGCCGCGTCCGTATATCCCACGCGCGGGAAGGTCAGCGGCACGAGCACGGTTTTGGGCATGGGAACGGCACCCGCGAGCGCTATGTGCGTGAGCGCCTTGTCGTCGCACGCCTCGACGGCCGCGGCGGGATTAAAAAGGCGCATGCCGCGCGCCTCGAGCA
>MWBW01000090.1 GCA_002069725.1 Firmicutes bacterium ADurb.Bin248 | reverse complement strand
TCACCGGCGTCGGTCAGTTGGTCGAGATGGGCGTCACCAAGGGCCGTTCCGTGAAGAAGGGTCTGAAGTGCGGCATCTGCGGCGAGCACGGCGGCGATCCCGCCTCGATCAAGTTCTGCCACACGGTGGGACTTGATTACGTCTCATGCAGCCCGTTCCGCGTGCCGATCGCCCGCTTGGCCGCTGCTCAGGCGGCGCTCGCTGGCAAGTAAGCGCGAAGAAGATCGCGGTGGTCACATAGGTGCTCATGTTCAGCGCGCGCGTCGGGCTCGCGTTCTTTCCCATGCGCGCGGTGAGCACGCCTATGGAGGAGGCCAGCAGGCCCAGCGCCGCGTATACGAACACGTGCTTCACGAAGTAGAACTCGGTGCTGTCGATGGAAAGCGCCATGACGAGCGCCGCGGCCATGGAAGCCACGTTGGAGTCGAACAGGTCCGCGCCCATGCCGGCGACGTCGCCCACGTTGTCGCCCACGTTGTCGGCGATGACGGCGGGGTTGCGCGGGTCGTCCTCGGGGATGCCCAGTTCAACCTTGCCCACGAGGTCCGCGCTCACGTCGGCGGTTTTGGTGAAGATGCCGCCGCCCGCCTTGGCGAACAGCGCCAGGCTCGACGCGCCGAAGCTGAAGCCCAGCACCGCGCTCGCGTCATGGTCGGTCAGCCAGTAAACCAAAGTTACGCCCAAGAGGCTCGCGCCCACGACCGCCATGCCCATGACGGCGCCGCCGCGGAAGCCCGAAAGGAAGCTGTGGCGGATGTCCTTCACCGCGGCCTCGGCGGATTTGACGTTGGCCTTTGTGGCGGTCATGATGCCGATTTTGCCCGCGGCGGCGGAGATGACCGCGCCCGCGATGTAGGCGATCGCCATTTTGATGTTCTCGACCGGGTTCGCGTTGGCTCCCCAGATGGGGCTGGGGAGGAACACTACGATGAGCACCGTGGCGACGGCGACGAAGCGCGCCAGCACCAGATACTCGCGGCGAAGGAAGGCGTTCGCGCCCTTCGCGATCAGCTTGCCGATGGATTCGATCTTCTTGTTGGAGGAGGGGCACTTCTTGACCCAGACGTAGAAGTACGCCGCCACCAGGAAGGAAACCACCGCAATCGCGATCGAAAACGCGAAAGTCGTTGTCAGGTTCAGTTCCATTCTCTCACTCCTGCTTTCGATGGTATTATGATTCCTGGGGACATTTTCGCTGGAATTATATCACTAAACCGGGGATGCGCGCAACTCATCGCGCGCTTATGGTTTCCCGGTGCGCCTCATGGATTTGTTATATCTCGCAAAGGGCGTTTTCATGCAGCGGGTCAAATTTCGCTCGGCAATTGCTCCGGTACCGCGTACGTCATGACCCACAGGTTGCCCGCGCGCACGTATGCCGCCGGGCGCACGCTCGTCGCCATGCCGGAGGCGGGGGCGAGCACGGGTTTGTTGTCGAGCGTGCCTATGACCTGCCCTTCGCAGACAGTCTCGCCCATTTTGACGACGGGCATCCACAGCCCGGCTCCGCCGCATTCCGCGTCGAGCGGCGCGCCGTAGAAGGTCGGGGCTTCGCCCTCGACTTCGCCGGGAAGCATCCCGAACGAGCGCAGCAGATCGGTGAGCGCCGCGAGGCATTGCCCGGCGACGGGCAGGTTGACCGCGCCGTTTCCGCCGCCGCCCGGAAGCTCTATGATACAGGCCGCCTGGTTGCGCTCCCGCGCGGCCTTGAGGAAGAGCTGGCCCTCCGTGCCGTCCGAATGGACGGCGATGGGCAGCGTGATGCGGCCCATCAGCTCGCGGATGCGCTCCGCCTCGCTGTATACGGAAAGGAAGTAGGGCAGCCCGTGCGCGCCGCAGCAGTGCAGGTCGACGAGATAATCCGCGCCTTCCGTTTCGCGCCACACGGCCTGCGCGAGCCGGTGGGATATGCTTTTATTGGCATCGCCCGGGAACACGCGGTTGAGGTCCACATTATCGAAGGGGCAGCGCCTCTGCATACAGCGCATGGACGCGGTGTTGACCGTCGGGATCACGTCGACCCTGCCGCGAAGCGGGGGATGTTCCGCGAGACGCTCGATGAGCTTTTGCGCGACATACACGCCCGTGACCTCGTCGCCGTGCACGCCCGCCGTGAAGAAGACGCGCGGCGCGCCCTGCCCGAAGGAATGCACGTCGAATTGGACCGACACGCCGTTTTCGGTGACCGTGATGGTTCTCATAAAATCTCCTCTCGTTGTTTGGATTCGCTTTACATACAATAATACTACCATAACCGGCGCGGAAAAGGGGCTTCACGATGCTTTGAACGCTCAAAAAAATCCGCCCGCGTACCGCGCCGCGGCGGGCCGGAAAAGGAGATTGACAATCCCGCCTCGCTGCGCTTATAATGCTTTGCGGGAATGAAGTGCTCCCACGGGAAACCGGAACTGCCTGACGGCTGATGACTTCTGATCAAACGAAGGATTCGGCCGCCGTTTTCTATTTTGGAGGGTTGCATGTTGGATTGCCTGTATGTCGGCCTCGGCGGCTTCATCGGTTCCGTGTGCCGCTATCTCGTCGGCCTGGTCCCGCTCAAAACGCAGAGCGGTTTTCCGGCGCTTACGCTCTTCATCAACGTGGCCGGCGCGTTCGCGGTGGGCGTCGTCGCGGCGCTCGCCGCAAAGGGCGCCGGCCTCGGCCTCTTGGGCTTGCACGAGAGGGTGGAGGCACTCGGCGGTTCGTTGAGCCATGGGCCGGTCGGTGGAGGGTTTCGAGTCGTGGCCGCCATCCCGTTGAAGGTTGAGGCCTCGTGATCAAGGTGGTGATCGCCGATGACCAGGCGCTGGTGCGGGACGGTTTCGCG
>MWBW01000089.1 GCA_002069725.1 Firmicutes bacterium ADurb.Bin248 | reverse complement strand
CGACCGCGACGTCCGCCGCGAAATACGCGCCCTGCCTGTCCAACTCGTAGAGCGGCACGGAGCGCACATCGTACGCGCCGTTTTCATCCATATGGCCGAAAAAGATGCCGTATTCGTCGGGATAATACTCGGCGAGCGCGAGCTTGACCTCCCGCGCGCGGAACGGCGTGTCGATCTCCTCGACGCAGAGCGTCACATACGGATCGAGCGGGCGGGGCAGCGAGGAGGCCTCGACGGCGCGAAAATCGCCCGCGGGCACGTCCGGCAGCAGCGCGAGCACGGCCTCCGCGTAGCCGGAGCCCGGCAGGAAGGCGAGCCCAACTCCTTTTTCCGCCGCGGCCTTCGCGAGCGCGGCCTTCATGGCGCCTCCCGCGCCGCGCCCCGGCACGGCGAAAACCGCGTCGGCTTCGAGCGAAGTCAGCCTGTGCGCGACGGCGAGGTTGAGCGCGTCGAAATCCGGGGCCCGCTCGTAGAGCCCGTCCATGCTTTCGAAAGGCAGGCCTTCCTCAAGTATCCATTTTGCGCTCGGATGCTGCGCCGTCTGGAGGTACAGCCTGTCCGCGCCCCTTATTGCGGCCATGGCCGCGGCGGTAACGCTCCCCGGGGTCGAGAGCGGCGCGATGGTCAGCTTCATTGCGCGCGTTTGCTCCTGTTCCTGTACATCAGTTTCTTGAGCTTGCTTCCGCCGGGGATGAACTCGAGCTCATCCGGCGAGAACATGCGAAGCACGACCACCAGCACGCCGTAGACGCTCACGCCCACGAGCACGGAGAACATGGTCGCAACGGTCACATGGCCGCTTTTGGCGATGAAATCATATATGAGATACACGACGCCGCCCATGGCGAGCGAGGCGAGCAGGGGCTTGCCGAACAGATCAAAGGCGTGAAGCTTCATTTTCGTGCGGCGCATCATGTAGATCGTGTCCGCGACGCCCGCGAAGGCGTAGCAGAGCACGGTCGAGATCGCCGCGCCCTGTATGTTGACCGAGGGGATGCGCATCAGGACGATCAGCGTGATGACCTTGAGCACGAAGCCAATGAACAGGTTGACCACGGGCACCATTTGTTTGCCAAGTCCCTGTATCACGCCGGTCATGGACTGCACCATGGATAAGAAGATCACGCCGACGCTCGCCGTGTGCATGAGGTCCACCGCGAGGGCGATCTCCGCATCCGTAAGCTTATGGTAGAGCATGCGCAGGATCGGCTCCGCAAGCACGAACAGGCCCACCGCGCAGGGAACGCCGATGATGAGCGCGAGCTTGAGCCCCATGCGCGAAGCGTCCCGCACACCGGCGAAATCCCGCCGCGCCATGCGCGAGGAAATGGCGGGCACGAGGCTCATCGCGAGCGCCATGGTCAGTACGCCCGGCATGTTGATGAGCGTGGTCACGTACGTGCGGAGCAAGGCGTAGGCTTTCGTGCTCAACTCCTCGGAAAAGCCAAGGCTCTGGAGCATGCGGTTGATGAGGGCGCTGTCCACCATGGCGGTCAGGGGGCTGATGGACGCGCCTATGGTGATGGGGACGGCCACGAGCAGCAGCGCCTTTGCGACGGGGCCGAAGCCCGCCGGCTCGGCATACGATTTGGCCGCCCTGGCGTCGAAAGCCTTCTTGCGCTTCATATAGAACAGGAACACCACGACGAGCGCCAGGAACTCGGAAATCGAAACGCCTATGAGCGCGCCCATGGCGGCGTATTCGGGGCCGTCGGGAAGCAGCTTGATGGCGAGCGTCAGGCCTATGGCGAGTTTGCCGACCTGCTCGACGATCTGCGAGAGCGCGGTGCCCGCCATGCGCTGCATGCCCTGCAGATACCCGCGGTACGCGCACATGACGCTGACGAAGAGCAGCGAGGGCGCGAGCGCGCGGAAGGAAAGCACGGTCTGCTCAAAGGAAGTGATGGCGGCGAAGGTCTTCGCGCCGAAGAACATCATGAGGCTCGTGACGAGGCCGATGACCGCGAGCAGGACGAGGGACACGTCGAGCACCTCGCGCGCGCCGCGGTGATCCCCGGCCGCGACGCTTGCGCTGACCTGCTTGGAGATGGCCGTGGGCAGGCCCGAGGAGGAGATGACCAGCAGGAAGGAATAATACGGATACGCCGCGTCGTAATACGCCGCGCCCTCGGGGCCGACGGCGTTGGCGAAGGGGATGCGGAAGATCGCGCCGATTATCTTGACGATCAGGCCCGCGATGCCGAGTATCGCCGCGCCCTGAACGAAGGAATTCTGTCGCTTTTTCATATAATACCGTCCGTCTCCATGTCCCAAGCATTATATCATAATATCGCCCATGGTATGAATATTTCGCCAACATTTCAAAAAATGTTAAGCTTTGGCTTTATTACGGGATTTTTTGTTGTATAATTAAAGGCAGATTATTCGGAGGGAATGCGTTTTATGAAGGTCGTACTCGACGGCGCCGCCTGCGAGCTCAAGCACGGCGAAAGCCTGCTCGACGCCGTGAAGAAACTGGGGTTGGGGGACTATTCGCTCAGGCTTCGGCCGCTCGCCGCCATGATCGGCGGCGAGGTGTTTAGCCTCAGGTACACGCCCTTCAGGGACGCGCAGGTCCACCTTCTGCGCTACGGGGAGGATATGGGCCGCCGCGTCTACGAGCGCACGCTGCAGTTCATATTCATCGTGGCCGTGAGGAAGCTCTTCCCCGGCGCGCGCGTGCTCGTGCGCTATTCGCTCGGCCCCGGGCTGTACATCTCCGTAGACAAGGAGCCCGCGCTCGCCCCGCAGGACGTTTTGCGGCTCGAAGGCGAGATGCGCAACCTCGTGCGCGCCGCGCTGCCGCTCGAGAGGAAGCGCCTCGACATCAAGGACGCGATCGCCTTCTACGAGAAGGACGGCCAGTTCGACAAGGCGAAGCTTTTGCGCTGGCGCAACTTCAATTATTTCGACGTCTACACGGCCGAGGGCCACATGGACTATTTCTACGGAGAAATGGCTCCTTCGACCGATTACTGCGACGTGTTCCGCCTCAAATACGAGGACGGCGCGCTCATCATGCTCATGCCGCGCTCCGACGAGCCGGACGTCCCCTCGGAATACACGGAGCTGCCCAAGCTCGCCTACGTGTTCCGCCAGAGCGACGAGTGGGGCGGCGTCATGAAATGCTCCACGGTCAACGAGCTCAACACCATGGTCAAAAACGGCTCCATCCGGGAGCTGGTGCGCGTCAACGAGGCGCTGCACGAGAAAAGCTACGCCGCCGCCGCGGACGGCATCGTCGCCAAAAGGGCGCGCGCCGTGCTCGTGGCGGGCCC
>MWBW01000088.1 GCA_002069725.1 Firmicutes bacterium ADurb.Bin248 | reverse complement strand
CCATAGACGCGCACTTTCCCGCCGCGTGCGTGCGGACGAAGCCCGAGGGCGGCCTGTTCGTCTGGATCGAATGCCCCGGACTCGACACGCTCGCGCTTCTCCCCCGCGCGACGTGCGAGGCGAAGGTCGCCTACATCCCCGGCGTGCACTTCTACGCCGAAGCGGACGCGCCCCGCCACACGCTGCGCCTCAACTTCTCGGGCTGCCCCATAGAGGACATACCGGCAGGGCTGGAGAGGCTGGGCAATTTAATGAAGGACGAGTTGGCGCGCGGTTCGTAAAGAGATTTTCGAATTCTCCCATTCCTGCCTTGTCAGCCGCAGCGGGCATGGTATACTGAGGCTGTAAGTATCATTCACAAATCGTCAACAGGGAAGCGACGGCGAAATGATCCGACGTCGCCTGTATGCATTGCACGGGAAAAAATCAATCGTTTTTTTCATTTTATAAACCTTAAAGGGGAAGTTGCATGAAGCCTTTAGCGGATAAAACCGCCCTCGTGGCGGGCGCTTCCAGAGGGGCGGGGCGCGGAATCGCTTATGCGTTGGGGGAAGCCGGCGCCACCGTGTACGTAACCGGCAGAAGCGTCCGAGGCGCAATCACGGACAACCGGAACGAATGCATCGAGGAAACGGCGCAGGGCGTGGACGCGAGAGGCGGCAGGGGCGTCGCCATACGCTGCGACCATACGGATGAAGAAGATGTCAAAGCCCTTTTCGGGCGTATCGCGCGCGAACAGACGCATCTGGATCTATTGGTCAACAGCGCCTTCGGCGGTTCCGAGGATTCCTTGCCCGCCGACGAGGGCCCTTCTTTCTGGCAGCGTTCCTTTTCGCTGTGGGACGCCATGATGAGCGCGCCCAAGTCCTGTTTTCTGACCAGCCGATACGCCCTGCCTTTGCTGTTCACGAGCGAACGGGCGCTGATCGTCAACGTTACCTTCTTTATGAGGGATAAACTATTGAGCGATCTTTATTATGATGTCGCGATGAACGCGGTGAACCGGGCTACCCTCGGGATGGCGCAGGAGCTGAAAGCCCGCCATGTCGCCGCGATCGCCCTGTGCCCCGGCTGGATGCGCACGGAACGGGTAACGGACGCCGGTTTCGGTCCCGCGGACGGAGCTGCGGAATCGACGGCCTATATCGGCCGCGCCGTGGCGGCGCTCGCGGCGGACCCTCTCGCGGCAAGGTATACCGGCTGCGCGCTGACGGTGGCCGAGCTCGCGGAACATTACGGCTTTACCGATACCGACGGCACGCAACCCCCGGCTTACGAATAAGCGGCGCAGGAGGCTGTATTTTAGCCCTCGATGTGGTAAAATGAAGCAATCGCCCTGTGACGGAAGGCAGGTGAAACACATGGCCATCAATTTCGGCGTCGTGCTCGGCGCGCTCCATGCAAAGTCTATCTGAGACGGCGCTTTGCATGGAGCTGAACGCGTAACCCAAACGCCGTTCAAATAGGCTTTGCATCCTTAAAACAATTCATTTTAAGGAGCGGAGCTTATGAAAACCACACTCAAACCCTATAAAAGCACGGACTGCGATTCCTACGCTTCCGGCGCATACGCAGCCATGGAGCTCATCGCGGCGCGGCCGGAGCTCGTGCGGGAGGTATTGATCCATCCCGCCTTCGCCGAGCCGGAAAATCTGCGGCTTCTGTGCGTAAAAAAGGGCATTCCCGCCGTTTGCGGCGAAAAGCCGTTTTTGCGCCTCAACCAGAAGGAGAACACCTACGTGCTCGCCGTTTTCCAAAAGCGCGAAGCAATTCTCGCGCCCGGCGAGCCGCACGTCGTGCTCGTCAACCCGGCGGATATGGGGAACCTGGGCACCGTCGCGCGCACCATGGCGGGCTTCGGCTTCGGCGAGCTTGCCGTCGTTACGCCCGCGGCGGACGTCTGGCATCCCAAGACCGTGCGCGCGTCTATGGGCGCGCTGTTCCGCGTAAACGTCGCGCGCTTCGCGGGTTTCGAAGCGTACCGCGCGGCTTTCCCTGCGCACAAGCTGTTCCCCTTCATGCCGAACGGGGCGCTCGAGCTCGGGCGCGGGCGCCGTCCCGCGGAGCCGTTCACGCTCGTCTTTGGCAACGAGGCAACGGGACTCGACGCGCGCTTCTCCCGGATCGGCACGAGCGTGCGCATCCCGCAGACGGAGCTCGTCGATTCGCTCAACCTCGCCGTCGCCGCGGCCATAGGCATGTACGCGTTTTCGCGGGGATGATGATTGCGGAAAACAGATAGACATGCAGGCGGGGCGGCCACACAGGCCGGGCGACCACACAGGGCCGCCCCCGCGGGGATGCCCCCCGCGCGAAGGAATCAGAACGGCCGACGCAACTTAAAGCGAAGGCCGTCTATTATTTACGAGATTGTCAATTATCAATTGTCCATTGTCAATTGCCAATTACCCCGAACTTATAAGCGCTCCCGCTCGCGAACTCCTCCCCCGGCAGCAGCGTTGCCTGCGGGAAGTGCGCGTGGTGGATCGCGTCCGGGCAGGTCTGCGTTTCGAGGCAGAAGGCGGAACGCTTTTTGTAAGGCTTCCCGCCGCGGCCGCGCGGCTCGTCGAGGAAGTTGCCCGTGTAAAGCTGTATGGCGGGCCGGTCCGTCCACACCTCGAGCGTGACGCCGGAGCGCGCGCTTCGCGCGCGCGCGGCGAGGCGCATGCCGCCGCCGCCCAGCAGCAGACAGTGGTCGTATCCCATGGGCGTTGCCGCGATGTCCCGCCCGACGGGCTTTTCCGCCGTAAAATCGAGCGGCGTGCCCGCGGCGGGGATGATCCTGCCCGTGGGGATGAGCGCCGCGTCCGTTTCGAGGTACGCGCCGGAATCGATCCAAAGCAAAACATCGTCCACTGTGGCCGCGTCGTCGAGCGTAAAGTAGCAGTGGTTGGTCGGGTTGTAGAGCGTGGGCGCGTCCGTTTTCGCGCGATACGTCATCCACAGCGCGCCGTCGTCGGTCAACTCGTAGGTAAGCTGCGCGCGAAGCTCGCCGGGGAAACCGTATTCCCTGGCGGGTGAAATGCGCGAGAGGCGAAGGCTGTTCCCGTCCGGCTCCGCGTCCCATACGCCGAAGCTGAACGCGGGGCCGCCGCCATGCAGGCAGTTGCCGCCGTCGTTGGCGATGAGCGCGTGCTCCCTGCCCGCGAGCGTGAAGCGCGCCCCGCCGATGCGGTTGGCGACCCTGCCGCAAACGGCGCCCATGTAGGATTTGCTGTTTTCGTAGCCCGAGACGTCCTCGAAGCCCGCGGTCACCTCGCGAAGGCCGCTTCTTCCGTCCCGCACC
>MWBW01000087.1 GCA_002069725.1 Firmicutes bacterium ADurb.Bin248 | reverse complement strand
TTCCCATGGTCCACGTGCCCGATCGTCCCGATGTTGACATGCGGTTTCGTGCGTTCAAATTTCGCCTTTGCCATTTTGTTATCCTCCGATTAAATCTGGTAGTTTTTTTATTTGGCGGTTACACTCTGTAACCGAGTATCTTTTTCGCCACAGCGTCGGATACCTGCTCGTAGTGGTCGAACTGCATCGTGAAGGTCCCCCTGCCCTGGGTTCGCGAGCGAAGGTCCGTCGCGTAGCCGAACATCTCGGAGAGCGGGCAGACCGCGTCGATCGCGGAGCCGCCGGGACGCTGCTCCGTGCCCTCGATGCGGCAGCGCCTAGAGGTAAGGTTTCCCAGCACCTCGCCCATGTATTCCTCGGGCATGATGATCTCCACCTTCATGACCGGCTCGAGCAGCGCGCAGTCCGCGCGTCCCAGCGCGTCCTTGAAAGCCATGGAGCCCGCGATGCGGAAGGCAAGCTCCGAGGAGTCCACCTCGTGGTAGCTCCCGTCGAGCAGCGTCGCCCTGAAGTCCACGACCTCGTAGCCGCCGAGATTGCCGCTTCGCGCGGCCTCGACGATGCCCTCGCGTATGGCGGGGATGAATTCCTTGGGGATGACGCCGCCGACCGTCTCGTCCTCGAACTCGAAGCCCGCGCCGGGCTCGAGCGGGGAAAACTCCACCACGCAGTGGCCGTACTGGCCGTGCCCGCCGGTCTGGCGGACGTAGCGTCCCTCGGCCTTGACGCTCCTCGTGATGGTCTCGCGGTAGGCGACCTGGGGCTTGCCGACCTTGCACTCCACGCGGAACTCGCGGATGAGCCGGTCCACGATGATCTCGAGGTGCAGTTCGCCCATGCCGGAGATGATCGTCTGCCCGGTTTCCCGGTCCGAATAAGTGCGGAACGTCGGGTCCTCCTCCGAGAGCTTGGCGAGCGCGAGGCCCATTTTCTCCTGGCCGGCCTTTGTCTTAGGCTCTATGGCCACCTGTATGACCGGATCGGGGAACTCCATGCGCTCGAGAAGGAGCGGATGCTTTTCCTCGCAGAGCGTGTCGCCGGTGCCCGTGTCCTTGAGGCCGCCGAGCGCGGCGATGTCGCCCGCGTGGGCTTCCTCGACGTCGGTACGGCTCGCGGCGTGCACGAGTATGATCTTGCCCACGCGCTCCCGCTTGCCTTTGGAGGCGTTGTAAACATATGAATTCGAGTGCAGCGTGCCGCTGTACACGCGGAAGAACGTCAGCTTCCCGACGAACGGGTCGGTCACGACCTTGAAGGCGAGCGCCGCGAAGGACGCGTCGTCCGAACTGACCGCCTCGATCTCCGTCGCGCCGTCGAGGCTCGTGCCGACCGCCGCCGGAATGTCCAGGGGCGAGGGCAGATAATCCACGATGGCGTTGAGCAGGGGCTGTACGCCCTTGTTGCGGTACGATGTGCCGCAGGTCACGGGGACGAGGCCGTTGCTCACGGTGCCCTTGCGAAGCGCGCGCATGACGAGCTCCTCGGAAGGCTCCCCGCCCTCGACGAAGGTTTCCATGAGCTCTTCGTCGAAATCGGCCGCGGCCTCGATCATCGCGGCGCGGTAATGCTTCGCGTCCCCGATGAGCCCGGCCGGGATCTCCTCCTCGCGGATGTCCACGCCGTCGTTGTCGTAATAGACCTCCGCCTTCATGCGCACGAGGTCGACGATGCCGGAGAACTCCGCCTCCGAGCCGATGGGGATCTGTATGGGCACGGCGTTGGCGCTCAGGCGGTCCTTCATCATTTTGACGACGTTGAAGAAATCCGCGCCCACGATGTCCATCTTGTTGACGTAGGCCACGCGGGGCACGCCGTATTTGGCGGCCTGCCGCCAGACGGTTTCGCTCTGCGGCTCGACGCCGCCCTTGGCGCAGAACACCGCCACCGCGCCGTCGAGCACGCGAAGGGAACGCTCCACTTCGACCGTGAAGTCCACATGGCCCGGCGTGTCTATGATGTTGATCCTGTGCGCGCGCCAATAGGTCGTGGTGGCGGCGGAGGCGATGGTGATGCCCCGCTCCTGCTCCTGAACCATGAAATCCATGGTTGCTGCGCCGTCGTGCACCTCGCCAACTTTGTGTATCTTCCCCGTAAAAAACAGGATACGCTCGGTGGTCGTGGTCTTACCGGCGTCTATGTGCGCCATGATGCCGATGTTTCTCGTCATCTCAAGCGGCGTTTCCCTTGCCATGTTCTTCCCTCCTTTCCCGAAAGCTCAGGCGTGAGTTTCCATTTGTCCTTATCCGCAAATTCGGACCCGGCGGTCGTGTCGCCGGATCCGAAGCGGTGTGAAAGTCTTTGGCTTACCAGCGGTAGTGCGCGAACGCCTTGTTCGCCTCGGCCATCTTGTGGGTGTCTTCCTTCTTCTTGAAGGCGTTGCCGCTCTGGTTGGCGGCGTCCATGATCTCGCCGGCAAGCCTTTGCATCATGGTGCGCTCCCCGCGCGCCCGGGCGTAGTTGATGAGCCAGCGAAGGCCCAGCGTCTGCCGCCGCTCCGGACGGATCTCGATGGGGACCTGGTAGGTCGCGCCGCCGACGCGGCGGGCCTTGACCTCGAGCACGGGCATGATGTTGTTCATCGCCTGCTCGAACACCTCGATGGGCGCGCGGCCGGTCTTTTCTTTAATAATTTCAAACGCGCCGTAGCAGGCGGCCTGCGCCTTGCCGCGCTTGCCGTCGAGCATGACCTGGTTGATGAGTTTGGTGACGAGCTTTCCGCCGTAAATCGGATCGTCGAGCACCTCGCGCTTGGGTACGAATCCACGTCTGGGCATAACGATACCTCCTTACTTCTTCGGGCGCTTCGCGCCGTAAAGGGACCTCGCCTGCATGCGCTTGGCGACGCCCGCGGTATCGAGCGCGCCGCGGATGATGTGGTAACGCACGCCCGGCAGATCCTTCACGCGGCCGCCGCGGATGAGCACCACCGAGTGCTCCTGCAGGTTGTGGCCTTCGCCGCCGATGTAGCTGATGACCTCGAAGCCATTCGTGAGGCGCACCTTGGCGACCTTCCGCAGGGCGGAGTTCGGCTTCTTCGGCGTGGTGGTGTAGACGCGCGTGCACACGCCGCGCTTCTGCGGGCTCTGCTGGAGCGCCGGCACCTTGCTCTTCGTCACGACGGGCTTGCGGCCCTTCCGCACGAGCTGATTGATAGTGGGCATCTAAGGTCTTCCGCCAGTTGTCCTGAGTGTGCGTCCGTCCTGCCTTGCGACGGCGCAGGGCTCATCGTGCATGCAGCAAATCAAAGTGGCCCGAGCGCGCGTACCGCTGCCGCCGGGGCCACTCGTCGCGCCTCGCCGCGGTCGCAGGCCGC
>MWBW01000086.1 GCA_002069725.1 Firmicutes bacterium ADurb.Bin248 | reverse complement strand
CGACAAGCCGGGCGTGGAGGACTGGAAGAGCGTTAAGGCCCGCGTGGCGAAGGGGCTTTCGGCCGTGATGGCCGAAAACGGGCGCAACAAGACGGTGCTGGTGGTCGCCTCGGGCGGCACCATCTCGGCCTCGGTGCAGTACGCCATCGACACGCCCGACATCACGACGATGCACATCTGCTGGCAGATCGCGAACACCTCCATTACGAAGTTCGTCTACGACGGCGACCGCATCACGCTCTCCTCGCTGAACGCGATTCCGCATCTGGAGGAGAGGGGCGAGAAGGATTTCATTACGTATCGTTAGACATTCATACGGCGCGCGCGGCAGGCGCGGTGCCCATTACCATATACGGAGGGAGACCATGGATTTTGAAATAAGCGAGAAGATGCAGGCCATACGCGGAATGATCCGCGAGTTCGTCGACAAAGAGCTCATACCGCTCGAACCCGAGTTCACCTCGAAGGACTTCAGGGAGATGCTCCCGGTCCTCGAGGAGAAGAAGCGCATGGTCAAGAAGATGGAACTGTGGGCGCCCAACCATCCGAAGGAGTTCGGCGGCATGGGGCTCGACCTCATGGAGCACGCGCTGGTGTCGGAGGAGCTGGGGCGAAGCCCGCTGGGGCATTTCATCTTCGGCTGCCAGGCGCCCGACGCGGGCAATATTGAGATTCTGCATAAATACGGAACGGAGGAGCAGAAGGAGAAATATCTGCGGCCGCTGGTGGAGGGGAAAATACGAAGCTGCTTCTCCATGACCGAGGTCGAGCTGGCAGGCTCCAACCCGGTCATGATGGACACCACCGCGGTGAAGGACGGCGACGATTACGTGATAAACGGGCAGAAATGGTACACCTCCTCGGCCGACGGCGCGGAGTTTGCCATAGTCATGGCGGTCACCAACCCCGAGGCCGCGCCGTACCTGCGCGCAAGCATGATTATAGTCCCATGCGACGCCCCGGGCTTTAACCTCGTCCGGAACATCCCCGTTATGGGGCACTCGGGTAGCGATTACTTCAGCCACGGCGAGATCCTGTACCAGAACTGCCGCGTGCCGCGGAAAAACCTGCTTGGCCCCGAGGGGCACGGCTTCGTGATCGCGCAGGAGCGCCTGGGGCCGGGTCGCATACACCACTGCATGCGCTGGATCGGCATCTGCAACCGTTCTTTCGATCTGCTGTGCTCGCGCGCGGCGAAGCGCGTCATCTCACCCGACGGCAAGACCCTGGCCTCGCGCCAGATCATCCAGCAGTGGGTGGCCGAGTGCGCGGCGGAGATTCAGGCCGCGCGGCTCATGACGCTCCACGCCGCCTGGAAGATCGAGCGCTTCGGCGCCAAGGAGGCGCGCGACGACATAGGGCTCATCAAGTTCGTGGTGGCCAACACCATGCAGCGCGTGATAGACCGGGCGCTCCAGGTGCACGGAGGACTGGGCATGACCGACGACACCATTCTCGCCTTCTTCTTCCGGCACGAGCGCGCGGCGCGCATCTACGACGGCGCCGACGAGGTGCACAAGTCTTCGTTCGCGGGAAGGCTGCTCCGCACGTACGAAAAGCGGACGGTGCGCTGAGGCGGGGACGCATAGCGGCATGAGATACGCCGATTTCAAAAACCGCGTGGGCCTTTCGCGCGAGGCCATCTGCGCCGAGATATTCGCCGAGAACCGCGAATCGATAAGGATTAAAAAACGGGCCCTTGCGGTGCGGAACCTGGTTACGATCTTCGACGCGACGCTCGCCCTTGCGAACGAGCGCGGCTTCCACGCCATGAGCCTGCGCGACCTTGGCAGGGCAACGGGGCTATCCATGGGGGCGCTGTACTCGTACTTCTCCGGAAAGGAGGGCCTGCTCGACATGATCCAGGAGCAGGGGGCGCGCATCGTCGCGCGCGTGCTCTCCGAGCACATCGACGCGGCCGCGCCGCCGGCGGAGAGGCTTCGCCAGGCCGTGCGCGCGCACCTGTACCTCAGCGAATCGCTCCAGCCGTGGTTTTATTTCTCGTACATGGAGGCGCGCTATCTGGACCGCGCGCGCAGGGGCCGGGCCATAGAGGGCGAGCTTTATACCGAGGCCATATTTGCGGGAATAATAGGGGACGGCGTTTCGGACGGAAGCTTTGCCCCTACGGACCCGCTCCTTGCCGCCTCCCTGGTAAAGGCCCTGCTTCAGGACTGGTACCTCAAACGCTGGAAGTACACCTCGCGCCGGGTTTCGGTGGAGGGATACTCCGATTTCATCATAGAATTCATCGAGGCTTACCTTGGCCGGGCAGGGACCCGGCCTGGCGAAAAACAAAGAGACGGAGGGAAGCGTAATGGATCTGATAGACGGCGCGGCATCCGTGCGCGAGGGTGAGCAGCTTGACCTGGCGCGCGTCGAGGAATTTTTAAAGGACAGCATACCCGGGCTTTCCGGAAAGCTCGAAATAGGGCAGTTTCCCAGCGGATTCTCGAACCTGACGTATCTTATCTCGGTGGGCGACCGCGAGATGGTGCTGCGCCGCCCGCCCTTCGGCAGGAAGGCGAAGACCGCGCACGACATGGGCCGGGAGTACCGCATCCTGAAGGCCCTTAACCCCGTTTATCCCTACTGTCCCAAGCCGCTTGTTTACACCGAGGACGAGTCGGTTATGGGCTGCCCCTTCTACGTGATGGAGCGCATAAGGGGCATCATTTTACGAAAGAACCTGCCAAAGGGACTCGAGCTAAGGCCCGCGGACGCACGCGCCCTCTGCGAGCGCCTGATCGACGTGCACCGCGAGCTTCATTCGATCGATTACAGGGCGGTGGGCCTGGGCGATTTCGGAAAGCCCGAGGGCTACGTGAAGCGGCAGGTGGAGGGATGGAGCGGCCGCTACCGCGACGCACGCACCCCCGACGCGCCCGATTTCGAGGCGGTGATGGGATGGCTCGCCGCGAAGATGCCCCCCGACTCGCCGCACCACTCCATCGTGCACAACGACTACAAGTTCGACAACGTGGTGCTGGACGCCGCGAACCCGCTGAAGATAATCGGCGTGCTCGACTGGGAGATGGCGGCGCTCGGGGACCCGCTGATGGACCTGGGGAGCTCGCTCGCCTACTGGGTGGAGAAGAACGACCCCGACAACCTCCAGATGATCCGTATGATGCCGACGAACATCGAGGGGGCGCTCACGCGCGACGAGCTCGTGGCGCGCTACGCGGAGAAGTCCGGCGTACCCGTGGGCGGCTTCGACTACTACTACTGCTTCGGCCTCTTCCGCCTGGCGGTCATCGCCCAGCAGATCTATTACCGCTATTACCACAAGCAGACCAGAGACGAGCGCTTCGCTATGCTCGTGTTCGCGGTAAAGATACTCGAGGAG
>MWBW01000085.1 GCA_002069725.1 Firmicutes bacterium ADurb.Bin248 | reverse complement strand
CGATCCACTCGTCGAGGCCGATATAGCGCATCGATGCGGGATCGGCCTCGCCTTTTTTCGCCATAAGCGCGAGCTTGCCGTAAGCGGCGAGCGGAGTAAAACCCGCCGCCGGCGCGACGAGCGCGCCGGGGCGGGCTTCAAAATGCCGGGCGATGCGCAGTGCGGTTTCGCACGCCGCGGCCTCGTTAGAACTGCAACGGACGAGCCTCTCGCTCATTGCGCCCGCTCTTTTTCGGTGGCGGAAACGGGCTTTTGCCCGATGGTCAGCTTGCCCGCGATGAAGAACGAGGCGACGCACGCGAGCGCCGCGACGGGGCCGATGAATACCGCGCCCGTGTCGATGGCGGAAGTCCTGACGCTCACGAGGTTCGCGAGCACGAGCGAGCCCGCGAACGCGCCCACGAGCTGGTTCACAAAGCCCTGCACCGCGAAGAACATGCCCGCGCGATCCTTGCCCGTGACGGCGGCGTCCTCGGCCGCGATCTGCGCCGGGTACGCGTAGGGGATCGTGAAGAACGCGCCTATGGAGAAGCTGCCCACCGCGCCCGCCGCGATGCCCACGACCATCGGCGGTATGGGAAGGCCGAGCTTCGTCCACCCGAGCGGGAAGAGCAGCATCGCCGCGGCGAACACGATTAGGGAAATGCGAAACGCGGTCTTCGAGCCCTTGCGCCTGGTGATGAAGTTCAGAAGCAGCAGCATCACGGGGATGGGCGCGAAGGCGGCGGCGTTCATCATGCCCATCTCGGCGTCGGAGAGCCCCATCATGTCGTTGCACATGTACTTGATGCCGCCGAGGAAAAGCTGCAGGCCGAAGAAGAACGTCGCGAGGCTTGCGAGGTATACGAGGAAGTTTTTGTTCGTGATCGTCTGGCGGAAGCTTTCGACAAGACCTACCTCGGGCTCGGCCCTGCGGTTCGCGCCGTCCTTCGTGGAATCCTCTTTTATGACGAACATGGGGAAAACGTAGGTCAGCATGATGGGCGCGAGCATGAGCACGGCCTTCCTCATGCCGAATTTATGGAACAGCATCGGCACAACGACGTAGACGAGCACATAGGCGATGGTGTTGAAGAAGGTCTGCCAGCTCGCCACGCGCACGCGGCTGCGCTCGTCCGGCACGATTTCGGAGAGCGCGGAGAGGTAGGGCACCGCCATCATCGTGTAAAAGAAGAAGAACAGCACGCTCATGAGCGCCACGTAGACCGTGTTGAGCGCGCTGCCGCCCGGCGCGGGCGCGGTTACGGGCGGGAACCACATCAGTACAAAGGTGACGACCATCGGCAAAAAGCCGAGCGCCATAAAGGGCCTGCGCCGCCCGAAGCGGCTGCGAAGATTGTCCGTCCAAGTCGCGATGGGGATATCCACAACGCCGTCGAGCATGCGCGCGACGAAGAACAGCGCGCCGAAAAGCGCCGGGGGCGCGAGCACGACCGCCCCTTTGGCGAGGTCCGACGCGGTCGGCACATAGAACGCGAGTATGTAGCTCATCGCCACCTGATACATCAGCGTCGCGCCGAAGCCGCCTATGCCGTAGAGCGGCTCCTGCCACCGTTTGAGCTGCTTCATGTGCTTGCCTCCCTTTCGATTGAATGTTTGTGTGCGGATCGGGTTGATTTGAAGTACGCCCTCACGTCGTCCACGGCGGAGTAATCCGCGACGAAGTCCCTGTCGAAGCGCTTCATAAGGCCGAGCATGAAGCGAAGCCTCCGGCACTCCGCGAGCACCCGCCGCTTTTTGACCGCCCGGGGCGGCGCGCCGGCGAAGGAGATGAAGTTGTCGTGGTAGATGGCTTCGAGCATATCGTCCGGCAGGCCGAGGCCGAAAAGCTTCAGCCCGCCCTCGCCCATCAGGAAGCCGCCGTCCGTCTCCATGGAGAACTCCCCGCGCTTTTCGAGGAAACTCCGGCAGAGCTTGACGCGCTGGAAGCTCTCCTTCTTATCGAGCGGCGTGCGGTTGATGACGGCGCGCGCGCCTATGTCCGTGCCGAACAGGATGCGCGAGGGGAACTCGTCGAAGAACGCGCGCGCGGCTTCGGGAGCCCTGGACAGATTGACGTAGAGCTCGACGCCCGGCGTCAGGTCCACGCGGATGTTGGGGAATTCCCGCATATATCCCGCGAGCCGCTCGAGCTGCGCCGAGAGGAAGAACATGTGCGCGAACGCGATGCGAAGCTTCGGGTGCCGCGCGAGCAGCGTCGTGACCTGACGGTACTGCTCCTCGTTGTTGACGGTATCCTTCCCGTAGAACCAGCCGCGCTCCCTGGCGAACGCGGGGATGCGCGCTTCGTCCCAAAACTCCTCCGGGTCGTTCACATGCCAGAGTATGGGGATCTGCCCGCGCTCGGCCCACGCGAAGAACGGCTCCCAGACGGGATCGTCGAAATCCGGCACGGGCAGCATGCGCCGCATGTCGGGCTTGCCCTCGATGATCTTGATTCCGTCGCAGCCCGCGCGAAGCATGCGCGCGGCGAACGCCTTCATGCGCCTGCCCACGGATTTCGGGTGGCGCATGTATTCGGATACGTCGAGGCTCGTGAAAACGTACGTTTCCCCGGGATAGGCGTGCTTGTAGGCGAGCGCGTCGGGCACGCAGGAGATGCGCGCGCGGTCGGGCACGACAACGAGGTTCGCCGCGTCCGCGCCGACGCAGCGGAGCGTTTCATGGAGCGCGTCGCGCCGTATGGGCAGCGCGTAGTGGACATGGCAGTCGAGTATCCGGTAAGATTTCATCGCGCGCTCCCTTCGTTTTGCGTTATGCTCAGTCGGACAGGAGATGGTCGATCAGCGCGTGGAGCGCGGCGCCGGCCGCTCCGGCGACGTCCACGTTCGGGCTCGAGGCGGGCGCCGCGGCGGTGTCGAACGGCGTGCAACCCCTGAGCGCGCGGTTGAGCGCTTCGAAAAAGACTTCGCCCAGCGCGGCGGGCAGCAGGCCCGAAACGGACACGAGCGGCAGGTCGAGCGCGAGCGCCACGATGGCCAGACACGGGGCGAGAAGCTCCGCGATGCGTTCCGACACCCCGAGCTTGCGCGCGGGATCGGCCGCGGCGAGCTCCTCGAGCGCGTTTGCGCCGCACATTCGGCAGGCGGCGCCGATGTTGACGCGGCTTTCGAGCCAGCCCGCGTCCGAGAGGGAGAGCGCGCCCGCCGGAGCGTAGCGCGCGTAGCCGATCTCGCCCGAGCGGTTGCGCCGCCCGCGCACGACGCTTCCGTTGGCGATGACGGCGGCGCCCAGGCCCGTGCCCAGCGTCACGAAGAGCAGGTCGTCCGCGCCGCCGCGGCAGAGCCTCTCGCCGACGGCGGCCATGTTGGTGTCGTTGTCGAAGACGACGGGGCAGCCGAGCATCTCCGAGAGCGCCGCGAGGTCGCGGCGTATGTCGAGCGGCCCGCGCACGCCCGAGAGCGGCGCCGCGACGACGATGCCGTTGTCCGCGTCGCACACGGCGGGGAGCCCCAGCCCCGCGCCCATGATGCGCGCGGGATCG
>MWBW01000084.1 GCA_002069725.1 Firmicutes bacterium ADurb.Bin248 | reverse complement strand
CCGGTCGTGCTCACGTAGATCCCGACGGGGAAGGATGGCGGAAGCGAGCCCGATGACGATCCGCCTTTAAGCTCGTTCCAGTAGTTCTCGCCGCCGCATGAGCCTGTCATCACCGCTGTCGCGAGAGCGAGGATCAGAAATGATCGTTTGTACCGTGCGGTGAGTTTCATAATGGGTTTCTGCCGTTGTGCCTTACAGGAAGTCCGGCACGGTGGCCGATAGCGTTCTGGGATATCCCGCCGGCGAACCGCTCTGAAGTGTCGTCAGATCGCCGGTATGATGAAGCAAGTCGCAATCGATATCGGCCCTTATGTGAAGCGCATTCTCCGCGTTCAGATCTTCCGGATCCGTAATGAACGCGAGCACTTGTGCGTTATCGGTCGCGTCCACCCGGTTATCTCCCGAAAGCACATCGCCCATCAACCGCGCGAAGACGCGCTGGCTGAGCTCTACGCCGCTGTTATTTTTCAGCCGTATCCGGTAGCGCGCGATATCGGTAAGGCCGAACACGGTAACGCGCACCTGCGTGTGCGCTGCGTTCATGCTGACGGAGAACGGTGGATCGCACACCGCGTCCGCGTTGTCGCGGCCGATAAAGTCGATATTCGCCGTGCTGATCGACGCCGGATCGACGGGCTCCGGGAGCACGGCAACTATGGTAATCATGCTCGCGTTTCGCGGTTCGGTGAACGTACCGTCCGCGGGGATCTCGAGCGGCAGCGAAACTCCCGCGTGCTGGACCACGGAATACCAGCGGACCTCCCTGTCGGCGCTATCGAGAATCTCCCCGAAATCCTGCACCTCGCATGAGACTGCAAACGCCGCCAGCATTAGCGGCAGAATAAGGGATTGACGAATGTGGGACAGTCGTATCGGTTTCATGACTCCTGGTAATACCGCGTAATTGTCGGATCAATGCAAATAATTATTGCAAACTCATGAAAATACGCAACGAACGGCGCCCTCTACAGCCGCACCCCGGCCCTAAGGCTCACTTTGACTGCCTCGATCGCCCTGCCGCCATGATAAATATAATAATAACCCGCCAGTGTTTCGACAAATAAACCGGCGTAAACACGCGCCTCGAATCCTCCGCCGGCGGCGAAGTAGGCGCCCTCGGTCCACGTGCTTTCGGTCTGGAGCGTGAACGGGTCCTTGTACTCGAGCTTAGACGCCGCGATGCCGCCCCCGGCTTTAAGAAGAAGGTTGACCGGGAAGGCGAAGTCGGTGGTGAGAAGAAGGCTCGCTCCGTTCAGGTAGGAGGTCATTCCCTCGGCGCGACCCTTTCCGTCGAATTCCGCATACGCGAAGTCGAACGAGATTCCCGCAAAGCGCATAAGGCCGCGCATGCCCTGCAGGGCCAGGCTCGCGTCGATCCCGTTGTACGTCTCGCGCCGTACGTATCCGAGATCGGAAAGGAGCCGTACGTACGGAAACCCGGCCGAAAGGCGCACGGCCACGGGCAGCACCGCCGACGAGGTCTGTGTAATCGCGCCCTTGCGCGTCTCGGCGGCCTCCCAGTTGAAGAGCATGCCGCCCTCAAGGAACGCGTCGATGCTCGCAAGGGACTTTTGCGTAAGCAGTATGTTCCGGTACTCGACGCCGCCCTCAATGAAAAACCCCAGGGGCAGGGAATACTCCAGTCCGAGCCCCGTCCCCCACCAGGGCCTCCCCGACCAGGCGGCCGTTTCTTCTCCCGAATCCTCCACGTAGAGAAGGCGCGAAAAGGCCATTCCGCCGCCGCCGCGGGCTAAAAGCGCCGTAGAGGCCCCCAGGGGCATGCGCGCGTAGGCGCCGAGGCCCGCTGTGAGCGGCCAAAGCGAGGAGGCCGTGCCGGAGCCGCGGTAGCCAAGCGCGCGCAGATCGGCCTCTATCCCTCCGTAGCGGCGAAGGCCGCTCGTGCCGGTCAGGCCGACGCGTAGCGAGGCGCCGATGGCGGGATTGAGGAATTCATTCCAGGGCGACATGGGCGCGGAGAAGTGCGCGCCCGCCGCCACGCGGATTAGCGTGCCTTCGGTTACCTGCCTGAACGGGGGCTTTTTGGCGATTTCGAACTCCTCCCATCCAGACTCCGAGTGGGGCTTGTTGAACTTGTTGATGGCGGTGATATTGACCGAATACCTGCCCGGTTCGAGCGAGAAGCCCAGCCTGGAGGCGGATACGGTTTTCCTGAGGACTACCGCGCCCTTTTCGTCGCGGACCGTCACCTCGTACCGGATGGCCCCTTCAACGGCCTCCCATTGCAGGGTGGATGTTCCTTTGGACGACGCTTCGTCGGCGCGCGAGGGCGCGCCGTACGGCGCTAACATCAGCGCGCCGAAAAGCGTACAGGCGATCCGTAAAGCGGCTCTCTTATTCGACATATATCTTCCGAGGCGATTTAATCTCCGGCTTCCGGGCCGCCCCGCCGAGGGTTATGCTGAAGCGCGATCGCGCCTCGGGGCTCGTGCGCACGACCGTTCGGCCGCCCTGCGCCTCGACGGCCTGAACCGTCCAGTAAAAATCGCCTATATCGAGTTTCTCGAGTTCCGTCATGGCTATCGCGGTGTCGCGCGTCTCCTTGGTAAGTATGTTGTGATATATTCCTTTTTTCGCGTGGAACAGGGCTACGCGATACAGCGTGGCTTCCCGCACCGGGCGCCAGCGGAAATTGAGCACGTCGCTCTTGCTCATGTCCACGATTTTCCCGTCAGCGGGGTAAAGCGCCTCCGGTGCGGGAAGCGCCCTGCGCACCGCAAGGGTTCGCGAGGCGCTGCGCATCAGCTCGTTGCCGCTTTCGTCCGCCAGAAGAACACGCCAGGCGTAGGTTCCGGGTTCCAGGCCATCCAGTGTGACGCCCGGGCCGTCGATGGATCGCTCGCGGTACATCGACGAGAACGACGCGTCGCGCGCCAGTTGCAGACGGTAGCTCCCGTCTATTAGACTGCGGCGCCACGAAAAATCCACCGCAACGGTATCTTTCGAGGCTCCCGGCGTGAGGACCGCGCCCTCGGCCGGTTCCACGAGGACGATGTCGCCCCCTTCGACCACGCGGAATTCCCGGATGGGCGAGGGCGGTGTCGAGGAACTTTCATCTATTACACCGGTTGCGCGCCAGAAGTAGGTTGCGGGCCGCAGGGATTTGGCCGGGCGCAGAATGTTTCCGCGGGCGTTTTCCGAATAGACGAGCGCGCGGAAGGCTTTGTCTCGCGCTATCTCGATGCGGGTAAGGTGATGTTCCGAGTTTTTCCTCCATGAGAAGGGGGCCGATTCGCGCTCCAGGGCCAGGCGGTTGATCGACGCTCCCTCGGCTGGATAGACGAGCTCGGGCGCCACAGGGGTGTCGCTCCGCTCGACGACAACGCGGCGCGCCGTTCCGGTTTCGGTATGCCGCTTGCCGCCGGCGGTGATGGAGCGCTCCACCCTCCAGAAATAGGCCCCGGCGGCGAGATCGTCGAGCGCGACGGAGCTGCCGTTCACGCCGACGGATTTTATCCGGTCCGTCAGTTCCGCGTCGCGA
>MWBW01000083.1 GCA_002069725.1 Firmicutes bacterium ADurb.Bin248 | reverse complement strand
CCAGCCCGCGCTGTTTCAGGCTTTTGAGGAAGCTCAGCCAGCTCTCCTTATCCTCTTTCATGCCTTCCGCCGCGCCGATGACCTCCCGATAACCGTCCTGATTGACCGCCATGGCCACCAAGACAGCCACATTTTCATATTCGCCGCCCCAGTTCCGCTTCAGGTAGATGCCGTCCAGATAGACATACGGGTACTTGCCCTGCAGCAGCCGCTGCCTCCATTCCTCGATACGGACATACACCTTCTTGTTCAGCTCGCTGACCGTCCCCGCCGAAACCCGCGATCCCCACAATGCTTCGGTGATATCTTCCACACGGCGCACCGAGACCCCGGCCAGGTACATCTCCACCAGCGCCTCTTCCACGCTGATTTCGCGCTTCTGGTACCGTTGGATGATTGCCGTTTCGAATGTCAGCGTCCGCAGTTTGGGCACCTTCAGCGTAACCTCTCCGGCTTTCGTCAACAGCTTTCTATTGTAGCTGCCAGCACGGGTATCCACGCGATCATCGCTGCGCTCGTACCGCCTTGCGTTCGTCAGTCGGTCGGCCTCCTGATCCAGCAGCTCATTGAGCGTCTTTTCCACGCTCTCCCGCACTAATTCCCCAAGTTCCTGCTTTATGACTGCTTCGTTTAGTTGTATAATCTTCTCGGACATGGCTTTCTCCTTCGCTCGGTTCGATGTTTTGTCTGATAACTTACATTCTACCAAGCGAGTGCGGCCATGTCCTCCCTTTTTGTAGCCGCCTGTTCAATTGTGCGAAACTTATTGTACCTTATCCTCTCCCCATACGGCTCCCGGCATATCCCTTTCTCGGTCACAATCGCTGTAATCAGCGCGTGATCGGTCACGTCGAAGGCCGGATTGTAGCACTTCACGCCTGCGGGGGCCATGGGCTTCGCGTAAAATTTCGATCGGATCTCCTCCGGGTCGCGCAGTTCGATTTCGATGTCCGCTCCGGTCGCGCAGCCCATGTCGATGGTCGAGGTCGGCCCGAGCACGTAGAAGGGGACGCCGTAGTGCTTCGCGAGTATCGCCACGCCGCTCGTGCCGATCTTGTTGGCGACGTCCCCGTTGGCTGCGACGCGGTCGCACCCGACGAAGCAGGCCCGCACCCAGCCGTTCCTCATGACGATGGAAGCCATGTTGTCGCAGATAAGCGTCGCGGGGATGCCTGCGCGCGCGAGTTCGTAGGCCGTCAGCCGCGCGCCCTGCAGGAGAGGCCGCGTTTCGTCGGCATAGACGTGAAAGCGCATCCCCCGTTCGGCTCCGAGCAGGATGGGTCCGAGCGCCGTGCCGTATTTCGAGGTCGCAAGCGGCCCCGCGTTGCAGTGGGTGAGTATGCCGTCCCCGTCTTGGATTAAAGTCAGCCCGTATTCCGAGATCGTCCTGCATTTGGCGATGTCGTCCCCGTGTATGCCGACGGCCTCGCGCCGGAGGGTTGCGAGCAATTCATCCCGGGGTTTATCGAGGTTGTCTTTTGCGGCGCCCAGCATTTTTTCGATTGCCCAGTTCAAGTTCACCGCGGTCGGGCGGGAGGAATTCAGATACGCGCCGTATTTCGCGAGTTTATCATGGAACGTCTGCGGGGCGGCCTCGGCGATGCCCTTTGCGAGCAGATACATGCAGTACGCGGCGAATATGCCTATGGCCGGCGCGCCGCGCACGCGGAGCGAGGCGATGGCCTCGTACATATCCTCGGCCGATTGAAGCCGGCTTTCCTTTTCCTCGCCGGGCAGAAGCGTCTGATCGAGTATCCAAAGCCCGTCGTTTTCGGTAAGCCTGATGTTGTCCATGACGTTCCCCCGCGCAATACTGTATGTCCAGTATAATTCCTTTTCGGGAGAGGTTCAATGGGGGGGGAGAAGGCGTCCGCGCATATGCTCCTTGCTTTTTCCCTTTGGGGGAATATAATAATACCAAACTGAATCGAAACCGTTGATTAAGAGGAGTAATCATAGCCGCGTTGTTCCAGAGAGCCGCCGGCGGTGCGAATGCGGCATTTCGGGCTATGACGAATGGGCTTATGAGGGCGGCCCGAAAGGCGACGGCCGAGTAGGCGCCGACGGGCATCCCGGCCGTGACGCGGGAAGCGCATATTTGTGCGCGCGCATTGGGTGGCTTATGGAGCGTTGCCTCCGTTCCCTGTGGGGACGGAGGTGTTTTTTTGCCCGGCGGCGCCGCATGCGCGGCAGGCGGCGAAAGGAAGATTTCGATAAGGAGGATTTATGGAAAAGAAAAGAATAATCACGGGCGACCGCACGACCGGGCAACTTCATCTCGGGCATCTGGTCGGCAGTTTGCAGAACCGCGTGCGATTGCAGCGCGAATACGAAACCTTCATCCTGCTCGCGGACGTGCAGGCGCTCACGACGCATTACCAAAACCCCGGCCAGATGAAGGAGAGCATCTATCAGGTGGCCATCGGCAACCTCGCCGCGGGGCTCGATCCCGAAAAGGTCACGCTGATCCAGCAGTCCCGGGTTCCATCCATCGCGGAATTGACGGTGCTCTACTCGATGCTCGTTTCGGTGAACGTACTCCGGCACAACCCTACGGTCAAAACGGAGGCGAAGCAATGCGGCTACGGGGATCTGACCTACGGCTTTCTCGGCTACCCTGTGAGCCAGGCGGCGGATATCACCTTCTGCAGCGCGGACCTCGTACCCGTAGGGGATGACCAACTCCCGCACATGGAAATTGCGCGTAAGCTCGCGCGCAGGTTCAACGAACTCTACGCAAACGGGGATGAGCTCATCCGCGTGCCGCGGGCGCTTCTGAGTGAAACGCCGCGTCTTCCGGGGCTCGACGGCAGCTGCAAGATGGGGAAAAGCCTTGGCAATGCGGTTTACCTTTCGGACGATGCGGACGCGGTAAACCGTAAAATCCACTCGGCTGTCACGGATACGAACCGCATCGCCGTGCGCGACAAGGGCAACCCGGACGTCTGCACGGTTTATGCTTATCACAGGGCTTTCAACGCCGGCGAGCGCGCGGATATCTGCGAAATGTGCTGCGGCGCGCAAATCGGCTGCGTGGCGTGCAAAACGCGCCTCGCCGAAAAGCTCAACACTCTGCTCGACCCCATGCGGGAAAGGAGGGCCTATTACGAGCGCCGCCGGGATGAGGTGCGCGGATTTATCCTCGAGGGCAGCGAAAAGGCCACGCGCATCGGAAACGAAATCATGGCGCGCGCCCGCGCGGCGATGCGGCTGGAAATTTGAATGGATGCCGCGAGCCGCGGCGCCGCGCATGGCATTCTCCGTGTATTTGTCATATATTGCAGTAAGCGCGCAGTTGTGCGCGAAAGGAGAATATTATGACAGTGGATATCAACGATGTATGCGATAAGCCGGCGTGCCCCATCGCGCTGTATAAATCGATGCAGGGCAAGTATTTCGTGGGCCTGAGCCGCGAGGAGTTCGGCAGGGGCAAGCACGCGTGGGCGGGACTGTTCAATCCCCCGGATTCCGGGGTGCTGCTATTCGTCAACGTGTTCACCGTAAGCGACGTGACCGAGGTGCCCTTTTCGTTCCAGGTCTGGCTCAACGCCGTCGTGCAGGGGCCCGCGCGCCTGACGGATATGCAAAGCCCTTCGAACGTGGCGATC
>MWBW01000082.1 GCA_002069725.1 Firmicutes bacterium ADurb.Bin248 | reverse complement strand
CGCGGCCCCGCAAGCGCCCTTCCCCCCCGCCCCGGAGCCGCTCCGGGAGGAAAAAGCGCCCGCGCCGAAAAAGAGCGCCGCGCAGGCGAAGCCCCCGCAGCCGCCCGCAGAAAACGCAGCGCCTTGCGGCGACGGCGCCGCGCTCTGGCAGGAGCTCAAAAAGCTCGTGCAGAAGCAGAATCCCTCGCTCGCGACGCTGTGGTTCAAGACCGCCTCCGCCGAGCTTTCCGGCGACGCGCTGATCGTCGGCTTCGCGCAGAAAACCTTTGCGGAGGCTTTTTCCAAGCAGGAGGATATGCTCAATTCGCTCGTCGGCGGGCTCCGCCCGGGGACGCGCCTGCGCTTCATCGTATCCGGCGCTCCGGATTCCCTCGAGGAGCGCGCGAGAAACGCCTTCGGCGGGAACATAGAAATTGTGGATTGATGGACACGGGCCGCAATATGCGGTATAATAATAGGTAAACCAAGTTTCGGGAGGACGTTATGGCACGACCGAATTTCCCCGGCATGGGCGGCGGCAACATGCAGCAGCTTATGAAGCAGGCGCAGAAGATGCAGCAGGACGTCGCGCGCATACAGCAGGAGGTCGCCGAGCGCGAGTTCACTTCGACGGTGGGCGGCGGCGTGGTTTCCGCCACGGTCTACGGGCGCAAGGAGCTCAAGGCCGTCGTCATAGACCCGGCCTGCGTCGACCCGGACGACGTCGAGATGCTCCAGGACCTCGTGCTCAGCGCGGTCAACGAGGCGCTGCGCATGGCGGAGGAAACCATGAACGCGGAGATGAACCGCGTGACCGGCGGCATGAACCTCGGCTTCTGACAAGCGCATGGGCGTCGATTCCATCAACGCGCTCGTGGCGCAGCTCTCGCGGCTTCCCGGCATAGGCACGAAGAGCGCGCAGAGGCTCGCGTATTTCATACTCGACATGCCGGACGGCGGCGCGCGGGAGCTTGCGGCTTCCATCGTGCGCGCGCGCGACAGCGTGCGCTACTGCCCCGTGTGCGGCAACTACACCGACACGGAGCCGTGCGCCATCTGCCGCGACCAGTCGAGGAGCGAGGAGACCATCTGCGTCGTCGAGGAGGCGCGCGACGTGTTCTCTATGGAAAAGCTGCGCGAATACCGCGGCAAGTACCACGTGCTCCACGGCGCGATCTCGCCCACGGACGGCATTGGCCCCGGCGACATCCGCATCAGGGAGCTGATGGCCCGCGTCGAGGCGGGCAAGGTTCGCGAGGTGATACTCGCGACCAATCCGGACGTCAAGGGCGAGGCCACCGCGAGTTACATCGCGCGGCTCCTCAAGCCCAAGGGCATCCGCGTGACGCGCATTGCCCACGGCATCCCCATCGGCGGCAACCTCGAGTACATCGACGAAATGACGCTGCTCAAGGCCATGGAGGGCAGGCGGGAGATGTAAGGAAACCTGGAACCGGCGGGCGAGTTCATATATTTTTAACTTTTTGGAAACCTTTTGGACGCTCGCTTCGTTTATGATAAAAAGGACCCTTATACCGTGCAGGAAGGAGGGTAAGGCATGAAAAACCGCGTGAAGCTCCTCGCGCTGCTCATCGCCGCGTTGTTCTTCGCGTGCGCCTGCTCCTCCGCAACGGGCGCGCGGGCCGCGGACGAGCGCGTCTGGTCGGACGCGCAGCGGATCTACCGCAGCTCCTCCCTCGTTGTGCTCGGCGAATGCGTGCGCGCCCACCTCAACGAGGACGGCGTGACCTGCTATGACCTCACGGTCGGCGAGGTGCTCGCGGGCCGGGCCTCGGAGGGCGACCTCATACACTGCGCCGACGGCGCCATGAAAGAGGGCCAGACATACCTGCTCTACCTCGCGGACGAAAATTCCGCGGTCTATTACAGCGAGGACGCTTCGAATTATAAGCTTCTGACCGAAGATCCCCTGCCCGTGAGCGAGGACGGCGAAGTCGCCTTCCCCGGCGCGAGGCTTCCGCTCGGCGACATCCGCGCCAACATAGAGGAGCAGAACGAGATCGTATCCTCCCCCTCCGAAACCTATTACTACAAGGACCTCTCCGCGCTCGCCAAGGCATGCCACGAGATCTTCATCGGCCGCGCCGCGGATGTTCCGGAGCTTTCCGACACGCGCTTCCGCTCCGATTCCGCGGGCGCGACCATAGAGAACGCGCTGCCCGCCGCCACGCTGCAGGTCGAGGTCTACGGCTCGCTCAAGGGAGCGCTGCGCTACGGCGAAAAGGTTCCCGTCGTCTATTGCCCCGCGCTGTGCGACGAGATGACGGACGCCGCCACGCTCAAGCCCCTGACCTATGACGCCGCGGACGCGGCTGTGCCCGTAAAGGGCGGGGTCTACCTGTTCTTCCTCCTGGGTTCGCCCGACCTCAAGCAGGACATGTACTTCGCCGTCAACCCGATACAAGGCTTCGCCGCGCTCGATGAGAAGGACCGCGTCCATGTCACCTACCTCAACCGCGCGCTGTTCGGCTACTACAGCCTCGACGCGCTGGTAAAGGATATACGCGGGATCATCGACAATTCATGATTGTGGATGATTCAACCAATCTCCAATAATGAATGGTGAATAACTTTCCGCTGCGGCGGGATTTTAGGACGGAGAGCATCCGTCCTTCATTTTATTCTCATATCCTCTCGCAGCGGGAAACCGTGACATTCCCCTTTTCGTATCGGACCTGCATGAGAAAGCCTTCGCAGTTTTTGACGAGAAGGTCGGTGTAGTTGAGGCGGATGTCGGTGTAGAGCTCGGTTATGAGCATCAGCGTGCCGCCGTGGACGACCGCGCCGGCGCGGGAAAGGCCGCGCTCGGTCGCGTCCCGCGCGAGGAAGCGGAACGCCGCGTCGACGCGCGCGCGCGCCTTCGCGAAGGTTTCCCCGCCGGGATAGCCCTCCCATTCGCCCTGCGCGAGCCATTCGCGGTAAACGGGGTCCTCCATAAGCTCTTCGTGCGCGCGCCCGTCGAAGATGCCGAAGTCCATCTCCCGAAGGCCGGGCACGACGTGGAGCTCGGCGTTCGGCCACACAAGGCGCGCCGTACAGCGCGCGCGCAGCATGGGGCTCGCGTAGACGCGCGCGACGGGCGGCAGTTCCTCCCGCCGCCTGCAGGCGAGCTCCACGCCGCAGGGCGCGAGAGGATCGTCCGTCCTGCCGAGGAATACATGGCGAAGGTTCCCCTTGGCGGTCGCGTGGCGAATGACGGCTATTTCCATTCCGGTTCCTCCTTGAGCGTCTGCGCGATGCCGCACACGACGCGAACGACGCTTGAAGCCCTCCGCGCAAGTTCGCAGCACAGCCGCCCGACCTCCTCACGCCAGATGCGCTCGAACGCGTCGACCGGCACCACGCCCATGCCGACCTCGTCGCACACGACGGCTTCGTGCGAGAGAAGCGAGGCGAGCATATCCTCGCGGGACATGCCCGCTTTCATCATATCGCGCACGGCGAGGTGCGCGTCCATAAGCACATCCTTATATCCTTGGGCAAAGCGGGCCTTGTCCTGCCCCGCAGCGCCCACGACGAGCAGCTTCACGGCAGGCCCCCGATCTTCGCGGCGAGCACGAAGGCCGCGAGGCAGGCGAGTTCGCACACCTGCACGAACCAACCCGCGACATCCCCCGTCGCCCCGCCGAAGCGCCGGTAGGAGACCGCCCTGTACGCGAGGAAGGAAACGAGAGCTGCTATGAGCATCGCCCCGCCGCACAGCGGCGAACGCCAGAGCATAACCCCCGCCGC
>MWBW01000081.1 GCA_002069725.1 Firmicutes bacterium ADurb.Bin248 | reverse complement strand
GGGGGAGGACCTCCCCCGAGCCGCGGATGAACTTCTCCCAAAGCGACACGGCGCGGCTCGCGACCCTGTCGGGGCGCCGCCCGCGCATCGTGCTCAGGCACAGCACCAGCGCGTCCCGGTAGGGCTTGCTTACGCCGCCGCTGAGCGTGCGGCTCACGCGGCTCTGCACGAGCACGCCGCCGAGGTAGGAGACATACGGCTCCTGCGCGCCCTGTCGCGTAAGAAGGGCAAGCGCCTCGTGCTTGAGTTCGTCGGGCTGCTCGCGGCGGAGTATGAAGTCCCTGAGCATTTCCTCCCCGCGCGTGTCCGCGAATGTGGAAATGAGCGTCAGCAGCGCGCGCTTGATGCCGCGGTCCGGCAGCGTGAAGCCCCATTCGACGAGGCTTTTGAGCTCCGCGCCGCGCTCCCACGCCTCGGAAAGGTCATCCTTGGACTGGGCGACGATCTCGTTGAGCCGGTTGATGCGCGAGAGCATTTCGTCGAAGGGCACCTGGTAGTTGAGCATGTATTTACGCTTGGCCGCGTTGCTCGCGCCGCCGGAGGCCTGCGCCGCGCGGCACAGGCCGCGGTAGTAGCGCGCGATGGTATCCTGAGAATTGATCTTGAGGAGCGTATCGTAGCTGCCGATGGCCTCGCCGATCTGCCCGATCTCAAAGGCGCACATCGCAAGGCGGTGCAGAGTCCCCTCGTCGTAGGGGTAGCGGCGGCGCAGCTTTCGCATGAAGGGCAGCGCCTCCGCGAAGCGGCCGAGATCCATCAGTACGAGCGACATGCGGTTGAGATCGTCCGGGTCGTCCGTTTCGCAGCGCGCGAGAATGTCGGCGGTGCGGTTGGCGGCGGCCTTGTCGCGCATGGCCTGCTGGACCATGGCGAGGTTGCACAGCGCCTGCAGGTTTTTCGGCTCGCGCTCGAGCACGGTTTTCGCCTCGTTGGCCGCGCGCTTGTATTCGCGGCGGCAGAAGTGGACGAGTGTCAGGTTGTTGCGCGCCCAGTGCAGCTCGGGGTCGAGGCGTAGCGCCTGCGCGAGCTTTTCCTCCGCCCTGTCGTAATGCTCCTGCTCGAGCAGTTCCCGCCCCTCCTCGGCGGCGTCGTAGGCGTCGTCCTTTTTGTTGACCTCGACCAGCCCGCCCTCGCCCGTGCGGTAGAACTCCGCCTCGTCGATGGCGTCGAGCATGTCGAACGCGTCGTAGATGAACTCGCCGTCCGGCTCGAGGTCGGCGTAGCGCTCGAAGGCGTCCTTGGCGTGCTCTATGTCGTTGAGCCCCATGAAGTTGCACCCGAGGCCGAAGTAGCACTCGGGGTCGTGCTCCTCGCGCCGCATCAAGGCAAAGAGGATGCGGTTCGATTCGTCGTAGCGCTCCATCTCCGTGAGCACCTCGGCCATGGCGAGGAGTATTTCCTCGTTGCCGGGATCGCGCTCGCTCGCGAGGCGGTAGTTGCACAGCGCCTCGGCGAGCTTGTTCTCATCCAGCCGGTCCAGCCCTCTTTTATAGAAGAACTCGCCTTTCTGCTCGAAGGAAAGCACCTTGCCCGGCCTGGCAGATTTATACAAAGCTGATTTATCCGTCATTTCGTTTCCTTTTGCCCTCGGCGAGGAGCCGCCGGAGCTCGCTTTCATTGAAATTGTATACGGCGTTGCAGAAATGGCAGGTAAGCTGCGCGCCGCGTTCTTTTTCGATCATATCCTCGAGCTCCTCCCGCCCGAGGGAGAGCAGCACGCGCTCGAGCCGCTCCCTGCCGCAGTCGCAGCGGAATTCGGGAGCGTAGCTGTGCAGTATCTCCATATCCATGCCCGCGAAAATCGAGGCCGCGGCGGACGGCAGCGTCTCGCCGGCCTGCAGGCTGCGGGTCAGACGCGAAATCCCGTTCGCGCACGCCGCGAGCCGGTCCGAGTCCTCATCGGGGCAGCCCGGCAGCGTCTGCACGAGCATACCTCCCGCGGCGAGCGTAGCGCCCGTTTCGATATCCACGCGCACACCGAGGTATACGAGCGAGGGCAGTTGCTCGCTCACGGTAAAGTAATGCGCGAAATCCTCCGCGATCTCGCCGGAAACGAGGGGACTCCGCCCGACGTACGGCTCCTTGAGGGACATGTCGCGCACGATCGTCAGCTCTCCTTGGGCGCCGACCGCGCCCGCGACATCCAGCTTGCCCGAGGGCGTCGGCGGCAGCTCTACGGACGGATTTTCGATGTATCCCTTCACGCGGCCGGTTTCATCCGCCGTGCATACGATGTTGCCCGCGGGGCCGCCGCCCTTTATGATGCTCGTCACGCGCTCGCCGCCGCCCTTGAGGGAAACGCCCATCATCGAGGTCATCATGAGCGCGCGGCCGAGCGCCGCCGTGCATACGCGCGAGAGCGCGTGCACGCAACGCGCCGTTTCGACGAGCCCCGCGCCGGATATGGCCGTGAAGCGCGCCCTGCGATCGAGCAGGACGCCCCGCAGGATCAGATCGTTTCCTTCAGCCATAACTCAACCTCTTTCCGGAACGGAAGCCGAGAACTGCAGCCGTTCGCTCGTTTTCTTTGGCGTCTCGCTCGTGAACGCCTCGTAGACCCGTATGTCGCAAAAGCCCGCGCGCGCAAGCGCGCCTTCAAGCTCCCGCTGCGAATGGGCGCGCTGCGCGTGCGTTTCCGCGAAGCGCTCGAAGCGCCCGTCCGGCATCCGCTCGAAGAAGGTGACATCCATGCGGATGCGCGCTGATACTTCATCATATTCATTCTTCCAGATATATGCCGCCCCTTCTTCGTCCTCGGCGAAGGTATTGTTGCCGAGTATCCGCGCGAGCTTGTAGCGGCTCGAAACGTCGAATAGGAGCTTTCCTCCGGGTTTCAGGTTTTCCCGTGCTGCCGAAAAAAACGCGCCGAGCGCTTTCGTCGAAAGCAGGTAATTCACGCCGTCGCACGCGCAAACGACGGCGTCGGCCTTGCGGTGGAGCTTCATGCGCTCCATGCGCTGGTGCGCGAAGGGGATGTTGAGCCGCGCGAGCCGCGCTTTTTCCGAGGCGACCGCGAGCATTTCGGCCGAGGCGTCGATGCCCGTCAGGGCATGTCCGGCCCGCGCGAGCGGCAGCGTCAGCGCGCCCGTGCCGCAGGCGACGTCGGCGATGCAAAGCCTGCCGCCGGGCAGGAGCGCGAGCAGGTACTTCGCCCATTCGTCGCGGTCGATCCCGGCCATGAGCCTATCATACACCGCGGCGAATCTCGCGTACATGCGCATACTCCCCCCATTCTTGAATAAGGTGTTAACAATTGTACATCAAAGCCGGTGCGCTGACAAGCCGGCTTGAAGCGGCGCGCGCTTCGTGGTACAATCATTCAGCTGCGAAGAATGTCGCACAAAGGCGAAAAAGTTTCGCGAAAGCGTGAAGAATATGGAAGAAAAAGCAAAAACGAAGAAGAAGCTCCGCCCCGCGGCGAAGATCGCGCTCGCGCTCTGCGGCGTCGTGCTCGCGCTGGGGCTGGCCGTGGGCGTGCTCGGCACGAACCTGTTGAACCGCCTGACCCGCACCGATCCGGACGACGCGTATCTGCCCCCCACGAGCGAAACCCCGCTCGCGACGGACGAAGCGCCCGATATGACGGCGACCCCCACCAGGAGCCCCGCCCCGGCGGCGTCGCCTGGCGCGGGCGCGACCCCGGAGGTAACCGCGCCGCCGCTGCCGGTGAGCGAGTATTATAACCAGACCGTGCTCACACCCGAGCAGATACTCAATTTCGAACAGGACAACATGAACGCGCAGTACGTCAACGTGCTGCTCATCGGCGCGGACCGGCGCGCCAAGTCCGGCTCGTACAACTCGGACACGATGATGATCGCCACCATCGACAAGGCGCACAACCGCCTCAAGCTGACCTC
>MWBW01000080.1 GCA_002069725.1 Firmicutes bacterium ADurb.Bin248 | reverse complement strand
CCCGCGATGTCGCCCGCCACGAATATGTCCTTTTGCGTGGTGCGCATGGCGCAATCGTGTATGGGCAGATGCCCGCCGAGCGCGGGCACGTAATCGAATTTGCAGCCCGCGAGCCACGCGAGCTCCGTCAGCGGCGTCAGGCCCGTGGCGAGGCATAGGGTATCCGCCCCGAGAACGCGCTCGGTGCCGGGCACCTGTTTGAACGACGCGTCGAGGGCCACGAGCTCCACGGCCTCCACGCGCTCCGCGCCGATTGCGCGCCTGACGGTATGCGAGGTGTAGAAAGGCACCCCCGCGCGCCGCACCTTGGCGGTATGCACGCCGTAACCGCCCAGCGCGGGAAGCGCCTCCACGATGGCCGCCACTTCCGCCCCCGCCTGCAAAAGCTGATAGGAAACGATCACGCCCACGTTCCCCGAGCCCACCGTGACCACGCGCCTGCCGGGCAAAACGCGGCTGACGTTGATCAGCGTCTGCGCCGCGCCCGCGCCCATAACGCCCGGCAGCTCCCAGCCGGGGAAGGCGAGCGCGTTCTCGGTGGCGCCCGTCGCAAGTATGATCTTTTTCGCGCGCACCATCTCGGTTTGTACCCTGTTGCGCACCACCCACAGGTCGTGCCCGTTCTGAAGGCCCAGGACTTCGCTGCCGAGCCATACGTTTATGCCGAGCTCTTGTGTCTGATCCAAAAGCTCCGTGCCGATGTTCATGCCCCGCGTGCCCGCCTTATGCGCGCGCGAGCCGAAAAACTTGTGGATCTGCTTGAAAAGCTGTCCTCCGGGCCGCGCGTTTTCGTCTATGAGCAGCACGTCCGCGCCTGCCCGCTTGGCCTCGATGGCCGCGCAAAGGCCGGCCGGGCCCGCGCCTACGATTGCCAAATCAGTTTGGGTCATGCCCGTCCCCTTTCTGCCACGCGCCCATGCCGTGCTGGGTGTCGACGCGCATGCCGTCCCTCACCTGCGTGATGCAGGTGCGTATGTTCGGCACGCCGTCGACCGTCATAACGCAGTCCGTGCAGCGGCCTATGGCGCAGTACACCCCCCGCGGCTTATGCGCATGCGGGGTATAACGGAATTTGAAAATACCGTTCGCGATCAGCGCCGCGGCGATCATCTCGCCCTCGCGCGCGGCCACGGGCCGGCCGTCCACAAAAATTTGCACTTCCTTTGCCGGCGGCTCGTCGCCCAAAATGGGATGGTGCGGGACCCTGTTCATGCTTCATCCCCCCGAAATCAGGTTGAGCGCGGTAAGCTCCTCGCGCAGCGCGCGCACAACCGCGGGCGCGGGCGGCGCGAGGGGAAGCCGCGTGCAGCCCACCTCGAGCCCCATCAGGTTGAGCGCGGCTTTGATGGGAATGGGGTTAGCGGTCATGAAAAGCTTTTCGACGATGCCCACGAGCTTCAGGTGCAATTCGGCCGCCTCCGCCGCGCGCCCCGCAAGATGGCTCTCGATCATGCGCTGGATTTCGCGGCCGACCACCTGGGAGGCAACCGAAACCACGCCGTATCCGCCCACCGCGAGCGTGGGCAGTATCTGGGCGTCCTCGCCGGTATAGACTGCGAAATCGGCGTTTGCGTCGCGAACCACTTTGGCAAGCTGCACCAGGTCGCCCGAGGCTTCCTTGAGCGCGGTGATGTTGGGTATTTGGGACAGCGCGATCGAGGTTTCCGCCGTCATGTTCGTCCCCGTCCGCCCGGGCACGTTATAGAGCATGACGGGCAGCGGCGTCGCCTGCGCGAACGCGGCGAAGTGCGCGTAGATGGAATCCTGATTGGGCTTGTTGTAATACGGCACCACCGCAAGCAGTCCGTCCACGCCGCAATCGAGCGCGCGGCGCGCGTTTTCGATGCTCGCCGCGGTGGAGTTGGTGCCCGCGCCGGCGATGACCGGCACGTCCACCGCCTTTTTTATCGCAATAAACAGCTTTTCCTTCTCCGCGGCGCTCAGTGTGGGCGACTCGCCCGTCGTGCCGCTCACCACGAGCGCGGTGGTTCCTTCTTCCACAAAACGCCGCGCGATCTCCGCGGCTTTTTCATAATTTACGCCGCCCTGTTCGTCCATGGGCGTAACCATCGCGGTGATCAGTCTTCCCCAGCTTTTCATGCGGCCTCCCTCCTTTATATGGAACCTTTTGCGGTCTTACTCAAAAATTTCCGCCTTTACGGGGCGAACGGGCTGCCGAAACGTGGAGGGCGCGATTTCCCCGAGCGGCACGCCCGTTTTTTCAGCCAGAATGCGTTCCGTCAGCCGCCGGCAGGTGCGCCCCTGGCACAGGCCCATGCCCGCGCGGGTGAACCTTTTGAGCTCGTTCATGGTTACGGCTCCGTCCTCTATGGCGGCTTCGATTTCGCTGCGCGTAACCTCCTCGCAGCGGCATATGATTTCGTCGCACATTTCGCTTTCCCGCCTTCCGCGCCTCGCCGGGGCGAAACGCTCAATCTTCATCCTGTTCGTAAAACATGTCCCAGTAGCAGACGACGTCCTTTATGAGATTATCCATGTGTTTCATCATGCACTCTTCGGCGCCGCACGGGTCGTGCGCTTTGAGCGCCGCGAACACCTCCAGGTGGGACGACATATACACGGCGTTCACCTGCTTGCGTATGTACTCGAATATGGTCGTCTGCTGGCCGTAGCTGAACATCATCAGGTACAGCGCCTCGAGCACCTTATTGCGCGAAGCGCGGGCGATCGCCCAGTGGAAGCTGATGTCGTTGCCCGCGATGGATTCGCCCGCGGCGTGGCGCCTGCTTTGCTCGTTGAGCGTTTCCTCCATGGCGGCGAGCTCCGCGTCGGTGATGTTCTGGGCGGCCAAACGCGCGGTTTCGCGCTCGATGGCCTTGCGCGCCTGCAAAACGAGGATATAATCGTCCAGCGCGGTGCTGGTGACCATCTGCTCGAGCGTTTCGCTGTGCTGCTTGATTTTATCCATCAGCTTGACGTTGCTCAGCGCCTCGAGCCCTTCCCGCGTGATGATGCGGCCGCTGTGCCCGTTTTTTTTGACGAAGCCCTTGCTTTCCAGGCTGCTCAGTATGCGTCCTATGGTGGCCGAGCTCACGCTCATGCCCCTGTTTTCAAGCTTTTCCACCAGGTTCCACGAGCCCAGCGGAACATCCGAGCTTTTCAGGCATTCGAGCACCGCGATATCCTTCTTGAACAATTTGTTTTTCATTGTTGAAACACGCTCCGGTCTGTTGTATATTTTTTGCATATTGACAAATTATACACCAAACCGCCATCCGCCGCAAAGCATATCGCGGCTATAAAAAGCGGCCCGCTGCCGCCTCGCGGCTGAACACGGCTGGAACGGCGCGGGCGCGCCGTTCCAGGCCGCTTTGTGCCTTATGCGGAGTATTCCTTCGCAACGGGGTTGACGTTGCCTTCGCTGACGAGTTTCGGGTGGTTCTTGACGTTCTTGGTGGCCAGCGAAACCACCACGATGCACACGGCGGAAGCCGCCAGCGCGATCAGTATCGCGTTGGGGCCGAGCGCCGTGATCTGCGAAAGCACCGCGCCTACCACGATGCCCGAACGGGCGCCCCAGGGCGTCACCTTGCTGTTCTTGGTGCCCATCTTATAATCGGCGCCCTTGTTCTCCTTCCACAGGAGGCCGATGATCAAAAGCGGCACCAGGCCCGCGCCCGCCATGGAATACGCCCTCGAGAAGAGCGCCATGATGCTCGTGGCGAATATCGCGCCCAGAGCCGCGGCAACGCCGATGACGAGCGTGAGTATGCGCGCGAGGGTGATCATCTGCTTATCCTTGATCGAGGGGCGGAAGGGCTTGACCAGGTCGTTGGCGATCAGGATCGAGGCCGCGTTGAGGTTGGAGTCCGCGGAGCTCATGCCCGCCGCCAGTATCAGCACGAAGATCATGACGGCGATGACCGGCGTCACCCTGTTCTGCATGAACCAGGGCATGGCGG
>MWBW01000079.1 GCA_002069725.1 Firmicutes bacterium ADurb.Bin248 | reverse complement strand
AGGCAGTCGGTGACGGCGGTGGGGACGGAGCCGCTCACGGCGACGTTGCGGTAGGCCTCGGCGAGGGCGAGCTTCGCGCCCTCGTACGGGTCGAGCTGGCAGAAGCGCCCGTTGCAGTCGGTGGCGATCGAGAAGCCGAGGCCCGATTCCTCGTCGACGCGGATCATGCCGGCGTCGTCGGGGAAGGCCAGCGCGGTGTTGCCCATGACGTAGTAGTCGTACTGGTTCGTCACCCACGACGTGTCGGCGAGGTTCGGGCTGCCCAGCAGCGCGACGAACTGCTCGCGAAGGGTGTCGGCGTCGCCGGAGCGCGGCAGGGCGGATGCCGAGTCGTCGCGCAGCGCGTCGATCCAGGTCGGGTAGGCGACCGGGCGCTCGTACACGGGTCCGTCGACGGCCACGGTCGACGGGTCGACGTCGACGATGACCTCGCCGTGCCACTGGATCACCAGTCGCCCGTCGCCGGTCACCTCGCCGAGGACGCTCGTCTCGACATCCCACTTGTTCACGACCGCGAGGAAGGCATCGAGCTTCTCGGGCGCGACGATCGCCATCATGCGCTCCTGGCTCTCGCTCATGAGGATCTCCTCCGGCGTGAGCGACGGGTCGCGCAGCAGCACCTTCTCGAGGTCCACGCGCATTCCGCTGCCGCCGTTCGCGGCGAGGCAGTCGATGTGCGAGATGTCGTCGAGGTTGATGACGGCGCCGAGCCTGCGCGCGTAGGCGAACTCCTCGGGCGGCGTGTCGTTGGAGGAGAACATCAGCTCCTCCCCCGTGATGCCGAGCGCCTCGGAGAGCATCAGCTCCGCCCAGCTCGCGCAGTCCGTGCCGCAGCCCTCCTCGTGGAGGATCTGCACGATCACGGGGTTCGGGCAGGCCTTGACGGCATAGTGCTCGTGGAAGCCCGGGTTCCAGGCGAACGCGGCGCGAAGGTTGCGCGCGCGGCGGCGGAGCTCCGCCTCGTCGTAAAGGTGGAAGGGCGTGGGGTAAAGCTTCGCGATCTCCTCGATCTTCTGTTTGTCGAAGGGCAGGGCCTTGTGCGTCATGTGCGCTCCTTACATCAAAGTTCTTTATATTCGCTCATCACCTGGTCGCGCTCGTACTCGCGGGAGCGAAGCGACCTGTCCTCATACTCGATCTCACCGGTCTGGTTGTCGTACGGATCGGCGCGCCAGTGGATCATGGGCGGATCGAACGGATGCTGGAACTCGCAGTTGGCCACCATCCGGTACGGGTCGAGGTTGCCGAAATAATGCCAGCGGCGCGCCTCGTTGCCCGCGCGGTGCGCGCTTCCGCCGTAGGACGGGTCCGCGAACAGCCAGCCATGGGGCGCTATGTAGAACATCGCCCAGTCGTGCGCGCCCACGTCGTAGGGTTCGCAGCAAAGCCCGCTCTGCCAGCGCGCGGGTATTCCGGCGAGGCGGCACAGCGTGATGAACAGCAGCGCCTGCACGCCGCAGTCGCCCTTGAAGTTGCGCGCGGCGTTCTCCGCGATGTTCTCCAGCACGAAGTAACTGGGCATGAAGGAATACTTCACCTTGCCCGTGACGAAGCCGAATATGCGCCGCGCCTTCTCCACGGGATCGTCCGTGCCGCGCAAAAGATCCTGCGTGATGGCGCGAAGATACGGCGTGAACACGATGTGCGGATTCTCCTCGTTGAGGAAGTCGCGCGGCTGGACGGCGTCCGCCCGGATGGACGAGGGGTCGCAGTAGCGCGCCGTGTGGACGTAGGAGTATTCCACGAAAAACTCCCGGTTCTCGTCGAGCACGCGCTCAAAACAGACCGTGCGCTGCGGCGCGTCCAAGGGCGAAATATGCTTGGGCTCGTCGGAGAAGGAGAGAAGCTCGATCTCGCTCTGCTGCGGGCACGCGGCCGGGATGGGCAGCCACACGCGCGCGCGGCGGCCTTTCTCGAAAGCCGCGTCGCTGATCTTCACGCTCGCTTTTATGCGGATGTAGTTCGAAAGCTCGCCGCGCTCGCGCATCAGGCGCATCGACCGGTCGAGTATGTGCTCGCCCGCGGGCGCCTGCTCCGGCTCGGCGCCGCCCTTCTCGCGATGTCTTTGCACGGCGCGTTCCCGGATATCGGGATGCGTTTTGATCAGCGTGTTGACGAAGCGCTTGAAGTAGCGCTTTTCGCCGTTGAGGTAAATCCAGTCGATGCGGCCTTTATCCGCAAGCGCGTCGAACTCCGCCTTCGTAAAGCCGGAAACCCGGTCCTGCGCCTGCGCCATGGCCTGGTCGAGATCGAGCGTAAAATCGTCCTTGAGGCGCTGCATCATCTCGCGCTCGGCGACGAAGCAGCCGCGAAGCGGCGCGGGGATATCCTCTTTGAGCCGAAGGTCGATCAGCCGTACGGCCTCGTCGATGTCCCCCCATGCCTTGAGGCGCGCGATGTCCTCCGGCAGGCCCACGTTGAGATAGCGGAAGTTCTCGTTGATGTCGTTCATATACCCTCCTCCAGAAGCGTTTTTAGGCTTTCCCGCATATTGCCCGCGCGGCCGACGGTGCGGCTTGCGTGGAGCATGGAGCTTATGACGCTCTCGCTCACGCACTCGGCGACGGCGCGGAAAATCACATCCATATCGTTCTCGAAAAGCTGCTCCACGCGAACGGGCCCGTCGGGCGCGTCGTGGGGCAGGCGGTTTGCCGTGGTGAAGGCGAGCGCGATCTCCCCGCTGCCGTGGCTCGAGATGGTGCCCGTGTACGCAAGGCCTGATTGCGCGCGCTTCGCCGCGCGAAGGAGCTGGCGGCTCGAGAGCGGCGCGTCCGTCGCGAGCGCGATGATGACGCTGCCCTTATCCGGTTCGGAGGCGGAACGGCGCTTTTGATACATCCTCTCCCCCACGCCGTCGCCGCAGACGGTCAAATCGCGCAGCGTCCCGAAGTTCGTGAGCAGCAGCGCGCCCAGCGTATGGCTTTTTCCATAGAGGGAGAAAACGCGCGACGCGCTGCCGATGCCGCCCTTGAGGCCGTAGCAGCTCATGCCCGCGCCCGCGCCGACGGCGCCCTCGTCAAAATCCTCCGCCGCGCAATCGAGGGCAAGGCGCACGTGCTCCCGCCCGACGTGGAGGCCGCGTATGTCGTTGAGAAAGGAATCGTTGCACTCGAACACGACCGGGTTCACGGTGCCGGCCGAAAGCCCGATGTCCGCGTTTTCTTCGAGCATATGGCGCGCGAGCGCGTCCCACGCTGCGCCGACCGAGAGCGTGTTGGTAAACAGAAGGGGCGTTTCGATGACGCCGAGCTCCATGACCTGCACGAGCCCAGCGCTTTTGCCGAAGCCGTTGATCACGTGCGCCGCCGCGACGCATTTGTCGCAGAACACATCCCCCCCGTGCGGGATAAGGGCGGTCACGCCCGTGTGGACGTCGCCCTCGTGGAGCGTGCAGTGGCCGACCCGCACGCCGGGTACGTCCGATATGAGGTTTCGCCTCCCTTTTTCCATGCGCCCGAAGGCAAAACCGTATTTCGCGTCAACACCCATAATGTACACCCCAACCGGTTTATTTTAGCGCATCCAGCCCCGCGCGGCAAGCCGTCGCGCGGAATTTACGCATAGACATCCAATAATTCGAAGCTGTCCGTGCATAAAACGAAGTTTGCCTTCTCCCCTTCCCGCACGGGGGCGGGCCGCTCGCCGACGGCGCGAAGCGGAGTCGCCGAGGCCATGCGGGAGGCGTCCGCCAAAGGGATGCCGAAGGCGGTCGCGTTTTTCAGGCAATCCCATAAAGTCGCCGTGGAGCCCGCGATCGTGCCGTCCGCGAGCGCCGCGCGGCCTTCCCGGACGAACACGCACCGGTCGCCGAGCCCGTATTCCCCATCCCCCATGCCGCAGGCGGCCATGGCGTCGCTCACAAGGCAGAGCCTGTCCCGGTCAAAGAGCCGGTACGCCGCGCGCACCATCGCCGGGTGGACATGCAGCCCGTCGCAGACGAGCTCCGCCGTGACGCGGCAATCCTCCGCCGCCGCGGGGACCGGCCCCGGCGCGCGGTGGTGCATGGGGCGCATGGCGTTATAAAGATGCGTCGCGTGGCGCGCGCCCGCGTTTATGGCGGCGGCC
>MWBW01000078.1 GCA_002069725.1 Firmicutes bacterium ADurb.Bin248 | reverse complement strand
CCCGCCGCGACCACGAGTATCTGCGCGCGGGAAGTGATGTCCGCAAGGTCGTGCGTCTTGGTGTGGCAGACCGTGACGGTGCCGTCCCTGAGCATCAGCTGCATCGCCATGGGCTTGCCCACGACGGCGCTGCGCCCGACGACCACGCAGTTCTTGCCCGCGATGGAAACGCCCTGCGCGTCGAGCAGCTCGATGACGCCCGCGGGCGTGCAGGCGGCCATATCCTCGCGGTCCCCGCCGATGAGCGCGGAAAACGCATCCACGTCCTTTTCGCGCGCGATGCGCTGCATGACGGCCCTTTCGTTAATATGCGCCGGGAACGGAAGCTGGCAGAGCACGCCGTGGACGCCCGGATCAAGGTTAAGCAGATCGACGAGCGCGGCAAGTTCCGCCTGCGCGGTCGATTCTGGCAGCGGTATGAAGCGCGGCAGTATGCCCGCCTCGCGGCAGGCCTCGCATTTTCTCGCGACGAGCCGCCTGGATACGGGATCGTCTCCAAGCAGTATGATCGCGAGGCAGGGCGTCACCCCGCGCGCCATGAGCGCCTCCGCGCGGCCGCGAACGCGCGCGATCACCCGCGCCGCGATTGCCCTGCCGTCTATCACCTTCGCCGCCATACGCCGTCCCTCCCGTCCGGGCGCGGAATCCCGTCCCGCGCCGATACGCCTACTATAATATACCTTTTCCCCCGGCAAACTCAAGCTGTTTCGCGCGCGGCTTTCGCCTGTTGCGTGTTTACATTATAGCCATTTGCTTCCTGGGTGCATATATGGTATAATTTACTGCATTACGAGGGATTTCGCGCCCTGTTCAGGTTGGAGACATCATGATTTTTCGCAACAGCATAAAAAGCATCATCCGCACGCCCGTCAAAACCGTTCTGTTTACGCTTTTAATCGCGGCAGTGACGGCGTTTTTGTATCTGGGCGTCAACACGTGGTCGGCGAGCGTCGAGATGCTTCGCGAATGCGACGAGAACTGCACCACCATCGTCACCATGGAATACCTGGGCGATTATTATCCCTACGAAGCAGCTTACGACGAGGGGATGGTCACCGAGGTCGCGGGCATGGACTTCACGCCCGTCGCCGAAAACGAAAACGTGCTGCTCTGGCAGCCCGCGGAGCTTTCCATAGGCATTGCGGACGGCTTCGTCGCGCGCTCCGAAAACATGCTCTACACCGATTTCTGCGTGCTCGTGGTAAAAGGGATCCATCAATACAGCGAAAACAGCCCGTATTACGGCACGCTCGTCGAGAGCCTTTACTCCTACCGCGGCTATACCCCGGGCCGGGCCGTCTATGTGTATGACGACAGACTCGAGGATGTCGACTTCGTGCCCGATCCGGAAGCGACCTATGTGCTTTTCGGATACTGCACCCCCTCCGGCATGTCGCTGGATCTGTATCTGATACGCCTCAACAATCAAATGGCGGAGCTTTCGGGCATAGATTGCGACACCGTCGTGCCGTACCAGCAGATCGAATCCATCGAGGCGCTGCGCGCGGAGACGGACAACATCTTCCTGCTCATCGCGGATTACTACAACGTGATGAGCAACAAGCTCTATATTTACCGCACGGAATCCCTCTGCGAGCTCGAGGAGTTCAACCAGAATTACATGAGCCTGCTTTCCGGCCGCCTGTTCACGCAGGAGGACGCGCAAAAGGGCGCGAAGGTGTGCGTCATTTCGGAAACGCTCGCCAACGACCGGGGGTTGAAGGTCGGCGACACGCTCACGCTGCGCATGCCGGAAGGCAGCGCCACTCTGCCCGCCACGTTCTTCTGGGGTCAGAGGCTGACCCGGACGGAAAGCTACACGGTGGCCGGCATCGTGAGCTATTACGAAGGCTATCTGTTCAACGTCTATGTGCCCGCCGTGCCCCAGTCGCCGCATCCGTCTCACTACATCTACAAGCTTGGCCAGGCCACGATCAAAAACGGCACGGCGGACGCGTTTCTCGCCGGGATCAGGCCGCTGCTGCCCGCGCGCGTTTCCCTCTCCGTTTTCGATCAGGGCTATCAGGCGACGGCGGATTCGCTCTTTGTCATACGCAACGCCGCCATCGCGCTTTCGCTGGTCGCGTTCGCGGTCGCGTTCGCGGCGCTGGCCTTTTTCGCCTACCTGTTCACGGACAGGCAGCGCGACACGGTCGAAACCATGCGCTGCTTCGGCGCGCGCAAGGCCGAAACGCGGCTGTACCTTTTGATCGGCGTGAGCGTCGTCGCGCTCCTCGCGATCTGCGCCGGCATCTGGGTCGGCACCAGGTTCGCGCAGGATCTGGTCGAGCGCGCGTACGCGTTCATCTCCGATTTGCAGGCGGTGGATACGCGCTACAGCGACGGGTTTATGGGCATCGTCAAGAGCTTCTCGCCCGTCACGGCGCTCTCGGTCCCCCTCGCGCTCTCGGTCGGCGCGGGAATACTGGCGCTTTCGCTCGCGCTGTGCCTCTACTTCACCGAAAAAACCGTCAGCGGGCGTCTGATCACGGCCAGGGCGCGCGCGAGGGTCCGCCGCGCGCCCAAAAGATCCTCCACGGCGCTCTCGGGCGCGCCGCGCCACGTCATGCTCTCCATCCGCCGCGGCGGCGCGCGCTCGATCATCGTGCCTGTGCTCGGCGCCGCCACGCTGCTGTTCGTGATGACGCTCCAATCGACTTTAGCTTCCTACGACGCCGCGCGCGAGACGCTCTACGAGAACACCGAGCTTCAGGGCTACTGCGCCACGATGTACGGCAAATATTCCGACAATCTCTACGTCGAGAACAGGAACGCAAAGCTGCTGCTCGATTCCGGCTACCTCGACGGGATAGCGTTCACCAGCCAGACGAATTATACTTTCCTCGGCATAACCCAATACGCGGACGGCACCCCGGGCAGCGCCGGGCAGACGCCGAACACGAGCAACCCGTATATACTCGAGGATCTGCTCAGCAAGATTGGAACCGAACCTTGCGTCATTTTCACCAACGATGTCGAAAACGCGCCGGAGTTCTATTTCGACGAGTTCCACTGCGAGTTCCTGCCCGACTGGGATGTTTCGCGCTTCATGCGGCGGGATTGGACGGAGCTTCCCTGCATCGTATCCACGCAGTTCATGATGAACAAAGGCGTCAGGCCCGGCGACACCATACGCGTGTACGCGCTCTTCAATTACCCCTACGGGTATCAGGCGTCGTCGGGATGGCCGACCTTCGTCGACCTCGACCTGAAGATCGTGGGCAGCTTCCTGCGCGAGGAAGGTCAGGACAACATCTATTGCCCGCTTTCCCTAGGCGCGCTCGACCCCGAGCATTCGACCCTCAACGAGCTGATCCAAAGCTCGGTGCCTTTGGCCATGGACCGCTACAAGGCCGACACGGTCGGGCTGATGGGCGAGTTCACGCAGCAGCAGCTCGTCGACGTGCTCATCGACGACAAGTATGTTTCCTCGTTCTCCTTCACGCTGCGGGACCCGAGGGAGCTCGGCGCGTTCAAGGATTACCTCGAGCAAAAGGGCTTCTCCGCCCCCAAGCAGTGGAACAACCTGGGCATATTCGTGCTCATAGAGGACGCCGAGTTCAACGACGCGCTCAGCGCCCTCACGCAGCGCATCAAATACCTGCAGATCCTCTACCCCGTGCTCCTCGCGCTCGTGTGCATGCTCGGGCTTCTCATGGGCTTCCTCGTGGTCAACAGCCGCCGCGAGGACATCGCGCTCATGCGCGGCATGGGCACGCCCAAGGGGCGCATTTTCCGCGTGATGTTCGGCGAGCAGCTTGCGCTGCTGCTTCTGGGCGCGCTGCCCGCCGCCGCGGCGTGGCTCGTTTACGGGGACAGGGCGCAGCTCGCGACGCCCGGCGCCTACGCGTTCCTGATGAGTTACGCGCTGAGCGCGGCGTTCTCCATCGCGCTGCAAAACAGGAAAAGCGCGCTCTCCATCCTCTCCGAAAAAGAATAAGGAGGCCGTATGAGTATACTTTCGCTTGAATCCGTCCGCTACGCCTACCGCAACAAGTACCAGACCGTGGAGGCGCTCAAGGACATCAGCTGCACGTTCGAGCAGGGCGTGATGTACGCCGTCGTGGGCAAGAGCGGCAGCGGAAAATCCACGATGCTCTCGCTGATGGCGGGGCTCGACCTGCCCGAGGCCGGGGAGGTGCTCTTTCGCGGCACGCCCACGCGCACGCTCGATCTGGACGCGTACC
>MWBW01000077.1 GCA_002069725.1 Firmicutes bacterium ADurb.Bin248 | reverse complement strand
CCTGCCGCCGTAATCGCCGCTCATTAAAGTGAGCGACGCGGCGGTGACGGTTTTGCCGCCCGCGGTGAGAGACACGCGGCTCCCCACCGCAAGCACGGTGAGCTCGTCCCCGCCCAAATCGAGCTCGGGCGCTTCGCGCAGGCGGAACGCGCCCACCGGCGTGAAGGAGAGCGCGCTCTTTTTGCCCACGGAGAGCAGCACGCGCACCTCGCCGTGGTACGAAGCCGCAAACGCGTGCGCCGCCGCGCACAGCAGCAGCGCCGCGAGCAAAGCCGCGAGGGTCCGTTTGCCTTTCATGTTTCGCCCTTCCCGCAATCGATTTTATGGCACACAAATGGACATATATCCATTTTTTACAGTATCATCATACCGCCTTTGCGCAAAACGCGTCAACGCGGCATAAAAGAGTTCATAGCATGTTTTCAAACGCGATACGAATCGGATATATTTAAGCGGCGGACGCGGCTTTGATTCCCCGCCGCGATGGGGTATACTGTTCCATATCAACTTCGCCAAGCCAGGAGTGAAGCAATGCTCGTCTCAATCGCCCGCCCCGAACTGATCACGATTGCGGATGAAAAAACGGACCGGACTTATTTCGGCGGCTCCCAGAGCTGGTACGCCGCCGAATGGAACCGCCGGGCCGGCTGCGGGCCGACCTGCGCGGCGAACATACTCGCGTATCTCGCGCTGACCCGCCCGGAGCTCAGGGCGCTGTACGGATACGAAACCATGCGCGTCGAGAGCTTCGCGCGTCATATGGAGGACGTATACCGATTCGTCACGCCCGGGAATATGGGACTCAACCGCATCGAAATGTTTCTCGAGGGCGTCGCCGCGTTCGCCCAAAGCCGGGGCGTTGCGCTCGATCCGCACGTTTTCGGCGTGCCGCGCGCAATGGGAGGCAAGCGGTCGCACGCGCCCGGGTTGGCGAGGTTCGTTGCGGACGGCCTCGCCTCCGACTGCCCGCTGGGCTTTCTCAACCTGGCGCGCGGCAGGGTAAAAAACATTCAGGGCTGGCATTGGGTGAGCGTCACCGCGGCGGATTTGCGGGAGGACCGCATACTCGCGGACGCGTCCGACGAGGGGGAGCGCATCCGCTTCGACCTTGGCCTCTGGTATCAGACCACGTCGCTGGGCGGCGGGCTGGTCTATTTTACGCAATAAGGGATTTCCCGCCGCAGCCGGGAGGACGCCTTGCGGATATGCGCGCAACATACGAAAGGGGGGATCGCCGCGGCGATCCCCCTTCTTCTTCCCGGGTAAACGGCTTATTCGATCTCAAGCCTTCTGGCGGAGGGAAGCCTGGCCTCCTTCTTGGGCATGACGAGCTTCAGCACGCCGTCCTTGTAGGACGCGGCGAGGTTCTCGGCGTCCACGCCGCTGATGTCGAAGCTGCGGCCGAACGAGCCGTAGTAGCGCTCGCGGCGCACGTAGTTGCCCTTGGCGTCCTTCTCTTCCTTGGATTCCTTGCGCTCGGCGCTGACGGTGAGATAGTCGCCCTCAACGTCGATTTTGATATCCTCCTTGGCGAAACCGGGCAGTTCCGCCTCGAGCTCATACGCCTTGCCGGTATCCTTGATGTCGGCGCGGAAGCGCATGCTCTCGCCGCCGCCGAAAAATTCCTTGCCGATGTTCTCCAGCTCCCGGAACGGGTCGTACGCGAGGATGTTCTGCCTGCGCACAAACGGTGTCAACTCAAACATAAACGCTGCCTCCTTGTTCTTTTTATTGTTGGCGCCCCGGGGATGCGCTATCCCTTGAACGCAAATACAGCATAGCAAAAGAATGTTGAGTAAAAACATAGGAATTGTAGAAGAATTGTTAAAATCAGCACTCCCAAGGCGAGAGTGCTAAACAGGGATTCGATTCGTTTTATGCTTAGAATACCTCGAAGAACGTGCGGTTGAACCAGGTGTAGCCGAGGTCGGCGTAGGGCATCCACTTCATGCTCATGAGTATGCCGCACATGAGCCAGAGCGCGGCGATGGCGAGCAGCACGAGCAGCGTCATTTGAAACCCGATGATCGCCCGCTTGGCGGCGCGGGAGCGCGCGGGCTCCGTGGGCTTGACCTCGTGCTTCTTCGAACGGATGGTCTTGAGCGGGGTGTCGTCGAGCGCGCCGGAGGCGTTGCGGATGCACTGCCTGTGCACGGCTTCGACCATCTCGGCGTCGAGCAGCTCGGCGAGCCCGGCGTCGCTGATCATCTCGTCGGGAAACGCGCGCAGGTGCGCGATGACGTTGCGGAAGGTTTCGCTCACCAGAGCGCGCGCGAGGGGCTTGTCCCACTCGCACAGGGCCATGGCGTGCGTAAATACGGCCGCGCCGCGCGTGCGGATCAACTCGCGCACCGCATCCTCATCGCCGCGCCGTATGCTTTTTATGAGCGCTTCCGTATCCATGTAACCATATTATACCACGGCGGGCTCGTAGACAAGATGTCCGCGCTCAAATCTTTCCAAAAAAAGTTCGGATACGTCTATGCTGGGCGCAAGCCCGAGCACCATTTCGCTGACGGCGATGCCCGTCACGGGGCCGAACATGAAGCCGTGCCCGGAGAAGCCCGCCGCGAAGTACAGCCCCTCGACCTCGCGCGCCTGCCCGTAGATGGGCTGGCGGTCCGGGCTCATGGTGTAGAGCCCCGCCCACTGGCGCACGACCCGGAGCCCGGCGAGCTTGGGCAGCAGGAATTCGACGGACTTGGCCATCTCCTCGAGGAAGCGCCACGAGGCGCGCACGTTGCCGTCCCGCGGCTCGTTCTCGTCGCCCCGGCCCATGAGGAAGGAGCCCTGCGGGGATTGCTGCACATAGAGGTTGAGCGCGAAGGCCATGACCATAGGGTCCTGCATGGGCTCGACCGGCTCTGTGACGAGTATATGGTGCCGTTCCGGATAGACGGGCAGTTCCGCCCCGGCGAGAGAAGCGAGGCTGCCCGCCATGCCGCCCGCCGCGACGACGACGCGCGCGGTCTCGACGTCGCCCCGGTCCGTGCGCACGCGCCGCACGCGGCCGCCCTCGGTGTCGATGCCCGTGACGGTCGTGTTCGCGCAAAACCCCACGCCCAGGCGCTTTGCCGCGCGGTAGAACGCGTCCGTGGTCTTGAAGGGGTTCAGGAAGCCGTCCTTCGGGCAATACGCGCCGCCGAGAAGGACGTCCGCGTTGAGGTGTGGCACGAGCTCCCCGGCCTCCCCGGGCGTCACGAGCCGGGAAGGGATGCCGTGCCTGCGCTGCACGGCGAGGTTCTTTTTGAACTGCTCCATCTCGCGCGCGGTGTCCGCGACGAGCAGGTAGCCCTTCTGCTTAAACTCGACGTCGCCGGGATACTCGAGTATCTCGTTGGCGTGCTCGTAGAACTCGATGCTCTTTTTGCTCAGCCGGCAGTTCATATCCGTGCCCCACTGCATGCGCACGCCCGCGCCGCAGCGCCCCGTGGAGCCGGAGCACAGGTATGACTTTTCGAGCACGACCACGTCCCTCTCGCCGCGCGCGGCGAGGTTCCACGCGATGGCGCAGCCGCTGATGCCGCCGCCGATGATGACGACCGAAGCCTTATTCCTCATGCCGCTTCGCCTCCCGCGCGACGGCCGCGAGCGTCACGCCCGAGACGGGCGGCCGCGACGTCTGGCCCGCCAGCTCCCGCACGGGCTTGCCCGTGCGGAGCGAAAGCTCGCGAAGCACGAGCTGCTGGCAGGTTTTGCCCTGGCACGGCCCCATGCCCACGCGCGAGAGGCGCTTGATCTCCTCGAAGCTCTCGTAGCCCTCGTCGATAAGCTCGCGCACGCGCGCGAGCGTCACATCCGAGCAGCGGCAGACGATGGTGTCCTTTTCCCCGTCCACTCCCCTACTCCCCCTTTCCCGCGCGTATGCCGCGCGCGGCCATCAGATACGCCTCGTTCACGCGAAAGCGTACCACGGGCGTTTTGTCATACGCGGAGGGGCAGAGCGATTGCGTCACCACGCCTCGGCAGACGACCTCCCCCGCGCGGTCGACGATATCCACGGCCCCCCCCGTCTCGGGCAGGGGCAGGAACTCGTGCGGCACGCTGAACTCGATCGTGCCGTCCCGCGCGGAAGCGTCCACAAGCATGATGGCGAGCCCCGGGCATTTGGCCAGGCACAGCCCGCAGCCCGTGCATTTGTCGTGGTCTACGACGGGGATGGCGTTGATGTCGGCGCCTATGGTGATCGCGCCCGCCGGGCAGGCGGTTTCGCAGGGGTTGCAGGGGATGCGCCGGTAGCACTCGGCCACGGCGACGCGCCCGCGCTTCATGCGAAGGCACGAGGGGAATTTCTCCGCGATCATCATCAGCGAGGGCACGCCCCCGCTCTCGAAGGGATCTATGGGTTCAGGCATAAAGCGCCTCCTTTTCCAGCAGTTCCAGCCCCGCGCGGATGTGCCTGCCCGCCTCGCCCGCGCGAAGCGCCGCGAGCGCCGCGCGAAGCTCCGCCGCGGTTTCCGCCTCGGAGGGATGGACGAAGCCCGCGTATCCGGCGGCGTAAAGCCCGGCGAGCGCGCCCTCCATCATGGCGGCGGACGCCTCCTCTATGCCGGAAGCGTCGCCCGCGACGAACAGGCCGGGCACCGTGGTTTCATATTCGCGGCTGCGAACCGGCACGCCGCCGCCGAGCTGCGGTATGTAGCGCAGCTCGCACCCC
>MWBW01000076.1 GCA_002069725.1 Firmicutes bacterium ADurb.Bin248 | reverse complement strand
ACCTTAGTCTACAAGATTTTGAAGCGGTATGCTTCCCCTTTTTATCCCTTCACCCCAATCTTTAGTGTAGAGCCTATAAAAAGGGCGGCTCCGCGGCCGCCCTTTTGCTTGCGGGCAGGCAATATCCTCAACCCAACGAGAGCGTGTCGTAATCTGCGAAGCGCGCGCGCAGCTCCGCGTCGTCCCTGACCGCGCCGCCCTGCCGCGCGTCGAGCTCGAGGAAAAGCGAGAGCGCGATGGCGTCGTTCATCAAGAACACCGTGAACATCGAGTTGAACAGGTTCATCAGCCTCACGTTGCACGCGAGCGAAACCGAGGCGAGTTCGTTGAGCGGCGAAGGCGCGGCGTCCGTCACGCAGACGATTTCCATATTGAGCTGCGCGCAAAAGCGCGCGATGGAGAGCGTGGAAGCGCCCACCGGCGTGATGCCGTAGGCGACGAGCAGGCACTCCTCGGGCGGCAGTGCGGTTAAGAGGCAGTGTACCTCGCCCTTATTCTGGTTGTCGAGGAAGCGCGCGTCTATGCCCTGGCAGATGAGGCGGCTCGCCATGGCGCGCGCGGGCGCCTCGGTGACGCTGTGGCCCGTGACGAACACGCGCTTGGCGCAGGCGATCTTGCGCGCGAAAAGCGTGACGCGCTCGTAGCAGTTGTTCGCGCAGGTGACGTCGAACATCTGGCGGGCGAACTTCATGAATTCCGCACAGAGCTCTTCGTCGGTTGCGCAGGTCTCACGCACGAGCCGGAGACGTTCGTGCAAATCGACGCGCGAGATGAGCTCGCTTTGCAGCTCCTGCCGGAAGGCCGCATAGTTCCGGTAGCCCATGTCGCGGCAGAAGCTGAGCACCGTCACCTGCGTGACGCCCGAGAGCTGCGCGATCTCCTTGAGCGAAAGCAGGCTGCACCGGTCTGCGTGGTCGAGTATGAAGCCGGCGAGCCGCCTCCTGGTCTTGTTGTAGCCGGGATAATCGGACTTGATGCGTTCGGTAATGGTCATAGAGCCTCCGAGAAAAGAATGGGTATAGATCATTTAATTGCTAAATTATATATATACTAAACGAAACGTTTCGTAAACGCAACCGAAAATTAATAAAAAGAGCGCAAGGAGGAGATTTGACAAAAACGCCTGAATCCCGGCGCGCGCGGGGGCGGATTCGCATCCGCCCCCGATGTCCGCGTTCTATGGAAACGCCGTTCAAACGCGCCGGCTTGTGCGCGCCCCGGGCTCGTATATCATGTCGATCTGCGGCTCGTCCGCGCCCGGCGCGAAGCCCGCCGCGCGGTAGAGCGATATGGCGTCGCCGTTCCGCTCGTCCGCCATGAGGAAGGCGCGGCGGCCGCCGCGTTCGCGCCCGTAGCCGAGGGCGCAAAGCGCCAGCGCCTTTCCATAGCCGCGCCCCTGGCGCGCGGGCGTTACGGCGAGTTCGCGCAGCCACAGCACGGCTCCCTTCGGGCTGCCGTCCCCGTAGAGCGCGCAGGCGACGCCGACGATCTCGTTCCCTTCCCGGCAGGCGAGCACGGCGCAGTCCCGCGCCCCGGCCGCCCGTGCGTCCGGGTCCTCGCCCGCGAGCCAAAGCGCGACCCATTCCGGCGTTTCGCCGTGGAATTCGCGGCTCTGGTCCCGGCAGGCGGCCGTCACGGCGGCTGCCGCCGCGCAATCCTCCGCGCCGATGGGCGCGCAGGCATGCAGAGGCCGCGCGGGCTCTCCGAGTTCGTTTATCCAGTATTCGCGAAGCACGCCGTATTCTGCGAAGCCGCGCGCGTCGAAGAGAGGCTTCCACGCCTCGGGCACGAAGCTCACGAGCGTTTTTGCGCTCGAGCGTTCGATTTCGGCGATCAGCGTCCCCGCGCCGTTCGCCGCCCAGTGCAGTTCGTCCATGCCCGCCTCGGGGTTGAAGCCCCGCAGCGCGATCAGAACATCCGAATCCGCCGCGACGCGGTATTGCGCCGCGTGCTCGTATTCGAGATAGGTCAGCGATGTGCGCGCGAAGCCCGCCGCGCGGGCCTTAAGCCTTTCAAACGTTTCTCTGTCCATATTTCCTCCCGGTCGTGCCGCCTTCCGGCGGGTCATCGCTTCGCGCGCCGCACGGCGCGCGCGCGTCTTTCTTCCTCCGCGTGCAGCTTGAGATAGCTGCGCAGCCTGCGCGCGTCGAGTTCTCCGCGCGCGAGCGCCGCGCGCACCGCGCAACCCGGCTCCGCGCCGTGGGCGCAGTCGCGAAAGCGGCAATTCCGCGCGAGCGCGTCGATCTCGGGGAATGCCGAGGCGACGTCCGAATCATCGAGCGAGAAGGAGCGCATGCCCGGCGTGTCGATGAGCGCGCCGCCGCGGGGAAGGAGTATCAGCTCGCGCCGCGTCGTGGTGTGGCGGCCTTTGCCATCCTGCCGGACGGCCTGCGTTTCGATGTCCGTTCCCGCGAGCGCGTTCACGAGCGTGGATTTGCCCGCCCCGCTCGCGCCGATGAGCGCTGCCGTGACGCCGGGGCCGAGGTACGCCCGCGCGCCGTCGAAGCCGTCCGGCCGGGAGGAGGTGCACGCGACGACGTCCGCGCCCGCCGCGAGCGCGCGCGCGTCGGCAAGAAGCCCGCCGATGTCCGCGCACAGGTCGGCTTTGGTGATCAGCAGGACGGGCCTCGCGCCGCTGCCCGCCGCCGCCGCGAGGAAGCGCTCGAGCTTGAGCCGGTTGTAGGTCGAATCCGCTGGCATGCACACGAACAGCACGTCCATATTCGCCGCGACGGGCTGCCGGTAAGGGTCGTTTCCCGCGGCGACGCGCGCGAGGAAGCCGCTTCGCGGCAAAACCTTCTCGATCCCCCGCTCCGAGAAAAGGACCCAGTCGCCCGCCACGGGATACTCGCCCGGATGCGCCGCGCTCTGCCGGAAGCGCCCCGTTACCGCGAGGAGGATTTCCCCCTCTTCTGAAATGACCGTATACAAAAGCCGTTCCTGGCAGATCACGCGCCCGAGGGGAAGCCCTTCCCGGGCGGCATGTTCGAAATGCGCGTCCTTCGCGCCGTATGGTATGAGCCTGTTTTGATCCAATGGGTGCCTTTCCGGGCTTTATGCCCCAATTCCTGTAATTCTGGGCATAAAAATGCCCGGGAACCTCGCCCCCGGGACACGCGTGTTATGCGTGAGGCACAGCTCAGCCGGCCGTCCTGCGGGAGCGCGCGATGAAACGTGAAACAAGCTTGAAATCCTTCATATTCAACCGCTCCCTTCTTTTCGTCAGTCGGCCTTCGCCGCCGCGAAAAGTATACCAAACAACGGCTTAAAATGTCAACGTTTGTGTGTTATAATATTGCTTTGGAGGCGCGACATGGAAAAAAAGGCGGGCGGGAACAAAAAGCTGAAAATCTGGCTCTGGGCGCTCATCGTCGCGGCGACGCTGCTCGCCGCGGTGGTGCTTCGCTACGCGTGGCTGTTTTACATCGATCCCATGAGCGCGTTCAACGACCAGCTCGCGACTCCGACCCCGGCCCCCGCGAGCCCGTCGCCGACGGAGGAACCCACGCAGCCTCCCACGCCCCCGCCCACGGCATCGCCCGCGGCGACGGCGGCCCCGACGCAGGAGCCTACGCCTTCGCCCACGCCCTCGCCCACGCCGGACCCGACGCCCACGCCCGAGCTCGATTTGAGCTTCATGAAAAAGCGCGTCAACATACTCATACTCGGCTGGGACGAGAGCCCCGAGCGCAATGTCGAGGGCAGCGACGTCTACCGCGACGAGGGCAACAACTTCAGAAGCGACGTCATCATGCTGCTCTCCGTCAACTTCAAGACGGGGCGCGTGGATTTGATTTCCGTGCCGCGCGACACGCTCGCCCAGATCTATACGGCCGCCGGCGAAAAATACGCGCCGAACGCGCACTTCAAGATCAACGCCGCCTTCGCCAAGGGCGGCAGCGCCGGGGAGGACGGTTTCGCGTGGGCGATGCAAACCGTGAGCCGGCTTTTCGGCGGCGTCCCGATCCAGTATTACGCGGGCGTCAACATGGAGGGGCTCAAGGCCGTGGTGGACGCCATGGGCGGCGTCGACTACGACGTGGACGTGCGCATCGAATTGAACGGCCGCGTGCTCGAAAAGGGCTACCAGCATCTCAGCGGCCAGCAGGTGCTCGACTACTGCCGCGCGCGCAAGGGCATTTCCACCGACGTGGGCCGCACGGACCGTCAGCAGCGCATTCTTTTCGCGATATTCGACCAATTGAAGAGCCGCGACCAGCTCAAGAATTTCATCGACATCTACAACTCCGTAAAGGGTTATATCCACACGAACCTCAACGCCGACCAGATCACCACCATGGCGAGCTTCGCGATGGGGCTCGATATGAGCGATCTCCACCGCAAGACCATCGAGGGAACCTACGTCGACTCCACGCCCTACAACAACGCGAGCTTCTATTGCGTTTACAACGACAAGCTCGTCGCGCTCGCGGAAAAGGTGTTCGGCGTGACCATCTACCCCGATCCGAAGCAGGATGCGGAATACGTCCTCTCCGACAAGGCGGCGGCCAAAGGGCAAAGCTACGTTGCGGGCGGGGCGTATCTCAAAGAGCTTGTGGACGGGGTATACGGCGGCGGCGCGTTGACGCCGGTCTCCGAGATGCCCGCGGAGCTGAGGCTCCCCTATGCATTCCTGACGGACGCGGCGGAGCAGCTCGCCGCGCTCGTTGCCGCGCGGCCGATGGGCGACGAGAACCTTCCCTACGACAGGGCGGCGATCGAGCTTCTGTGCGCGCAGCTCAAGACGTACATGCGCGACATCTGCGCCGCCATGGGCTATACGAGGGCGAATCTCGACAAGGCGAAGCTGCCCGCCGATTTTTATAAAGCGCTGCCCGAAAGATCATATTAACCTTGCGGAGGTTTCACATTTTTATGGAAAAAAGGCAGGACAAGGGGCGCTTCGCGGATTTTCTCGCGCGAAAGGGCGTCGTCGTGAGCGCAAAGCGGTATTTTGTCGACGCCATGGGCATGATGGCGTTCGGCCTGTTTGCATCGCTCTTGATCGGCACGATACTCGGCACGCTCGCGGACAAGCTCGGCTGGGCATGGCTCGGCGGCATCGCGGCGTT
>MWBW01000075.1 GCA_002069725.1 Firmicutes bacterium ADurb.Bin248 | reverse complement strand
CCCGCCGTTTATTCTTTCCTTTTCCCGAAACGGAACCTGCTCTCCTCCCCTTGAAGGATGCGCCTGATGTTGTCTCGGTGCATGACCCACACGGCGAGCGCGGCGAACGCCGCGAGCAGAACCTCCGCGGCCGCGAAGCCGCCCAGGAGCAGCATGACGAGCGGCAGCGCCAGCGCCGCGAGCAGCGAGGCGACCGAAACCTTCTTTATGATCAGGGCGGTGGCGGCGTAGAGCGCGAACAGGATCAGGAACACCCTCCAGTCGAGCATGAGCGCGACGCCCGCCGTCACGGCGACGGCCTTGCCGCCGCGAAAGCCGAAATAGAGCGGGAAGCAGTGGCCGACGATGCACGCGGCGCCCGCCGCGCACATGCCGCCCGTCCCGAGCAGCGCGGAGCCGAACCACATGGCCGCCATGGTTTTGCCGACGTCCCCGGCGAGGGTCAGCAAGCCGATCCACGGCCCGAACACGCGCGCCACGTTGGCCGTGCCCGCGTTGCCGCTGCCGTGCTCGCGCACGTCCTTGTGCAGAAACCACCTGGTGATGATGATCGCGAAGTTCGCGGAACCGGCCAGATAGCCGGCCGCTGCAACCGCGGACCAGAGTAAGAATTGCATCGGCAATGTCCTCCCGCCGTTTCCGTAATGTATCGATGATATCATACCGCACCCGCGCGCTCGTGGCAAACTCTTGAAGGAAATGTGAACGCATTGTATAATTCCGCTATGGACATGATTCTTCAAAAGCTGCTCGCGCTCAAAGACGGGAAGTATGCCGACTTCATGCGAAAGCTGATCCCGACCGTTGAGCCTTCGCTCGTGATCGGCGTGCGCGCGCCCAGTCTCGCCAAGCTCGCCAAAGAGATGGTTCAAAGCGGCGAAGCGGAGGTTTTTCTCGACGCGCTGCCGCACGTCTACCTCGAGGAAAACATGCTGCACGCCTCGCTCATAGGCAGGCTCAAGCCGGATTTCCCGGAGCTCTTGCGCCGCGTGGAGGAGTTCCTTCCCCATGTGGACAACTGGGCCGTGTGCGACGCGCTGCCGCCCAAGGCGTTCGCCAGGCACCTCCCCGAGGTTTCCCCGCGCATCCCGGAATGGCTCTCGAGCCAAAAAACCTACACCGTGCGCTTCGCGCTCGTGACGCTGCTCGCGTTTTTCCTCGACGACGGGGTTTTCGACCCCGCCGTGCTCGATTCCGTCGCCGCGCTCCCCGCGAACGAGTATTACGTCAACATGGCCGCCGCGTGGTATTTAAGCTGCGCGCTCGTTCGCCAATACGAAAGGACGCTGCCCCTGTTCACGGGCAGCGTCCTCGACAAATGGGTGCATAACAAATCCATACAGAAGGCCGTGGAGAGCCTGCGCGTGCCGGAGGAGCGCAAGGCGTATTTGAAAACCCTGCGGCGGAAATGATTCAGCGGATGAAGTTCGTGCGGCAACCGCTCTCGGCGGCGGGCGGCTCTATGCCCACCTTTTTCGCGGCCTCGATGGACTTCAAAAGCCACGCCATGTTGCGGCCGAGGTTGCGCATGGTCTGCATGCCCTCCTCGTCGCGCAGCACTTCCTCGGGCGTGTTGCCGTGCACCATCGTCCAGTAGGTCGAGGAAACGACGGGCATCTGGGCGATGAGGAAATACTTGTTGAGCTCGTCCATCGTCGCCGTGGTGCCCGCGCGCCGCGCCGAGGTGATGGCGGCCGCGGGCTTGTGCGCGAAGCACTTGCCCACGCGGAACACCCGGTCGAGCAGGCTGACGACGCTGCCGTTCGCGGAGGCGTAGTAGACGGGGCTGCCGACCACGAGGCCGTCGGCCTTGCGCATGCGCTCGACGACGAGGTTCGTCACGTCGTCGTTGAACACGCAATGGTCCCCGCCGCACGCGTCGCAGTCCTGACAGCCTCGTATCGCCCGCTTGCCTATGTGGATGATCTCCGATTCGACGCCCTCTTTCCCGAGGGTTTTGGCGACCTCCGCAAGCGCCGTATAGGTGCAGCCGTATTCGTTGGGGCTGCCGTTGATGAGGACGACTTTCATGGGATAACCTCCTTTGCGTTCCTGATCCAAGTATAAAACGAGCCGAGGTAATTGACAATTGAAAATGGACAATTGACAATCGGGAACACCGCCGCGGGCGGGGAATTTGATTATATGTTATGGACAGCGCCGTTTGCCGTTAACCTCGCAGCGTCGTTTGCGGCACCTGCCAGACGGTATATTTCCCCCAGTAAATTTCAGACGCCACGACCAGCTGCGACACGCCGTTTGAGAAGAGATATGCGCTGCCCATTTGCTCGACGAACGCGACGTTCCGGTCCGCCTCGACGAACGCGATCAGCTCCGGGCATTCGCCGCGCATGGAAATATATATGCCGGCGCCGGAACCGACCTGCGCGAAAGGCCGTCCCTCGCCGATTTTTCCGGCGGCGACCAGATACGGAATCGGATTCCCCCTCTGGAAAATCGCCGCGCCCCATATGGAAAGCACGGCGATCGCCGTCAGCAGCAATCCCGCGCACGCGGCAAAGAGCGCGTTGCGCGCGCGCCTTTTCGCTTTTAAGGCTCGCGCGGCGGCGCCTTCCGGTTTCCCCGCCGGGTCCGCTTCCCGGACGATCTCGCCCGCGAGCAGGTCCGCGACCGTCACGCCAAGCACCGCGGCGAGCGGTTCGAGCATGCCGACGCCCGGGAAGCTCAGGCCGCGCTCCCATTTCGACACGGCTTTGCTCGTGATGTGGAGCCTGTCGGCGACATCCCGCTGCGTCATGTTCTTGCTTTTTCGCACGGATGCGATCAAAAGGCCCGTCTTGCCGCTGTCCATCGTCATCACCTCGCGTCTATCGTAACCTGCGGCGCCCAACGCGGCAACCGACTGCCGGTTGAATCGGCTTTACAGCCTGATTATACCGAAACGGCGCAGGGCCGTCCACCGCTCCGCCGCAAAAACGGGTTCCCGCCCGAAAGCGGGAACCCGTAAATCTGTCGGTGATTCACCACTCACCATTGGCTGTTAGTTGAATCGCTTTGGCCGTCCATGATTCAATACGCCTTGGCGAAGTACATCATGGTTTTCGCGGGCTTGCCGCAATGGACGCAGGCGCAGCCGAGCTTATGCTCGAGCTCCTTGTCGCGCTCGAGCGGCATGCAACGCGTGGAAGCGCCGGTCTTGGCCTTGATCTCCTCCTCGCAGGCGCGCTCGCCGCACCACATGGCGCGCACGAATCCGCCGTTCACACCGGCCTTTAGCTGCTCGAAATCCACGGCGTTCACAGTCTTTTCCTCGCGCAAAGCCAGCGCGCGCGCGAGCATGCCCTCGTGTACCCTGTCGAGCAGGGCTTTCACCGCGTCCGCAAGGCCCTCCATGGGAACGAATAGCTTCTCGTGGCTGTCGCGGCGCACGAGCACGACCTGGTTCTTCTCGATGTCCTTTGGGCCGACCTCGAGGCGCACGGGCACGCCCTTCATCTCCCACTCGTTGAATTTCCAGCCCGCGCTGTTGTCGCTGTCGTCCAGCTCGACGCGGACGCCCGCCTCGGCGAGCAGGCGCTTCAACTCACGCGCCTTGTCGAGCACGCCCTCCTTGTGCTGGGCGATGGGGAGTATCACGAGCTGCGTGGGCGCGACGCGCGGGGGAAGCATGAGGCCGCGGTCGTCCCCGTGCACCATGATGATGCCGCCGATCATGCGGGTCGATGTGCCCCACGAGGTCGTGTGGCAATATTCGAGGCGGCCTTCGCGGCTCAGGTACTTGATGTCGTACCCCTTGGCGAAGTTCTGCCCGAGATAGTGCGAGGTGCCCATCTGCAGCGCCTTGCCGTCCTGCATCATGGCCTCCATGGTGTAGGTCGCGACCGCGCCCGCGAACTTCTCCTTGTCGCTCTTCTTGCCCACGATCACGGGTATGGCGAGCACGTTCTGCGCAAACTCGCGGTACACTTCGAGCATGCGCATGGTTTCCTCCTCGGCCTCTTCGCCGGTGGCGTGGGCCGTGTGGCCCTCCTGCCAGAGGAATTCGCTCGTCCTCAAAAACGGCCGCGTGCTCTTCTCCCAGCGCACGACGTTGCACCACTGGTTGAGGAGCATGGGCAGGTCGCGGTAGGACTGGATCCAGCGCGAATACATCGCGCCTATGACGGTTTCGCTCGTGGGGCGTATCGCCAGGCGCTCCGTCAGCTGCTCCGTGCCGCCCATGGTGACCCACGCGACCTCGGGCGCGAAGCCCTCGACGTGCTCGGCCTCCTTCATCAGAAGGCTCTCGGGTATGAACAGCGGGAAATACGCGTTCTTGTGCCCGGTCGCCTTGAAGCGCGCGTCCATCTGCTGCTGGATCAATTCCCACACGCCGTAGCCGTAGGGCTTGATGACCATGCAACCCCTGACGTCGGAATAATCGACCATGTCCGTCTTCATGATCACGTCCGTATACCACTGGGGAAAATCCGTGGCGCGCGACGCGATCTGCGTGACGAACTCTTCCTTGTTTGCCATAAAATCCTCCATTCAGGCAATTGTCAATTGTTCATTGTCAATTGTCAATTAAATAAAAACCGCCCCTATTTTCATAAGGGCGGAATCATCCGCGGTACCACCTTAATTGGTTCTCGGCCGAGCTGTATCGCGCTCGCGCGGCGCGGCATTCCCTCCGCGCGGCTTACGGGGCCGGACATCGCCGCTTTCCTGCGCGCGCGCCCTCTCAGCCTCGGGGCGCCCTCTCTTGTGCGCGAAGCGGCGAATTTACCCGTTCATCGCCATATACCCGCCGATTATATCACCGGCTTTCGCTTTCGTCAAGAACCCCTGAGCACATCCTCGATGATGGCGTTGAGCTCGTCGTCTATGGCGCCGCTGTCGGTCGCGCTCGTGCGCTCGATGATCTCCTCCACAGTCCACACGCGCTCGCCGTCCGCGGGCTTGCCAAGCTCGACGGCCCTGGCCTCCCACGCGGGTTTTCCCGGCTCCGGCCGGATCGAGGCGGTGAACGGCTCGCGCGCAGGCTCGGGCTCCCACAGGGGCACGGGCTCGGGCTTCCTCTCCGGCGCGGGCTCCGGTTTGATCTGCGGCGCGCAAGGCGGCTCCCACATGGGCGCGGGTTCCGTTTTGATCTCCGGCGCGGAGGGCGGCTCCCAGGCGGGCGCGGGCTGCGGGCTGATCTCCGGCGCGGAAAGCGGCTCCTGCTTCCCCGCCGGCGCGGCCTCGGCGGG
>MWBW01000074.1 GCA_002069725.1 Firmicutes bacterium ADurb.Bin248 | reverse complement strand
CCGGCAACTTCATGCACCTGGTCACGGGGGAAGCGTTCGCCGCCCCCGCCGACGGGCTTACGGCCTCCTGCTGCCTGGCTTTGCGCGCAAAAAGGCTGTATCAGCTCAACGGCATATGCTACACGGCGGGCTCGGCCGTAAAGTGGCTCAAGGACGGGCTGAACATGCTGGAGGACGAGAGTGTATCCTCGGAAATCGCATGCGGCGTTCCGGATTCCAACGGCGTGTTTTTCGTTCCGGCCCTTTCCGGCCTCGCGACGCCTTATTGGAACGAAACCGCCCGGGGCGCGATACTCGGCCTCACCGCGGGCGTGAACAGCGCGCATATCGTCCGCGCCGTGCTCGAGAGCATCGCCGCGCAGGTAGCGACGGTGTATGAGCGGATGAAAAATGCCTGCGCTTCGCCGGTCCAAAGCATGTTCGCCCTCGGAGGGATGACGGCTAACGCCTTCCTCATGCAATACCAGGCGGACCTTATGGGCCTGCCGTTGGTCATACCGTCCGAAACGGAGCCGGCCTTCGGGGCCGCCCGCATGGCTATGGCTTCCGCCCTCGGGCTGGCCGGACCGGACGAGCTGGAGACCGGCGTATCCATATCTAAGATATACGAGCCCTCGAAGGGCGAGGATTGGCGCAAAGAGCGGCTGGAGGAATGGAACAGCGCGGTCGCGCGCTGCCTGTGAATTCGCAACATCGGAAATCGGGCCGCGAGGCCTCGCTTTGGCGGCTTAAAATATAAAAGTATGATCGAAAGAGGTTATGACATGCAAGCCCAACGATTGCTGTTTCTGTCCCAGGAAGACATCATAGGCCTGAGAATACCCTACGAAAGCGTCGTGGACACCGTTACCGCGGTCATGTCCGCCCATGCCAAGGGTCTTTGCCAGGTACCCTCGAAAATACACATAAATCCCCGGGAGGGCACTTATATGAACGCCATGCCCGCCTATATAGGCGGCAAGCACGAGTCGAGCGGGCTCAAATGGGTCACCGGATATCCCGAAAACCGCAAAAACGGCCTCCCCGTCACCTGGGGCCTCATGGTGCTCAACGACTGCGCCACCGGCGCGCCCCTGGCCGTTATGGACGCGAGATGGATCACCGCCGTGCGCACGGCTGCGGTGGCGGCTGTCACCGCAAAATACTGCGCCAGACAGGATGTGGACACCATTACGATCATCGGCGCCGGCGAGCAGGGAAAATGGAACGCCCGTCTGCTTAAGATCGTCAGGCCCGGGATAAAGAAGATCTTTATCGGCGACATCTCAGACCAGGTGGTCGAGAATTACATCGGGCTGATGCAGCCCTTTATGCCTGAGGTCGAATTCGTCCCCGTGCGCAATGAAGAGGGGCGCCAACATGCCATAGACGCCTCCGGCATACTCCTCACCGCCACCCAGCGGGGCGCAAAGCCCATCATATACCTCAATATGCTCCATAAGGGCCTGCTGGGCATTCCCCTGGAAAGCACCGCCTGGGAAGGCAAGACCTATACCCACGCCGACCGCTTCATTTGCGACGACCGGCGCCTGGTGGAAACCTATCTTGCCGACGGCAAGTATACCGACGGCCTGCCCGAAACGTACTACACGATCGGCGAGGTGATCAACGGCACGGTTCCCGGCCGGGCGAACGACGACGAGTATATCATTTCCTCCTGCCACGGCATCGCCCTCTCCGACGTTGCGGTAGCCCAGATGATATACGACCGGGCAAACGAAAAAAAGGTGGGCATTGTGCTCCCGTTCATGCACGACATAGACATATTGCGCTGATATGACGACGAAACATTCGTTTTTCACGCTTTTGCGGCGGATGGCGGCGCTGCTTGTGCTGGGAGCTTTGGTTTGCATGCCGGCCCTGGGCTGCGCGCGGGGCTCCTCCGCGCGGGAAAGCGAGCCCGCCGCCACAGCGGTGCCCTCCCCCGATGCCGCCGCGCAAACGGCGGAAGTTTCCGGAAACGCTTCGGACGAAGCCGCCGGGGAGCCCGCGCTCATACCCTGGGGCGGCGAAGGCGCCATCGTCGATCAGGCCGTTTCGTCCGCATCCATGATCATCTGCTTCATGTCCGGCGAGGGGATGATCATGACCGGCGGGGCCGCCGATTCCGCTTTCGGGGACACCAAGTGGGGCGACGGAACGCTGATCGCCTTCCCGAACGGCCAAACCATGCTCATCGACGGGGGCATGGCAAGCTACGCTCCCCTGCTCCTGAAAAACCTTGAAGCTCTGGGGATCGATAAGCTGGATTACGTGGTGCTTTCCCACAGGCACGACGATCACTACGGCGGTCTCCTGTGCCTGCACGGCGTGCTCGAGAGCGTCAAGGTAGGCACGGTGTTCAGCACAGGCATATACAACGGCGAGTCCTCCGATCCCGCCAGGCTCGAGGCCAAGGCTCTGGAGCACGGCGTTGAATGCGTCCGCCTTCACAAGGGCGACGCGATGGAGTTCGGCGGGGTACGCATGGAAGTCCTTTGGCCGGAGGCGGATTCCTTCGGCGTCTCCACCTCCACGGCGGAGGACACCAACAACAGTTCCCTGGTGCTGCGCTTCGACTACGGAAACGTTTCCGCCCTGTTCACAGGCGACCTTTATAAATCCGGCGAGATCGCCCTTATAACGAGTCTGGACGACACAACGAAACTGGATGCGGACATACTCAAGATCCCCCACCACGGCCGTCCGACCTCGAGCAGCCGGGATTTCGTGGATGCGGTCACCCCAAAAGTCGCCGTCGCGCTCGGAGCCGTCATCATGGACACCGCCGTATATTCCACCTATGTTCGGGACGGCGCCAAAGTGTTCATGGACGTTTACGACGGATATGTCAAAGTGACCACCGACGGGCGCGACCTGTCCTATGAATGCAGCCGCTCTCGAAACGTGGCGATCTACGACAAGATAGACGAAGCGTTTGGGAAGGCGGATTGATCGCATCATTCCCCAAGCGCTCCGGCCGAGAATACGATTGGAATGTTGTTCGCGGGCGCCCGAAAGCGCGGCGAAAGCATACGCGCTTGGCATAAAGCCGTCGAGCGGACGAAAGGCCGGTCCGGCTTCCAGCCTGAGAAGTATTATCCGATAAAGCAAAATATTGGGAGGTCATCCGTTATGAGCAAAACCATGCTGTTCAGCCCCGGGCCGGTCATGGTCAGGGAGGACGTGCGCCAGACGCTGACGCACTACGACATCTGCCACAGGAGCCCCGAGTTCGAGGAAATGTTCGCCGATACGCAGGAGAAGATACTGCGGCTCTTCGGCGCGGACCAAAGCTATTACAGCGTCATCGTATCCGGCTCGGGCACCTCGGCCAACGAAACATGCCTTTCCTCCCTGTTCCGCGAAGGGGAGGCGGTGCTTGCGATCCACAACGGCATGTTCGGCGAGCGCCTGATCGAGATCATCGACAAGTACCGGGTCCCCATGGTCGATTGCGGCTTCCCCTGGTCGGTTTATCCGGACGTGAAGCGGATCGACGAGCTCCTTGCCGCGCATCCCGAGGTCAAGGTCGTGGCGATGGTGTTCCACGAAACGTCGACCGGCATGATCAATCCCGTCCACGAGGTCGGCCGGCTGTGCGAAAAGCACGGCAAGCTCCTTTTCGTCGACTGCGTATCCGCCGGCGGAGGCGAGTTCATCGATGTCGTCGGCAACAACATCGCCGTGTGCACGTCGGTCGGCGGCAAGTGCCTGGGCGCTTTCCCGGGCAGCGCCTATGTCTGCGCGCGAAAAAGCCTGTTTGAGAGCCTGACGGCGCAGCAGTGCAAAAACGTGTATCTGAGCCTGTACAAGCATTATCAGTCCGCCGTATCTTCCCGGCAGACGCCGAACACGCCCAACGTCAACCTCTTCTGGCCGCTGAACCGGGCGCTGACGAACCTGCTCGAAACCGAAACGCTCGCGGGCCGCATAGAAAGATACCGGCGCTGCGCGTCGATCATACGCGAGGGATTGCGGGTTATGGGGCTTCGCATGCTTCTCGAGGAGCACCTCTCGAACACGGTCACATCCGTTTTCCTGCCCGGGGGCGTCGACGCCGCCGCCTTTATCGCCGCGATGGAAAAGAAGGGCTACACGTTCTACATCGGCAAGGGCGATTACGCCAAACAGGGTATGATCCAGGTCGCGAACATGGGTGAAATCTACGAGCGGGATTGCCGCGGCATGCTCGACGCCTTCCGCGCGACCCTGGCCGAGATGGGCGGATCGTAATTCCCGCCGAAACGGCGGCGGGCGGGGGGATTCCCGGCAGTTGTATGCAATTGCGCGCGGGCTTCATTGCCTTAATTGATTCCCCCGGCTGTCAGCGCCGCGACGGCGATGGAGTTGAACCTCTCCTCGGCGCTCGAGACGCGCGAGGTCAGCACGATGGGCGCGCGCGCGCCCACGACCACGCCCGCCATCTTCGCGCCCGCGGTCACGGTGAGGCACTTGCCCATGATGTTGCCGCAGTTCAGATCCGGCACGAGCAGCACGTCGAAATCGCCGCACCAGGGGCAGTCGACCCCCTTGCGGCGCGCGATGTCCGCGTCCATGGCAACGTCGTAGGAGATGGGGCCGACTACGGTGCAGTTGCGGATGATCCCCTCGCGGTTCATGCGTTGAAGCTCCGCCGCCTCGACGGATTCCTTCATTTTGGGGTTGACGGACTCGACGGCGCACAGCGCCGCGACCTTGGGGTTCTCATAGCCCATCTTGAGCAGCGTGTCCACGGCGTTTTCGACGATGCCGGCCTTTTCCGCGAGCGTCGGATACATCACCATGCCGCCGTCGGTCTGTATGAACAGCTTGCGGCAGTTGGGCACGTTGCCGAAAAAGACGACGTGGCTCATCAGCGCGCCCGTGCGAAGGTCGTTTTCCCTGGCGACGACCGCGCGCAGCAGGTCCCGCGTTTCGAGCATGCCCTTCATCAAAAAGTTCGCGTCGCCCGCGCGCACAAGCTTCGCCGCGGCTTGCGCCTCGGTTCCCTCGTCCGCCTGTACGATGTTGAAATCGGCTGGATTTCGCCCCCCGGCCCGTATGATTTCGCGTATCCTCGCCGCGCCGCCCACGAAAACGGGGCTTGCGATGCCCGCGTCGAGGGCGGCGAACGCGGCCTTTATGGCGGACGCGTCCTGCGCCGCAGCGAGCGCCATCACGCGGCCGCCGGGCTTTTTTTTGCAGGCGGCGACGATCTCATCGAATGTCCTGAACATGCTTTTCCTCTCAATCGGCCGCATTTTCAAGCGGGCGGATGATATCCGTTCCTGCCACGGGAACGGCAGGCGG
>MWBW01000073.1 GCA_002069725.1 Firmicutes bacterium ADurb.Bin248 | reverse complement strand
AACCTTAGTCTACAAGATTTTGAAGCGGTATGCTTCCCCTTTTTATCCCTTCACCCCAATCTTTAGTGTAGAGCCGAGTAATTGACAATGGACAATTGACAATCGAATGAGATGCAGACGCCCTTCGCTTCAACGCGAGGGGCGTTTTTCGCGCGCCGTAGGGGCGGATATCATCCGCCCGCTGGAGTAATTGACAATTGACAATGGACAATTGACAATCGAATGAGATGCAGACGCCCTTCGCTTCAACGCGAGGGGCGTTTTTCGTGCGCCGTAGGGGCGGATATCATCCGCCCGCGATATTCATGGTAACAATACAAACAAACGATGGCGTATCACATCGCGTCCGGCACATGCGGATCGACAAGGCCGCGATGGCCGCGGTTTTGCCGGAGGCGGGGGAATCTTCCCGCGCCGGCAACGAAGAAATATGATTTGTTCCCGCGGGCGGATGATATCCGCCCCTACAAACGGCCAATCGAAAACCGGCCTCCGTTCTTAAAACGGAAGCCGGTCGAATCAAACTGATTGTCAATTGTCAATTGCCTTCGCCCTCCGCCTGTTGTCCTCCAGGTATTTCCATGGTAATATGGACGCGGCGATATCGCCGCAGGGGACTTTTATGACACTGATGCATCGCGAAATCATGGAGCAGCCGGAGGTTCTCGGCCGGCTGTACGAGAAAAACGAGGCCGTTCTGCGCGCGCTCGTCGAGGAGCTCAACGCGCGCGGCGTGACCAAGGCGGTGTTCGCCGGGCGCGGCACCTCCGACAACGCGGCTGTTTTCGCGCAGTATGCGCTCGGCGTCTACCGCGGCGTCGTGAGCGCCTTGGCGCTCCCCTCGAGCATGTCGGCCTACGGCGCGCGGCTTTCGCTCAGGGATTGCCTCGCGGCGGGCTTCTCGCAGTCCGGCCGGGCGACCGACGCGCTGCTCGTGCTCGAGGAAGCGGCGCTGCAGGGCGCCCCGACCCTCGCCGTCACCAACGACGCAGCCTCCCCCATGGCAAAGGCTGCGAAATACCATCTTTGCTGCTTCGCGGGGGAGGAAAAGAGCGTCGCCGCGACCAAGACCTTCACCGCCCAGATCTATCTCGCCGCCTCCCTCGCCGCGCTTTGGGGCGAAAACAGGGAATTGCAGGCGGCGCTTCGCCGCGTGCCGGAGCAGCTCGCGGCATTCCTCGCCGCGCCGCCGGATTCCCTCCCGCGCCTCGCGGAGCGCTTCCGCTACGCGGACGACGGCTTCGTGCTCTCGCGCGGTTTCAATTACCCCGTCGCGCTCGAATGCGCGCTCAAGCTCAACGAAACCTGCTACATGAAGATCAAGGCTTATTCCGCTTCGGATTTTTACCACGGCTCCCTCGCCCAGCTCGATGAGAAAACGCCCGTCGTGGTGCTCGCGCCGCGCGGCGCGCTTTTCGGGGATATCCGGGCGCTCGCAGGGCGCGTGCGCGATTGCGGAGCCGAGGTCAACATGGTCACGGACGACGAAGCGCTCGTCGCCGCGTATCCCGGCGGCGTGCTGCTGCCGCACACAGGCCATGAGGCGACGTCGGTCTTTATTTTTGCGGCATTCGCGCAGCTTTTTGCCGAAAGGCTTTCCGTGAGCCGCGGCCTCAATCCCGACGAGCCGCGCAACCTCAAGAAAGTGACGCTTACGCTGTAAGCGCGTTGCGCCGCGCGCCCGGAACAGGATGTTTTGCGACAGGGATTCCACAAAACCATCCTTTTGGCGGGAGTTCGGAGGCGAAGCTTTTGAAAAGAAGGTTTTCCGGCGATCAAATACGCCCCGCCTGACCCGGCGGGGCGCTCGCCTGATCTTCCGTTACATCGGTAGCCACACCGTAAACAGCGAGCCTTTGGCCGGCTCGCTCTCGACCGAAATTTCGCCCCGCATGAGCTCCACGATGCGCGCGGCGATCGTGAGCCCGAGCCCGTTGCCTTCGGTCGCGCGCGAGGCCGCGCCCTGGAAAAACCGCTCGAAGATGCGCTTCTTCGTCGCCTCGTCCATGCCGATGCCGCGATCCTCCACCTCGACGACGAGGTGTTTTTTATCCATGCCGCAGGCCACGCGGATCTCCCCGCCTTCGTCGGAGAATTTCACGGCGTTGCCCAGGAGGTTGAGCCAGAGCTGCGAAAGCATTTCCTGATTGCCGCGGAAGGTCACATCCTCGAGCGCGAGGTCGAAGCTCAGGCCCTTTTTCATCCATTCCTTTTCAAGCAGGAGGATACACGCGCGAAGCTGTTCGTCGATGCGGATGTCCTCGCAGTCGGTCACGATCTGCTGGTGCTCGAAGCGCGTGAGCATGAGTATGTTCGAGGACATGCGCGTGAGCCGGTCGGCCTCGCCCACGATGATGTCGATGTATTCGCTCTTTTGCGCGTCGGTCAGAAGGGGGTTGCGAAGCTGCCGCGCGAAGCCGCGTATGGATACGATGGGCGTGCGGAACTCGTGCGAGAAGGTGTCGATGAAATCCCTGCGGAACAACTCGAGGCTGCCCAGTTCCTCGGCCATGGTGTTGAAGCTCGTGATGAGCTGCACGAGCTCGCTCTTGACGGCAAGCTCGTCCACGCGCACGGAGAAGTCGCCTGCGGCGACGGCGCGCGTCGCGCGGATGAGCTGGTTGACGGGCTTGAGGAACCAGCGGCTCAGGAGCGCGGAAAACATGGTGCCTATGGCGATGCACACGACCAGCGCCGCGATCGACCAAACGAGCACGGGATAGGGCACCTCGGGAAACAGGTTGAAGCCCACGAGTATCGCGAGCGCCACGCCCGCGAGCACCGCCGCGAGCAGCATGATGAGGAATACGAAGAAAACCGCCTGCGCGGTGGTGGAGCGGAGCCTGCTGCGGATCTCGCGGGCTGTTTCGGCCGTTTTGAGCTTTTTCACGGCGCCCGCCTCCCGGCCTTGTAGCCGAGCCCGCGCACGGTGACGAGCTCGATGTCCGGATTGTCGCGCAGCCTTTCGCGCAGCCTGTTGATGTGCACGTCCACGGTACGCTCGTCGGTGTCGGTATCCATATCCCACAGTTCGTCCATGAGCTGGCGGCGCGTGAAGATTTTGTCCTGATACGAGAGCAGCAGGAACAGCAGCATGAATTCCTTGGGCGGCAGTACCTGGCGTCCGCGCTCGTCCGCGAGCGTGAGCGCGTCGTAATCGAGCGTCGTGCCGCCGAGCGTGAGCGTGTGTTCGTCCGCGATGCGGCTGCGCCGCAGAAGCGCCGCGACGCGAAGCAGCATCTCCTCCTCGTCCACGGGCTTGACCATATAGTCGTCCGTGCCCGCGAGGAAGCCCCGCCGTTTATCCGCCATCAGTTCCTTGGCCGTCACAGTCAAAATCGGGATGCTGTTTCCCGCGCGGCGAAGCTCGCGCGTGAGCGAAAAGCCGTCCATGCCCGGAAGCATGACGTCGAGCAAAATCAGGTCGATGTGTTTTCTGTCGAGCAGGGCGAGCGCCTCTGTCGCGTCGCGCGCGGGAACGGGCTCGTAGCCGTTCTGCGCGAGCACGGCGAGCATGAGCTTGCGCGCGTTCGTGTCGTCCTCCACGACCATGATGCGGAACATGCCCGCTCCTTATTTGGTGATGAACAGCACGCCCAGCGTCGAGGGGCCGCAGTGCGTGGAAACCGTGCAGCCCGCGTGCGTTTCGATGATTTCTTTGAAATCCGCAATCTGCCTGATCGCCTCGCGCGCGGTTTCCACCGTCTCGGGGGAGGCCTGCGAGTGCGTGATGAAGATGCGCTCGTATACGATGTCGTCCCTGCCCTCGAGCCGGTCCCTGACGTAGCGCTGTATGGATTTTTCGAGGGAGCCGCGGTACTTCGTGCCCACGCGCATCGCGCCGTCGAACACCTCGATGCAGGGCTTGAGCTGCAGCGCGTTCGAGCCGAGCATGGCGATGGTGGAGCAGCGCCCGCCCTTTCTCATATAATCGAGCCGGTTGAGTATGAAGCTCGCCTCGACCTTGGGGATGATCCGCCCGAGCCGCTCGACCAGTTCCGGCGCGGGCACGCCGGCCTCGGCCATGAGCGCGGCCTCCATGACGACGTGGCCGTGGCCGCTCGAAAGGTTCTTCGAGTCCACGACGTAAACGTTGTCGAACTCCTTCGCAGCGAGGCTCGCGTTCTGGTAGCAGGCGGAGAAATGGCTGCCTATGTCGATGTGCACGACGGCGTCGTACTGTTTGGAAAGCTCCGCGAAGCGCGTGGTGTAATCGTGCGGAGGGATGGCCGCGGTGGTGGCGATGTCGCCGCCCGCGTCGACGTGGCGGAAGATGTCGTCCGGGAAGATGTCCACCATATCCCGGTAGGACTTGCCGCCGAGCGTGATGTACATGGGTATGATTCCAATATGATGCCGCTCGACGAGTTCCGGGCTCAGATCGCATGTGCTGTCCGATGTGATTTTGATCGCCATGGCTGTCCTCCTCCTTCAGGCCGTTTGCACAGCCCTCTAAGTATAGGATACTATACAAATATAAACCATTTATGAACGCGGATGAAAATCGGGCGAAAATTCGCCCGAGCGCAAGTTTGATATCACAGTTTTTTGCCGCACCTGCGGCAGTATTCGTAATCCTCCCCGGCAGGAGCGCCGCAGTAGGGGCAGTACCCGCCCGACGGAGGCGCCCCGCCGTAATCCCCGGGATCGGCGTTATCGTCCGCTTCGCTTCCGAAGCGGTTCTTTCCCGTGGCGTTTTTGTAATGGTAGACCGCGCCCGCGGCGGCCGAGATGATGAACAGCACGCCGAACGCGGGGAAGATCCACGGCGCGCCCATCTGAAGCGCCGCGACGATCCAGAATACGCCGAACAGGGCCGCGACGACCGAGCCCCATGCGCTCATGGCAGAGGGGCCCCTGCCGGGCTTTACGCTTTTCATCCGCCACCTCCGACTCCGCCCGCGAGGGCGGTTTCAACCAGCATAACGCCGGAAGGGCCGCGCGTCAATCCCGAAAGAGCACGCCGTCCCGCATGCGGTATGTCACGTCCATGAGGTCGAGCACGCTCGTGTCGTGCGTGACGACCACCACGCAGTAGTTGCGCTCGTGCGCGAGGCGGCCCAGAAGCTCTATGATGTTGCGGGAGATCGCGCTGTCGAGGTTACCCGTGGGCTCGTCCGCGAGGATCAGGTCCGTGTCCATGGCGAGCGCGCGGGCGATGGCGACGCGTTGCTGCTCGCCGCCGGAGAGCATCGAGGGGAAGCGGTTGAACACGGTTTCCGGCAGATCTACGCTGAGTATGTGCCCCTCCGCGCGCTTCTTCGCCTCCCGGGGCTTTATGCCGTGCAGTTCCATGGGATACATCACGTTCTCGAGCGCGGTCAAAAGCGGGAAGAGCCGGAAGCTCTGGTAGATCATCGCCACGTCGTTGCGGCGGTACGCGTCCAGATCGAGCGT
>MWBW01000072.1 GCA_002069725.1 Firmicutes bacterium ADurb.Bin248 | reverse complement strand
GCCGAGAGGCTCGCCTATATGGCGAATACCGCCGGGGCGAAACTGATCCTCGCGGACGACGCTTCGGCCGCCGCGCTTGCGGGCATGCCGCTGCCGTGCGAAGTTTTGGCCGTGAACGCGCTCGGGGAGCATCCCGGCGCCGCGCTTCCCACGCTGCGCGAGCGGCGCGGGGAGGACGGGATCTACGTGCTGTTCACCTCCGGCTCGACCGGGCGTCCCAAGGGCTCGGTCAACACGCACGCCGCCATAGCCAACCTGCTCGAGGCCATGACGCCCGTCATCGGCGACGAGGAGCGCATACTGTGCGCGACGAACGCCGTGTTCGATATCTTCATGACGGAATCCCTCCTGCCGCTGGCGCTGGGCAGGTGCGTCGTGCTCGCGGACGAACAGGAGATGCTCCTGCCGCAGGCGCTCGCGGAGCTCATCGTGCGGGAGGACGCAACCTTATTGCAGCTCACGCCCTCGCGCCTTCGCATGTGCCTGGGCAACGACGCCTTCCGCGCGGCGGCCGCGCGCCTCAACGTCATGCTCGTGGCCGGGGAGCCGCTTTCGCCCCAGCTCGCGGAGCGCTTCCACGAGGCGTCCCGGGCGAGGCTCTATAACTTATACGGCCCCACCGAGGCCTCCGTTTACGCGACCTTCACGGCATGCGAGCCCGGCGCGCCGCGGATCTCCATCGGTAGACCCGTGCGGAACTGCCGCGTCTACGTCGTGGATGAAGAGCTGCGCCGCGTCATGCCCACCGCGCGCGGGGAGCTGTGCATCGCGGGCGTCTGCCTCGCCGCGGGCTACATCGGCCGGCCGGATCTTACCGCGGCCGCGTTCGTGGACGATCCCTTCTTCCCCGGCAAGCGCATGTACAGAAGCGGGGACATAGGCCGCCTGCTGCCCGACGGCACGCTCGAATACATTGGCCGCCGCGATTCGCAGATCAAGCTCAACGGGCAGCGCGTGGAGCTCGGCGAGATCACCGCCCGCCTGCTCGAGCATACGGGCGTAGCCGAGGCCGCGGCCGTCGCCGTCGGCGGGGAGAACGGGGAGAAGCGCCTTCGCGCGTGCGTCGTGCGCGCGCCCGGCGCCCAGGCGGACGCCGCGGAGCTTGCCGCGTGGCTGAAAGTAACGCTGCCGCCGTTCATGGTGCCCGGCGAAATCTGGCTGATCCCCGCCATGCCGCGCAACGCCTCCGGCAAGACGGATGTTCTTTTGCTCGCGTCCGCCGCCTCGCCCGGGGAACTTCCGGACGCCGCCCGCGCCGAACCCGCGTCCGCCGCGCGGGAGGAAAAAGCCCCCGCGAACGTCCGGGTGGAAGCGCCGCCGGCTCCTGCCGGCCATGCGGCCGAACAACTGCTCGAAATCTGGAAACAGGCGCTCGGCCGGGACGAGATCGACCCCGACGCGACGTTCTTCGAGCAGGGGGGAGGTTCCCTCGGGGCGCTCGACGCGCTCTCGCGCCTTTACAACGCGGGCATACCTATGACGCTCGAGCAGTTTTACGCCAACTCCACATTTGCGGCGCAGGCCGCGCTGGTGTCGGGCATGCGGATCGCCCCGCGGGAAGCCGCGCGCGTCGTACCGCCTGAACCCGCCGAACAAACAGCGCCGGAAGCGGCGCCCGCCGCGCAGCCCAAGCCCGCCGAACGGCCCGCGCCCGTTCCGGCAATCCCGGCGAAGCCCGCGATCCCGGAAAAACCGGACGCCGTGCTGCTCACGGGGGCGACGGGATATCTGGGCGCGCACCTGCTCGACGAGCTTGCCGCCAGGCGCGGGGAGAACGTCGTGTGCCTCGTGCGCGGCGGCGATCCCGCGCGGCTCGCGCGGACGACGGAGGTTTACTTCGGGAAGGACTGGTTTCAAGAAAACGCCGCGCGCGTGCGCGTGGTTGCGGGCGACGTCGGCGAGGTGGACTTCGGCCTCGCGAACGCCGAGCTGAGCGCGCTCACGGGGCGCGTAAAGACGCTGCTGCACTGCGCGGCGGACGTGCGCCATTTCACGGACAATCCAGACGCGTCGCTGCGCTCCAACGCGGGCGGCACCGCCAACGCCGTGCGCCTCGCGGCCAGGCTCGGCGCGGGGCTCGCGTATATTTCCACTTTGAGCGTCGCGGACGGGCGCGGGGAAGCCTTCACGGAGCAAAGCCCTCCCGCCGATCCCGAGGGCGTGGCGAACGTTTACGTGCGCGGCAAGTGCGCGGCGGAGCTTCTGGTGCGCCGCTGCGTGAACCTTTTGCCCTTCGCGCGGATCTATCGCGTGGGCAGGCTCGTGGGCAGGCAGAGCGACGGGGCGTTCCAGACGAACCGGGAAGCCAACGCGTTCTACGCGCTCATGCGGGGCGCGCTCGCGCTCGGGTGCTATCCGGAAAGCATGGCCGCGCTCCCCGTGGAGATAACCCCGGTGGACGCGTGCGCGCAGGCCGTCGCGCTGCTGCTCGACGGGCGCGAGAGCGTGTATCATCTGTTCAACCCCGTCATGCCGGCGTTTTGCGAACTCATGCGCGTCCTCTCGAACGGGCGGGCCGTAAGCCTGCCGGATGCGGAGTTCGACGCGCGGCTCGCGCGCCTGATGGCGGAGCGCCCCTCGATGGGGCTCGTGATGCTCAGGGAGCTTTGGGACGGGCTTCGCCTCGCCCCCGCGCCGCCGCCCGTTCCCCTTGCGGGGCGCACCGTCGCGGAGCTTGCCGAAAAGGGCTTCGCCTGGCGTGAGCCGGACATTGGGAGAGTGCTCGGCGAATTCGCGCGCGGCTGAGGAAGGAGGGGGTTTCGCTGGTATCCGACGGCACCATATTCATCATGTTCGTCGCGATCATCGCGATGCTTGTCTTCCTGCTGCGCGGGCTTCGGAAGGGCAACTATAAGCTCATCCACAGGCTGTACTTTTTCGTGACCGTCACGATCATCATCTGGATGCTGGGCGTCATCGCCGCCAACTTCGTGGACCCTTCCAACGAGGAGATGCTCAGGATCTGCGACGCCATCACCTACGTCGGCGGCGCCTTTGCGCCCGTGTTTTCGCTGCTCATAGCGCTCGCGTTCACGCTGGGCCTGGAGAAGCTGCCCAAGAAATACTACCTGTTCTTCATACTGCCCGTGGTGACCAACCTCATCGCGTGGACGAACCCGCACCATTTTCTTCTTTATAAGCACTTTTCCGTGTACGGGGGCGCCGTGATTTTCGGGCCGTACATTTACGTGACCGGCACGTTCAGTTACGTGTGCTTGCTCTTTTCCATCTATTTCATGGCGCGTTACGCGCTTGAGATGAAAAAGAAGCTCATCACGCAGCAGGCGGTGCTCTTCTGCCTGGGGAGCCTCATCCCGAGCGTGGTGAACCTGCTGGCCACCATCAAGGCGTTCGACCTGAGCATCGCGACGACGCCGCTTGGCTTCATCGCCACGGTCGCGCTGCACGGCTACGCGATCTACCATTACCACATGCTCGACATCAAGCCCATCGCCATGCAGAAGGTGCTCGACTGGATCAGCGACTGCTATCTGGTGACGGACGACCGCGGCATGATCATCGACTGCAACCGCCCCTTCGAGAAGATCTTCGCGCAGTACGGCATGACGCGCGGAAGGAGGCTCGAGGAGTGCGTCAACGCGGAGGACATCGAGAACAAGACCGTCGTCTACAACCTGCTCGCGGCGGCCGCGAGCTGCCGCGAGAGCCTGTCGGTCATCTCCTTCGAGCAGTCCGCCTTCATGGGCAAGCAGAAGCTTTATTTCATGGTGGACCTCACGCCGCTGATCGTCGACGGCATGCTCGAGGGGTTCGTCGCCATATTCAAGGACGTCACGAAGCTTCGCGACGGCATGCAGAGGCTGCACGACTCGCAGGCGCGCCTTATGGAGCAGGAGCGCCTCGCCTCCCTCGGCCAGATGGTGGGCGGCCTCGCGCACAACCTCAAGACGCCCATCATGAGCATATCCGGCAGCAGCGCCGCCATAGACAACCTCATCGACGAGTGCGTGGCGAGCATAGGAGACGGGGAGGTCACCGAGGAGGACTACCGCGAGATCTACTTTGAAATGCGCGACTGGCTCTCCAAAATGCGGGACGCCTGCGCGTACATGAGCGACATCATCAGCGCCGTCAAGGGGCAGGCCGCCAACATCTCCGCGGACGCGCAGGTCGACTTCACGACGGATGAATTGATGAAGCGCGTGTCCCTGCTGCTGCGGCACGAACTGCAAAAGACGAGCTGCAGCCTCGAGGTCGTCAACCAGGCCGGGGAGGAGATCCGCGTGCACGGCGACGTGAACAGCCTTGTGCAGGTGATCAACAACCTCGTGTCCAACGCGGCTTTCGCCATGCAGGACAAGGGCGGGGGTACGATCATCGCGCGCTTCGCCGTCGTCGAGGGGAACCTTCGCATCACTGTGGAGGATCGCGGCACGGGGATCGCGCCGGATGTGCGCAACAGGCTCTTCCGCCAGATGATCACCAACAAGGGCACGCACGGGACGGGGCTGGGCGTGTACATCTCCAACACCGTCATCAAGGCGAAGTTCGGCGGGCGCATGTGGGCGGAGGATAATCCCGGCGGCGGGGCGGTGTTCGGCCTCGAGATACCGCCCGAGTATTACTCGAAAACGGAACGGATTCGGCAGGAGGCTTCAGCCCAGTGAGAAAGAACAAGGTTGGCGCGCAGCAATTGGATTTTTCGATCATGACGCTGGATGACGATCCCATCATGACGGCGACATTGCAGGCGTATTTCACAACCTCGGGCTATATGGTGGATGTGGAAACGGACCCCTACCGAGGCATCGAGCGCATGCGCGACAGGCATTACGACATACTGCTGCTGGACTTTCTGATGTCTCCCATCATGGGCGACCGGGTCATCAACGAAGTCCGCACCTTCGACAAGGAGATCTACATCATACTCCTCACGGGCCACAAGAGCATGGCGCCGCCGGTGCGGGCGCTGCGCGAACTGGACATACAGGGCTATTACGAAAAAAACGAGCGCTTCGACCAGCTCGAGCTCCTGGTCGAAAGCTGCGTAAAGTCCATTCGGCAGATGCGCATCATCAAGGCGTACCGCGATGATCTCGACGAGAAGAACAAGCAGCTCGAGAAAATGTACGCCTCGCTGGGCGACAGCTATGTGGACGTGATCAAGACCCTTCGCCTCGTCGTCGACGCGAGGGACCTCTACACGCGCGGCCACTCGGACCGGGTTTCGCACTACGCGCTGCGCATCGCGCGCGCCATGGGCCGGGAAGAGGGCTTCTGCGAAAGGGTCCGCATCGCGGGCCTGTTCCACGACGTGGGCAAGGTCGCGGTGCCGGACAGTATTTTGCTCAAGCCCGGCAAGCTCAACAGCGCCGAATATGAGATCATCATGATGCACCCGGAGAAGGGTTACCAGATACTCAGCGCGATCTCCGCTTTCGACGACATCGCCGAGATCGTGCTCGAGCATCACGAGCGCTACGACGGCTCCGGCTATCCGCGGGGGATCGCGGGGGAGGACACGCGCGAGGAAGCGCGCATCATCTCGGTCGCGGACGCGTTCGACGCCATGACCTCCAACCGGCTCTACCGGGACAACCTCACCTTCGACTACGCGCTCAACCAGCTCGTCACGGGCAGGGGAGGCCAGTTCGACCCCGAGGCCGTCGACGCTTTTCTCGGGGTACTCAAGGAATACGACACACTCAAGCAGGAGGTCGCCTGGACCTTCGGCCAACAGACGGAGGAGCAGATGCCATGAAGAACAAGGCCTATTACGAAACCCCGGACTATCAGGAACTGGGAAGCGCGCTCCAGGGACTCGTGCCCATGGGGGACGCGCCCGCCGTCACGTGGTACGACCGCGCGGGCAAGGAATCGAGCAAAACCTACGCGGAGTTTGTGCGCGACGCGGCGGCGTTCGCCGCGGCGCTCGCGCGAAACGGCCTCGCGGGGAGCCACGCGGCCATCGCCCTGGACAACACCTACGAATGGCTCTGGGTGTTCTTCGGGATCACGGCCGCGGGCGGCGTCGCCGTGCTCGTGGATGTCGAACAGCCGGAGGATATCCTGGTTTCGATGATCGCGGGCGCGGACGCGAAGCTCGCCGTGCTCTCGGCCACGGTCGCGCCCCTCGTGCGCGACAGGCTCGTCAGGGAAGGCGTGCGCGTTGTGACCGCCGGCGGAGGG
>MWBW01000071.1 GCA_002069725.1 Firmicutes bacterium ADurb.Bin248 | reverse complement strand
CCCCCGCCGCGGCGAGTATCCACAGCGCCGAAGCAACGCGCGCGGCCCGCGCGTCGGAAGCTTTTTGCATCGAGGCGAGCAGACCTTCCCCGCGCGCGTTTTTGAACGTCGCGGCGGCGAGCGCCGAGAGAGCGCGCGAGAGCACGGGCACGAGCAGCAGCGAGAAAAGCGCGGGCGCCGCCGTTTCCACCTCGCTCCAGAGCGCGAAGGCGAGCAGCATGTACGCCGTGCCCGCGATGAGCGCGCTCGCGCCGACGTGCGGGTCGCGCATGATCTCGAGCGCCCTCTCGCGGGAGGCATTCGAGCCGAGCGCGTCCGCCGTGTCGAGGAAGCCGTCCATATGGATGCCGCCCGCGACCGCCAGCGGGATCAGCGAAACCACGGCCGCGGTCAGCACCGTCCCGAGGCCGAGTATGACCGCGAGTATCAGCCACGCGAGCTGGAAAAAGGCGACGAAAGCGCCTACGATGGGGAAAAAGCACAGCGCGTAGGCCATATTCCCCTCCTCCCACGCGACGCGCGGGACGGGCAGGCGCGAATACAGCGAGAGCGCCATGCAAAACGAGCGGATCAGCTTCATGTGCGCCCTCCTTTGAGCGGAATCGGGATACCGCAGACGACCTCGTACGCTTCATCCGCGATTTGGGCTACGGCGGCGTTGATTTCAGCGAGAAGGCTTATGTAGCGGGAGGTCTGTTCGCCGTAAACGACGCCGTCCGAGGCGAGCTCGCAGGTGACAACGACCGTAAGCCCGCAGGCTTCGTTCGCCCGTTCGATGCCCGCGAGCACGCGCTCCCGCGCGCCGCAAAAGCCCTGCGCCGTCGAGAAGCACTCGTTGGCGGCAAGGTTGGCGACATCCTCGACGAGCGCGGCCCCGCCGGGCGGGAAATCGGCGTCCGCGAGGGAGATGGGCGCCTCCCGCGTGAGGAAGCCCTTGCCTTGCCGGAGTTCCCTGTGGCGCGCGACGCGAAGCGCGTCCTCGCCATCCCGCACGAGCATGCAGGCGACGTAGACGCGCGGCGCGACGCCGGATTCCACGACGAGGCGCTCCGCGAAAGCGGACTTTCCGCTCGACGCGCCGCCCGTGACGAGTATCAGCACGGCGGCTTGTACGCCGGGACGCGGATGTCCTCGAACGTGGCCGTTTCGCGATACACGGCGAGCGCCATATCCAAAAGCGGCATCGCCGCGACCGCGCCCGTGCCTTCGCCAAGGCCCATGCCCGCGCAGATCAGCGGCGCCAGGCCGAGCTCCTTGATCAACAGGCCCGCGGCGGGCTCCTTGGAAACGTGGCTCGCGATCAGATACGCCCCGCAGGCGGGGCACAGCTTTGCCGCGGCAAGCGCCGCGACAAGCGAGATGACCCCGTCGAGCAGCACGGGCACCCGATACAGCGCGCCGCCGATGCAAAGCCCCGCGATGCCCGCGATGTCCAGCCCGCCGACCTTATGCAGCACGTCGAGCGCATCGGAAGCATCCGGCCGGTTGATCTTGAGGGCGGCGGCGACCGCGCCCTGCTTTCGAAGCAGCCCTTCGTCGGAAAGGCCCGCGCCGCGCCCCGTGACCTCCTCGACGGGCCTGCCCGTCAGCGCGGCCATGACGGCGCTGCTGGTCGTGGTGTTGCCTATGCCCATCTCGCCCGTGGCGACGAGGCGGTAGCCTTCGTCCCTGAGTATGCGGACGACCTCCATGCCGGCTTCGACGGCGGCCGAGGCCTCCCCGCGCTCCATGGCGGGGCCCTTGGTCATATCCGCGGTGCCGCGGCGGACGTTCCTCTGCCAGAGGGCGGGAATGTCCACGGGCCGCGCGACGCCCACGTCCACGGGATAAACCTCCGCGCCCGCGACGCGCGCCATGCGGCACACGCTCGAGGCGCCCCGCGCGATGCTTTCGGCCACGACGGCCGTGACTTCCTGCCCCGTCTGCGTCACGCCCCGGGCGACCACGCCGTTGTCCGCGCACATCACCGCGACGGCGCGGCGCGAAACATCGGGCATGAGCGCGCCCTGTACGCCCGCGATGCGCACGACGTCGTCCTCGAGCGCGCCGAGGCTGCGAAGGGGCTTAGCGAGGCTGTCCCAGCGCGCGCGCGAGGCGCGCATGACGGCTTCATCGGGCGGTTTTATACGCGCGTTGAGCTCTGTAAAATCGATCATTCGTAATTCTCAATCAAATAGCGGTAGAATTTGTGCGCCTCTATGAGCGAGGCGACGTCCACGTTCTCATCCACGCTGTGCGCGCTGTTGATCTGCGCGGAGCTCGCCCGGATGGGCGAGAAGCGCAGGCATCCCGAGCTGAGGCCCTCGTATTCGCGGCAGTCGGTGCCGCCCATCATCATGTAGGGCGTCACGGTCGCCCCGGGGACGCAGGCGCGCACGCACGCGCTCAGATAGCGGAACGCCTTGCCGTCCAGGTCCGCGAGCATCGAGGAACCGCGGCCGGTTATGACCTCCACGCCGAGGTCGTGCTTTTGCGCCTTCTTTTTGAAAAGGGCGACGGTTTCATCCATATCCTGATGGGCGATGCAGCGAAGGTTGCAGAGCATGCTCGCCTCGGCCGGTATGACGTTGGGCGCGGGGGAACCTTCGCACATGGTAAAGCAGAACGTCGTGGCGAGCATGGCTTCCCCGTAGGCGGAGGCCGAGGGCAGCAGGAGCTTGACCAAAGGCCCGAAAAGCCAGAGGTTGCCGAAAAGCAGGCGCATCGGGAAGCTGAGCGCGGGCGCGAGGGAGGCGAACATGCGCTTCACCGCGGGGGAATAGGCCTTTTTGAAGGGGCGCGCGCGCTCCATGTCGTTCACAAACGCCGCGAGGCGCGCGACGGGGTTATGCCTGGGCGGCGTGGACGAGTGGCCGCCGCGGCTCTTGGCCGTGACTTTGATGTTGATAAAGCCCTTCTCCGTGACGCCGACGACCGCGCACTGGCCGGAAAGCCCCGGGAAGAACCCCGTCGTGACCACGCCGCCCTCGTCGAGTATAAGCTCGGGCCGGACGCCTTTTTCCTCCATATGTTTCGCCGTCGCCGTGGCTCCTCCGCCGGAAATCTCCTCGTTCGCGGAGGAGGCGATATAGACGTCGACCGCGGGCTCAAAGCCCTCGGTCATGAGCTCCTCCATCGCGGCGAGCTCCGTCATCAGCGTGCCCTTGCAGTCGATCGCGCCGCGGCCGTAGATCTTCCCCTCGTCCACCGTGCCGGCGAACGGAGGGAACTTCCAGCCCGGCTCGGTCGCGGGCACGACGTCCTGATGGCCCATGAGCACGACGCTGCGCGAGCTGTCCCTCCCCTTCCAGCGAAGCAGCAGGCTTCCGTCGAGATCGACGACCTCGGCCGCCGCGAACGCGCGCGGGAAAAGCCGCCGCATGACCTGCTGAAGCTCCCGGAAATCCGCCATATCCTCGCCCGGCTTTTTGGAGAGCGTCTGCACCCGAATCATGGCCGAAAGCCGCTCCGCGTCGAGCGCGGCCTCCTCCTGTGTCCACGAGATCGCGGGCTTGCCCGCGGCGGGCTTCGCCTTCATGCGCGCGGCGTTGACGGCGGCTGCGAGCAGCAGCAGCGCCGCGAGGGCGGCAAGCCCCAAGAGGATGTAACCGAGCATAACGCTACCTCCCAAATCATCCGTCTATGCGAAGGGGAAACGCGGCGGCGCTCCCCCGTTCCCCTGGCTTGCGCGAAGCTATTGCGAGAGGAGATACCCCGCCTCGCGTATGGCGGCCTTCGCGAGCGTCTCGGTCGGATCCACGACGGGATAATCGAGCCGGTATTGAGCAAACGCGACGGGCAGCTCCGTGCAGCCGAGCACGAACGCTTCCGCGCCGCGCTCCATGGATTCGTCGAGCGCGCGCCGGAGCGCGGATGTGTCGTAATCGCGCCTGCCCGCCTTGACGCCCGCGTAGATGGCGTCCATGACGGCGCTCTGCCCCGCTTCGTCCGGCAGGACGTACGGGATTCCGCGCTCCTCGAAAAGCCTCGCGTAGATGCCGGTTTTCACGGTGCCGTCCGTCGCGAGCAGAGCGACCTTTTTGAGCGCGCGAAGCTCGATCTCCTCCGCCGTCAGGCGCAGCATGTGCAAAAGGGGCAGCCGCGTCGCGCGGCGGATGTCGTCATAGTAAAAATGCGCCGTGTTGCAGGGCATGACGAGCAGGTCCGCGCCCGCGTTTTCGAGGAGTTGGGCGGATTTCACGAGTTCCGGCACGGGGCTGGGGCCCAGGCCGAGTATCGCGGCCGTCCTGTCGGGAATGGCGGTGTTCGAATCGATGATCGTGTGGATATGCTCCCGGTCGTTCCCGGCCGCGGTGAATCGCACGATCTTTGCGAAAAGGTCGGCGGTCGCCAGAGGCCCCATGCCGCCGATGATGCCTACGGTCTTTTTCACGCGCTCTATCCGCGCTTCGTTATGCGTATTCATTCTACGATATCCGCCGGGTCGATCGCAAACACCGAGGCGATGCCGCCGCTGTGCAGGAATACGACGGTTTCGTGCGCGCCGATCTTCCCGTTCCCGCACATTTCAACGAGCCCGGCCATGGTCTTGCCCGTATACACGGGGTCGAGTATCAGCCCCTCGGTTTTCGCGGCGAGACGGATGGCCTCGAGCCCCGCCTTCGAGGGCCTGGCGTATCCCGCGCCGAAGCAGGGATATACGTCCGCGTCGGAAGCGGAAATATGGACGTCGCCCCGCCCCAGAAGCTCCGCCGCGCCGTTGACAAGCTCCGCCACGACGTCCTCGAACGGCCCGTCGTCCACGGCGACGCCCGTGACCCTGCAGCCGTCCCCGTAAAGCAGCGCGCCGAGCAAAAGTCCCGCCATGGTGCCGCCGCTGCCCGCCGTGCAGACGATGCGGTCGATTTTAACGCCCGCCTCGAGCGCGTCGGAAAAGATCTCCCGGGCGCAGTCGACGTAGCCGAGCGTGCCCAGAGGCACGCTGCCGCCCACGGGGATGTGGTAGGGCCTTCTCCCCTTCGCGCGAAGCCCGTCCTCGATGCGCGCCATCTCGGCATACACGTCGCCGTAGGAATCGGTATCGACGAAGCGCACCTCGGCGCCCAGCAATTCGTCGATCATCAGGTTGCCGGCGCGCCCCATGACCCCGCGCCCCTTGAGCACGAGCATGGCCTCGAGGCAGAGCATGTTGCAGCAGGCCGCCGTGAGCATGGCGTGGTTAGACTGCGCTCCGCCGGTCGTGAGCACGATGTCCGCGCCCTGATCCACAGCGTCGTACAGCAGGTATTCGAGCTTGCGCACCTTGTTGCCGCCCGTAGAGACGCCCGAGAGGTCGTCCCGCTTGACGAGTATCCTGCGCCCGAGCGCCCCGCCGAGGCGGGCGAGCTCGTACATGGGCGTCGGGAAGCGGCCGAGGTTCAGCTTTGGGATGCGTTTGATTTCGATCTCCCCGCTCATTTCTCCTCCGAAAGGCGCGGCAAGCCCAAAATATCGAGCGTCGCAAAGTAGTCTCTGTTCGTTTCCGCGCGGCGGATGAGCCTGGTGCTGCCGTCCTCGCGCAGCAGCACCTCCGCGCTCCTCAGTTTGCCGTTGTAGTTGTAGCCCATCGAGAAGCCGTGCGCGCCCGTGTCGTGTATGACGAGCAGGTCGCCCCGCTCGATTTCGGGCAGGAGCCTGTCGACGGCGAAGCGGTCGCTGCTCTCGCAGAGCGAGCCGGTCACGTCGTAAACATGATCGTGCGGCGCGTTCTCCTTGCCGAGCACCGTGATGTGATGGTACGCGCCGTATATCGCGGGGCGCATGAGGTTCGCCGCGCACGCGTCCACGCCGATGAAGCGCTTGTAGGTATCCTTATGGTGGATCGCCCGCGTGACGAGATAGCCCGCGGGGCCGGTCATGTAGCGGCCGAGCTCCGTATAGATCGCGGGGCGCATGGGCGTGTTGCCGAACACCTCCGCGTAGACCTCGCGCACCTTCGCGCCCACGAAGGCGATGTCCGTGGCGCTGTCCTCGGGGCGGTAGGGTATGCCTATGCCGCCCGAGAGGTTGATGAAGGCGATCTCGGTCCCGAGCTCCTCAAAAAGCTCCCGCGCGGTCGTGAACAGGAGCTTGGCGAGCGTCGGGTAATACATGTTGTCCGTGTTGCACGAGGAGAGGAAGGCATGCAATCCGAAGCGCCCGGCGCCCATCGCCTTGAGCTTTTTGAAGCCCTCGGTGAGCTGCGCGCGCGTGAAGCCGAACTTCGCGTCGGCGGGATTGCCCATGATCTGCGTGCCGATGCGGAACTCCCCGCCCGGGTTGAAGCGGCAGGAGAT
>MWBW01000070.1 GCA_002069725.1 Firmicutes bacterium ADurb.Bin248 | reverse complement strand
CCGTTTCTCCTTTTGGCTTTTTCAGATTTCCCAAATAAATTTCAGCCCACCGGCAGCTTTGCCGATGGGCTGAGGCTTGCGTTCGCGAACGCAAGCCTGCTTCGGTTTCGAAATTGTTCGAAACTGCGTTTATTCTTTGTTTTTCGCCTTGAGCGCGGCCGTGACGGCCACGAACAGCAGCCCGACGACCGGCCACATGACCCAGGTGGCGTCCCAGCGGTCCGTGAGGAAGCTGACGCCGAGGTAGACGGCCGTGGCGCAGGGCCAGTAGATCGCGCCGAACTTATCCTTGCGCTTGCTCTCCTCGCGCTCCTCAAAGGAATACTCCCCCTCGCCGAGCAGGCGGTCGTAGCAGGCCTTCATGATGCCCGCGAGGATGAACAGGAACACCGCGACGGCGACGGTAAGCAGCAATATGCTCGTGAGCAGGGTCAGCGTGAACTCGGGCGCCTCCATGATGCCCGCAAGGATGAGGGGCACGGGGCAGAGTATGCACAGCGAGATCGCGATGGCGACCATGGCCGTGTGCCTGCCCTCAAAGGAATCCCGCCGCCCGCGCACGATGCCCTCCACGCCGTATTGCAGCTCGAAATCGCCGCGCTTGAGGTATCCATAGCGGCGCATGCGCGTCGCGCTGACGACGATGAGCGTGACGCCCGCGGCGACCATCGCCAGCAGGATGGCCGTGCCGGCGCCCGTAGCGGCCCTCTCCGAGACCACCATATCGGGCAGGTTCGACATCGCAAAGCCGATGAGCAGTATCAGCAGCGCCGGACTCAGTATGCACAGCGCCACGCCCATGCCGACGCGCCGCGCGTAGCGGGCGCAGGCTTCCATATAGGAGTTGGCCTCCTGCACGGATACGCCGGGCAGGTTCGAGAGACTGTCCGTGCCCGAGTAGGCGGGCTTCTCGATTTCGTCTTTCAAAAGATAGTCCGTCGTCACGCCGAATATCTGCGAGAGCTCGAGTATCTTGCCGATATCGGGTATGCTCTGCGCGCTCTCCCATTTGGAAACCGACTGGCGCGAAATGTTGAGCCGCTCCGCCAGCTCCTCCTGAGACCAGCCGTTGCTTCTTCGAAGCTGAAGTATCTTGTCCGCGAGTATCATGTTTTTTCCCTCCCAATCATCGTTCGTCCGATGCCACGATGATAACAATCCGCCCGGTTGCGCGCCATCAAGCGCGCTTGGAAATTGCGCAACCGCAGCGCGCATCCGGGTGGAAGTTTGGCAATTCACGCCGCGCCCGCCCCCGCGGGCGCGAAACGCAAAAGAGAACATTATGGTACTATTGTAAGTAACGCGCGCCGAAAAGCAAAGGGAATATTACTATATATTTCAGCGAACCGGGCGTTTTGGGGATTTAAGCGCCCGTAAAGGGCCCGGCAATGCAAAAAGCGCAACGCATGGAGGAAATGAAAGGATCATCGACGAGCTTCTTCGATTGCTTTCCAATTTATATGCGCAATCACGAGAATCCAAAACCACGATATAAACAAATTACATCGAAAAAGGTATGATTTTGTATTTTTTGTAGACAAATAACCTCTCAACAGCTATAATTTGAATATAATTAATCAATGTATTCCTTTAAAATTGATAAAATAAGGAGTTCTTTTATGGGAATTGCCGGCGACTTGAGACCCCCGCGGAAATATATTCAGTTTTCATCAAAAGGGACGCCCTTTTTACATCCATACAGAAACGAATTTATGCGGGACAGAGACAATATCCTTTACCTTAACGCTTTTTTGCGTTTATCCTTAAAAACTCAGGTTGTGACTTTCGGGAAAAACGATCATACCCGGAATCGAATGACGCATACCCTCGAGGTGGCGCAAATAGCGCGCACGATGTCGAGGGTATTAGGGCTTGACGAGGATTTGACCGAAGCAATCGCACTGGGACACGATATTGGCCACACGCCTTTTGGGCACGTGGGAGAGAGAACGCTGAACATGTTAACAAATAACTGCGAGACAGCTTCAATCGGGTACAATATCCCGAAGAATTATCGCGGTTTTAAACACAACTTAAATGGCATGCGAATTCTCGTAGAAACCAAATCGAAGAGCTTTACCAATTTTACGCTGTTTGGCATCGTCAATCACAGTGAAATGACCTGGGGAGAAAACTGCAAAGGGTGGGATGGAACCGATACATGCCCCACCCCGACCACTTCGCGGAGAAGCTGTCCGAATCACGGAAAAACCTACGTGGATTTTTATGATAAATACAAAAAATTCTATTGCGTAAACGGGACGGACCCCGCCTGGTCATTTGAGGCGTATATAGTACGCTGGGCCGATGAAATCGCACAGCGCCATCATGATATTGAAGATGCAATTGCTTTGAACCTGATAAACATAAATGAATTGTTTAAAAGAGCCGAGCCCATATATATGCTTTATAACAGCTATGAAACGTTTTGGCGAGAAAATGTTCCGATGAACGATGATAGCAATATTACGCATAAATGGACTATGCTCAATGATTCTATAACCGAATATACAAAACAGAAACTGGGAAAAGATATCGTTATCGACCGTTTCGTAAGCTTTATCGTAGACTCATATGTCACCTATTTAACCGCGATATTTACGTATTTAATTAAAATATTCAGGAATGAATATCCTTTTACAACTAAAACAGGAATAGCGGATTCGGCGGATTTCGAGGAGGTTTATCTCCAGATAAATCCAAATCACATCAAGAAAATATTCCTTCAATTTATCGAGAGGCCATGGGAATCCGGTTCGTTAAATTACAAAGCGCCCGCATGCGAAGCCTTCGAGGATATGGACGTGAACCTCAAGAAGATCCTGATGTCCGTCATCATCAATTCAGGGGATGTTCAGCGTTTGGACGGCAAAGCAGGATATATAATCCGCGATATTGCAAAAGCATATCTGACGAATCCTCAGCAATTGCCCGATAACCCGATCGTTGAGGCGTTTAGGGCTACCATAGCTTCTATAACTTCGGTTCAAAATGAAAATGATGCTCTAAGGCTCCGAAAAGAAAGTTTAACCAAAAAGGCGCATCTGAGCAAGAAAGAGTCTGAAGAAATAGAAGATATTCAGCACCTGATTATAAAAAACGACTCGAAAATAGATGAATTTATCGAAAAGACCGGTTTATCTACTCTCGATGTCAGCAAAATACAGAGCTTCGAGTATCGCAATGCGTTAACGGCCATCAGATCGGACGCATCGTTTATCCCTTTATTGCGCGTCAATGTGATTCGGTCGGTATGCAATCATATTGCGAATATGACGGACAGATACGCTCTGGAAGAACATGCCAACCTATACTGATTATAGTTCAATAAACCGAATGCGAATATAATCATCCCATTGTTCAAGAAAGCCATATCCTGTTTTTTACCCCATGAATCCCGCGATCGCGCCCGCGACGACGAGCGCGGGCAGCATGTTGGCCACCTTGAAGCGGTTGCCGAAGCAGAGGTTCACGCCCACGCAGAAGATCAGCGCCGCGCCTACGAAGGAAACGCCCGCTATGACGGCCTCCCCGAGCAGGGGCGCCACGAGGCCCGCGAGCAGCGTGACCCCGCCCTGGAGTATCCCCAGCGGGATCGCGGAGAAGAGCGCGCCCTTGCCGCAGGTCGAGGCGAAGATCATCACGATCACGGCGTCGAGCGCGGATTTGGCGTAGAGCATGGAGGCGTCGCCGGTAAGCCCGTCCTGTATGGGGCCGACGATAGCCATCGCGCCCACGCAGATCACGAGCGAGGCGTTGACGAAGCCCTCGAGGAAGCCCGCGTCGTTTTCGCTTTTGGCCTTGCGCCGAAGCCATGTGCCGAAATGCTCCAGCCCGCGGTCGATGTTGATCCACTCGCCGACGAGCGAACCGAGCACGAGCGAGGCGATGAGCGTCGCGGTGCCCGCCGTCGCGAGCCTGCCGCCGGAAATCTCCATGAGCCCCGTCATCGCGCCCGCGATGCCGAGGAATATCGTGCTCAGCCCGAGCGCCTTCATCAAAATGTCCTGAAAGCGCTGTTTCAGCCCGTTTTTTAAGAGCAATCCCGCCAGGCCGCCCGCGAGCACCGCCGCCACGTTCACAATCGTACCAAGTCCGCGCATACGCGTTCCCCCGATGTTCCAAATTTGAACGGCCCCCGCCCTTAAAACGAAGACCGTCTGAATCATTTTGATTGTCAATTGCCCTCAAACGTCCAGTCCGAGCGCGCGGTACGTCTTTTTGAGCGTATCCGCCGCGGCCGCGGCCGCGCGCGCCGCGCCCTCGTCCATGACGCGGCGAAGGTAAGCCTCGTCCGCCATATACTGCCGGAAACGCTGCTGCACGGGGGTCAGTTCCGCGATGACCGCGTCCGCGACCGCCTGCTTGAGCGCGCCGTAGCCCTGCCCCGCGAAGCGCGCCTCCGCCTCGGGGATGCTCCCGCCCGCGAAGGAGGTGTACAGTTCAATCAGGTTCGACACGCCCGGCTTGTTGACGGGGTCGTATTTGACGCAGCCGTCGCAGTCCGTGACCGCGCGCTTGAACTTTTTGACGATGAGCGAGGCGTCGTCCATGATGGCGACGTAGCCGTTGGGGTTCGGATCGGATTTACTCATCTTCTGCGCCGGGTCCTGCAGGCTCATCACGCGCGCACCGACCTTGGGCATGCAGCCCTCCGGCACCGTGAACACCGCGCCGTACGCGTTGTTGAAGCGGATGGCGACGTCCCGCGTGATCTCGATGTGCTGGCGCTGGTCCTCGCCCACGGGCACGAGGTCGGTCTGATAGAGCAGTATGTCCGAGGCCATCAGCACCGGGTAGGTGTAAAGCCCGGCGTTGATGTTGTCCTGATGCTTCGCGGATTTATCCTTGAACTGCGTCATGCGGTTCAGCTCGCCCATGTAGGCCGAGCAGGAGAGGAGCCAGGTCAGCTCGCAGTGCGCGGGGACGTGGCTTTGCACGAACACGACGGAATCCTTCGGGTCGATGCCGCAGGCGAGTATCAGCGCGACCGTTTCCGCCGTGCGGCGGCGAAGGTCGTCCGGGTCCTGCCGGACCGTGAGCGCGTGCAGATTGACCACGCAGTAATAGCACAGCCGCTCCGGGCCCTGGAGAAGCGACCAGTTGCGCAGCGCCCCCACGTAATTGCCCAGCGTGGGCGATCCCGAGGGCTGTATGCCGCTGAACACGATCTTTTTCTTCTCCATAGCCGCCGACTCCTGCCTTGAATTCAATATGCATGGTATTATACAGCATTTTTTTACCTATGGCAATGAGGCGCGCGAAATGCTAAAATTTATGATATGGTATAAACTTGGCAACAATAGGCACAGGGAACGCCTGTTGCGCACGTACATATACGAAACCGCACAACATGACCGGAGGGATTATGGCCTATCAGGCGCTTTACCGAAAATACCGCCCGCGCCGCTTCGACGAGGTGCTCGGGCAGGAGCATGTGACGACCATACTGAAAAACCAGGTCATGTCGGGCCGCACGGCGCACGCGTATATGTTCTCGGGCTCGCGCGGCACGGGCAAGACCAGCACCGCGAAGATACTCGCCCGCGCCGTCAACTGCCTCGCCCCCGAGAACGGCGAGCCCTGCGGCAAATGCGCCGCCTGCCTCGTGAGCGCCGGGGATACCCCGGACATCATCGAGATGGACGCGGCCTCGAACAGCGGCGTGGACGACATCCGCGCGCTCATCGACAAGGCGCGCTTCCTGCCGCTCGAACTGCCGCGCAAGGTCTACGTCATAGACGAGGCGCACATGCTCTCGGGCGCCGCGGACAACGCCCTGCTCAAGACCCTCGAGGAGCCGCCCGCGCACGTCGTATTCATACTCGCAACGACGGAGCCGCAGAGCGTCACGCCCACGATACTCTCGCGCTGCCAGAGGTTCGACTTCCACCGCCTCGGCGTCGAGGACATCGTGCGCTGCGTCGGGAACGCCGTGACGGGCGTGGGCGCGAAAATCGACCGCGAGGGCCTCGTCGCCATCGCGCGCGCCGCCGAGGGCGGCATGCGCGACGCGCTCTCGCTCGCGGACCAGTGCCTTGCCTTCTGCGGGCAGGACGTCACGGCCGAGGGCGTCTACTCCGTGCTCGGCAGCATGGAGGGAGATTACCTGTTCCGCGTCGCGGCGTCGCTGATTTCGGGCGACCGCGCCGGGGCGCTGCGCGCGCTCGACGGGGTCGTTTCCGGCGGACGGGACATATTCGTGTTCGCGCGCGATCTGACCCAGCACATGCGCGCGCTGCTTCTGGCCCGGCTCTGCGGCGACTGCGCCGACGTGCTCGCCTGCACCGAGGACGCCATGCGCCGCTACATCGCGCAGGCCGGGGGCGTTTCGCCGGAAACCCTGCTTCGCGCCCTGGACATACTCATGAACGCCATCGCAAACATGCGCCATCTCTCCCTCCCCCGCGTGCAGCTCGAGTGCGCGTTCGTCCGCATCTGTTCCCCCGAGGAGGAAATGCGTCAGACGCCGGAATTGCTTCTCGAGCGGCTCGAGAAACTCGAGGCGAAGCTCCAGGCCGCGGCCGCGGCCCCGCAAGCGCCCTTC
>MWBW01000069.1 GCA_002069725.1 Firmicutes bacterium ADurb.Bin248 | reverse complement strand
GGTAGTCGGGCCCGTAGTATATGTTGAACTCGAACTGGTCGAAGACCAGGAAGTGACCGGCCAGGCCCGCTGCCATCACATCATCCCCCCGAAAAAATTATATTACTTGACAGTTTTCCGATACCATCCCTATAGTCGCGTACTCAACGGGAACCGAAGCGCGCGCAAACGCAATGAACACGAGAACGAACATCGCAGGCCAGTGCTGGTGGTGGATGACCAAGGGGTTGTCCTCCGACTGAGCTATGGCATAATCTGAACATGCAGGCCGCGGGTGGGCAACCACCTGCGGCTTTTTTTACGGGCAAAAAGGCCGTGGGATTCGCAGGTGATCCCGCGGCCTTTTTTTTCAGCGAACAGGAGAAAGTACATGACTCAACTCTACCCCTCGATCCCGCCGGTACGACCGCATCCCGCTTTACCGCGAGCTCGATCTCTCGGCGGTGGGGCTGCTCTCCCTCCTCAAGGCTCTGCAGGACTCGCCGCACGTGGCGCTCCTGGAGAGCGCGCGCGCCGGAGGGGCGTGGAACCGCTTCTCCTTCATCGGTCTGGGCGCGCGCCGCTCGGTGAGCTGCGAACCGCCTATGGTGATCGAGGAGGTCGACGGGGTGCGGACTGGGCGGCGCGTCAATTTTTTCGATTTTCTGAAAGAGGAGACGGCGCGCCACATTTCGCCCGCGTTCGCGCGATTCGGAAGCTTCAACGGCGGACTGGTCGGTTATTTCGCCTACGACCTTGCGAACGAAACGGGCGTTCTGCGCAAAAACATCAGGCGTGATGGGGACGCTCCCGCGGCCTTTCTGGTCCAGGTGGACGACTTCATCGTATACGACAACCGTCTCGATCGGAGCCACGTCGCCGCCTGCATGTACGTGGACCGCTCGCGTCCTCTCGCCGATCAGTACCGCGAAACCGCCGGGCGCCTGGAAGCCATGGAGAGGGACATTATAGAGCGCCTGGCGCGCACCACTCTCCCCTATCTTCCCTCGCGGCCCGCGCCGCTCGCGGTGAGCTTCCGCGAAGAGCGCGGCTCCTTCGAGGCTAGGGTGGGCGCCGCGAAGGAGGAGATCGCCGCGGGCGAGGCGATCCAGGTAGTGCTGAGCATGCGCGCCGACATCTGCGAGCCGGTCGATCCGTTCCGCTTCTATCTCAAGCTCCGCATGGTGAATCCCTCTCCCTACATGTTCTTCCTGAAACAGGGCGACCGCCACATAGTGGGGAGCTCGCCCGAGATCCACGTGAAGGTGGAGGACGACACGGTGTATCTCAAGCCCATAGCGGGGACCATACCGCGCGGCAGGACGGCGCGCGAGAACCGCGAAAACCGCGCGACCCTGCTCGCCGATCCCAAGGAGCGCGCCGAACACCTCATGCTGGTGGACCTGGCCCGGAACGACCTGGGCCGCATCGCCGCGCCCGGAAGCGTGCGCGTCGACCGCTTCATGGAGCCCGAGGACTACTCGCACGTCATCCATCTTGTGTCGCTCGCCACGTGCGCGCTGGGAGAGGGGCGCGACGCCGTGGACGCCCTGCGCGAGACCTTTCCCGCCGGAACCGTGAGCGGCGCGCCCAAGGTGCGGGCCATGGAGCTTATCGACGCCATGGAGGGCCGCGCGCGCGGCATCTACGCCGGAGCGGTCGGGTACATCGGCTACAACGGCCGGCTGGACACCTGCATCACCATCCGCACTGCGGTGTTTGACGGGGATAGGCGCTACATACAGGCGGGCGCGGGCATCGTCCACGACAGCGTGCCCGCGCGCGAGTACGACGAGATCGTCCACAAACTTCGCGCGCTTTCGCTAAGTCTGCAGTTTGCGAGGGAAAACACTATCGAGGAGACCGCCCGTGCTGCTGATTATCGATAACTACGATTCCTTTACCTACAATCTGGTCGAGTACCTGCGGGTGCTCGGCGAGGAAATCGAGGTCGTGCGGAACGACGCCCCGGTTTCCTCCGTCGAACCGGGCCGCTACCGGGGGATCGTCCTTTCGCCGGGGCCCTCGGGGCCGGAAAACTCGGGAATCACGCTCGACGTGATCGAAAAGGCGAGCGGCACTCCCCTGCTCGGCGTCTGCCTCGGCATGCAGGCGATGGTGTACGCCTTCGGGGGCAGGGTGGCGCGCGCCGCCCGGGTGATGCACGGCAAGGTCGACCGTGTGCGCCATTCGGGCGACGCCCTGTTCAGGGGAGTGCCGGAGGAATTCGACGCGGTGCGCTACCACAGCCTGGCCGCCATGGAGAATTCGCTTCCCGACTGCCTGGAGGTGACGGCGCGCGCCTCGGACGGCGAGATCATGGCGGTGCGTCACCGCACGCGGCGCGCCTGGGGGGTACAGTTCCATCCCGAGTCGTATCTGACGGAACACGGTCTCACCATACTGGGAAATTTTATCGGAGGGTGCATATGAGCGCGATACGCGAAATACGGACGCTTTCGGAGGGAGGGACCCTGTCGGCCCTGGAGAGCGAGGGACTGTTCAACGCCATCTTCCAGGGGGCCGTCTCGGAGATCGAGATGGCGGCCGCAGTGGTGGCGCTCAAGGTGCGGCGCGAGACGCCGGAGGAAATCCTCGGCGCGGTGCGCTCCATGCGCGCCTTCGCCTCCCCGCTCGAGCTGTGCGAGTCGGGCGTGTTCGATACCTGCGGGACCGGCGGCGACAACTCGGGTTCGTTCAACGTGTCGAGCGCCGTGGCTCTTACCATGGCCTCGCTCGGCGTTCCGGTGGCCAAGCACGGCAACCGTTCGGTGTCCAGCAGGAGCGGTTCGGCCGATTTCCTGGATGCGCTCGGTGTGCCCATAGGCCTTACCGGAGCAGAGGCGACCGAGTATTTCAGAAAGCGACGCTTCGTCTTCATTTTCGCACCCAACTACCACCCGGCCATGCGCCACGCGGGCGCCGTGCGGAAGGCGCTGGGGGTGCGCACCATCTTCAACTATCTGGGCCCTCTCACCAACCCGGCCGGCCCGCTGCGTCAGGCGATCGGCGTGTTCCATCCCGCCATGCTTCCACTCTACGCCGGCGTGGCCGCGGAGCTCAAGTACGACTGCGCCGTCATCTACTCGGCCGAGGATGGCATGGACGAGGTTTCGCCCGTCACTCCCACCGAGGTGCGCGTGGTGAGCGGCCGCCGGGTGCGCTCATTCACGATCGATCCTTCCCGCTTCATAACCGCCGCCGAGGCCGAAACGCTCCCCCGGAACCTCACGGCGGCCGAAAACGCGGAGCGCTTTGTCGAAACCATCAAATCGCCCTCGCCCACACCGCTCGGCAGGCTCATCGCGCTCAATACCGCGCTCGCGCTGTTCGCCCATCGCGACGGAGGCGAGATCGAAACGCACTACGCCACCGCGCTCGACGCAATCCACGGCGGCGCCGTGATGGCGATCCTTTCGACCCTGAGGGACAGTCGGAATGCACTCTAACGTATTTGCCCTATCGCGGATGCCTTCGCTAAAACGCGACGAGCTTGCCGACATCCGAGCTCGCCTTAGTTCTGCGCCGCCTCGCGCAAGAGAATTAAAGGGGGCTTCTGTCCTCGTCGGGAAAAACGGCATCATAGCCGAAATAAAAAGGTCTTCGCCCTCGACCGGCAGAATATCGGACGGAAGCGCCGCTTCTATAGCCTCGCGATATGAAAAAGCCGGAGCGCTTGCCGTCAGCGTACTGACGGACCGAACGCACTTCGGCGGCACATGGGACGATCTGGCCGATGCAGCCAATGCCGTAAAGGTACCCGTACTCTGCAAAGAGTTTATATGCTCCCCCTGGCAGATCGACCTCGCCACAACACTCGGCGCCGACATAGTGCTCCTTATAGCCCGCATGCTCTCTCGCCGCGATCTGAGCTCTCTATACCGGCATGCGCTCGACTCCGGCATATCTCCGCTAATCGAGGTGCACGAAAGGAACGAAATCGACGAAGTTCTCTCGCTCTCTCCGAATGTACTCATGGTCAATACTCGCAACCTCTCAACGCTCAGGATGGAGCCGGATATCGCCTTCTCGACGCTAAGCTCTATCCCCAGGGGCATTACTCGAGTGTGCGCCAGCGGCATTGAGTCCGCCGTTGATATTAGCCGAGTACGCAAAAACACGGAAACAGGAATCTTTCTTATAGGTACGGCCCTGATGAGGGCCTCCACCCCTGAAAAACTATTCAAGGAGATGTGCAATGTTCGTTAAACTCTGCGGATTTACGCGAGAGGAAGACCTTGCCGCTGCGGCGGAATTTCCAATTTCAGCCGCCGGCTTCGTATTTCATTCGGCCTCGGCTCGCTTTGTGGGCATGAAGCGCGCTCGTGCCCTCTCCGGCCTGTTGGAAGGAACCGGAATACTGCGCGTCGGGGTCTTTACTGGAAGTGACGCGGACAGCATAGCACGGACCGCCGAGGGCGCGCGGATGGACTGCGCCCAGGTCTACGACCCGCTCGTCGCGCAGCGTCTCGACGGCCGCATCCGCGTCATCACGGCGTACAGAGTGAGCGGCTCGGAAGACATGGAAGCACTTTCGATGGCGCCGGCGCGCGGGCTCCTTCTTCTGGACCGCTTTGACGCGGGCCTCTACGGTGGAACGGGAAAGCCCTTCGACTGGGAAGCGCTCCGCGGGTTTCCGCATATAGAGCGCGCCATAGTCGCGGGCGGCATCGACGCGGCGAACTTCGGGAGACTTCTGGCCCTGATTCGGCCGTACGGAATCGACGTATCGTCGGGAATCGAAGACGCTCCCGGAATAAAATCAAAGGAAAAGATAATGAATCTGTTCAACACGCTCCGCGAGGTATACGATGAAATCCATGCCCGATAAACAGGGGTATTACGGCGAGTACGGCGGGCGCTTCGTCCCCGAAAGCCTCATAAACGCCCTGTACGAACTGGAGGACGCTTACCGACGCTTCCTGAAAGACACCGCCATGCGGAGCGAACACGCGCGCCTGCTCCGCGACTACGCGGGAAGGCCCACTCCGGTCTATCATGCCCGCCGTCTTTCGGCAAAACTCGGCCTGGAGCTCTTTTTTAAACGAGAGGACCTGGTGCACACGGGATCGCACAAGCTCAACAACACGCTCGGGCAGATCCTTCTGGCGCGCTCCATGGGAAAACGCCGCGTGATAGCCGAAACCGGGGCCGGACAACACGGCGTCGCCACCGCAACGGCCGCCGCTCTTACGGGCATGGATTGTCGAGTATACATGGGGGCCGAAGACGTGGCACGGCAGGCGCAAAATGTACATCGAATGAAACTCCTCGGGGCCGAGGTGATACCTGTAAAAACTGGCCAGCGCACGCTTAAAGACGCGGTGAGCGAAGCAATGCGTGATTGGGTTGCAAGCGTCCGGGACACGCACTATCTCATCGGTTCGGTCATTGGACCCTCGCCATTCCCCAGGATAGTGCGCGATTTTCAGTCGATCATAGGCCGAGAGGCCCGCTCGCAGATGCGCCGCATAACGGGCAGAGACCCCGATACCGTGGTTGCCTGCGTGGGAGGCGGCAGCAATGCAGCGGGTTTGTTTTCAGCCTACCTCGGGAGTAAAAGTACAACGCTTATTGGCGTCGAGGCCGGGGGCCGCTCTAAGGCGCCCGGAGACCACAGTGCCTCTCTATCCAGAGGGAGGCCCGGCATCTTCCAGGGCAGCCGAATTTACCTTCTTCAAACGGACGAAGGTCAGATATTGCCGGTCCATTCCATATCGGCCGGGCTTGACTACTCGGGAGTAGGTCCGGAACACGGCTATCTTAAAGACAGCGGCCTGGCCCGTTACGCCGAGTGCTCCGACGCCGACGCGCTTCAGGCCTGCCTGTACCTCACGCGTACTGAGGGGATCATCCCGGCGCTTGAAAGCAGCCATGCCTTAGGATACGTCATCAGAAATCGCCGGTCGCTGAGAGGCTCGACCGTACTCGTCAACCTGTCGGGCCGGGGCGACAAGGACATGGGAATAATCGAGGAGGCCCTTAAAAAATGAAAGGCTACAACGGCATTTATCTCATGGGTAACCATCCCGATGTCGGACGCTTTAAAGAGGCCGCGTCTATAGCTTTAGAGCGCTTCGATTTTTTGGAGGTGGGAGTTCCATTCTCCGATCCTGTTGCCGACGGCCCTGTTATCGCAAGTGCCGGAGAGGAGGTGCTTGCACGCGGTTTCTGGCTTAAAGAACTCTTTCGTTCTATCGGCGATATCATGGGAAAAGCCCATTCAGACAAGAAAATCTATATGATGAGCTACGCGAATCCGGTACACAACTTAGGGCTAATGCGTTTTGCCAGAGAATCCAGGCGAGCCGGCATCAGCGGCCTTATATTACCCGATGTGCCCTTCGTAGAGAGCTGGCCCTTCCGTGACGCCCTCGCCATGGAGAAATTAGAATACATCGATTTCCTTACACCGGAAAATACTCATGGGCAGATCGAGGCGACCGCCCGAGCTGCGCGGGGCTTTCTCTATTTCGTTTCTATCCGCGGAATAACCGGAGCCGATTTTAAGCTCGATGCCGCCACGCGTGTAAAGATACGCCGCGCACGGCGATCGAGCCGCGTCCCGGTGGTGTTAGGCTTCGGCGTTCGAAACGCGGCCGACGCGCGCGCGGCCGTTGAGCTGGCGGGCGGTTTCATCGTGGGAACCGGCGCCGTCGCGGCGCTCGCCGACGGCGGGCCTAAAGGCTTCGAACACTACATCGATTCGCTCTTTGACTGAAGCCGGAAGCCCCGGACGGAAGCTACCATTTCTTGCGAAGGTCGAAGCTC
>MWBW01000068.1 GCA_002069725.1 Firmicutes bacterium ADurb.Bin248 | reverse complement strand
AGGGAAGGCTTTGGCGACATGACACACCAGTTCTACGGCATCACCCTGTCGGCCGTCTACGCCTTTGCGCTTTGATCGCGCGCCGAACGGAACGCCGGCCGCGCTCGTAATCAGATTTTTCCGATTGTCAGGAGGATTGAATGAAGGCTTCGTGTCGCGTTTTTTCGGGAGTGTGCCTGCTCTTTGTCCTGCTGTTCCCCGCGGTTTCGGGTGCCGCCGATTTCAGCGTGGGGGCTTCCGTCTGGTATGCGTGGTATAACGAGAATCAGATCGATAACAGCGATCCCTCGGTGGATCCGACCTTTCTCTACGGGCCCATGTTCGCTCTCGGCTTCGCCCCCAGGTGGAGCCTCACCGCGGTGTTCCTGTACGGTGTGTACGACTACCCGATGACCCCGGGCGAAACGGAGCCGTTGCGGCGGTACGACTCGGATATCGCGCTCAACTATTCCATCAACCGCTATATAAAAGTATTCGGCGGCGCGAAGGTGATGGGGTACTCGTTTGATCAAGGTTCTCATTACGGAGTGGGGCCGGCGCTCGGGCTGGGCCTTACGCTTCCGCTCTCGGACAGTCTGTTCCTTCTCGGCAATGTGTCGGGCGTGTACGGATTCGGCCGCGAGGAGCACGACGGGGGATCGTCCTCTGACGCGCGGGAGCTTGGATTCAATACGACACTCTCGCTCGCGTACTACATCGAATCGGCGTCCACAACGATCACGCTGGGCGGGCGTTATCAGTGGTTCAATATCGATTACGAAAAAGACGATCCGAACGAGTTCCCCGAATCCAATATAACCTTCTACGGCATCACCTTCTCGGCGGTGTATTCGTTCGAGCTGTAACAGGTATGCCCGCGCCGGTATTCCGGTGCGGGCATGGAGGATTGAATGAAGTCTGGAAAATGGTTCGCGGTCATATCGTGCATTCTTCTGCTCGCGGCGACGCCGTCCGCGGCAAATGCCGCCGATCTGAGCATCGGCGGCTCGGTCTGGTACGCCTGGTGGGAAGAGAGCCTTAAGGACAGGGATGATCCCTCGATCGATCCCTCATTGCTCTATGGCCCTGTCGTGGCGATTGGTTTTTCGCCGAAGTGGAGCCTCACGGCCGTGTTCCTCTACGGCATGTATGATATGGAGATGTCGCCCGGAAACAGCGAGTCGATCAGGCGCTACGACTCCGATACCGCGCTCAACTACTCAATCAACCGCTACGTTAAGCTTTTCGGGGGCGTCAAGGTGATGGGCTACGACTGGGCGGACGGCAGTCATTACGGGGTCGGCCCCGCGCTGGGTGTGGGACTCACGCTTCCTCTTTCGGACAGCGTCTTTCTGCTCGGCAACCTTTCCGGCCTGTACGGCTTCGGACGGGAGAGGCATGACGCATCCATGGGCGGGGGATCGTCGGCCGCGCGCGAGGCGGGCTTCAACTCGACCCTCTCGCTCGCGTACTACATCGAATCGGCGTCCACCACGATCACGCTGGGGGGGCGCTGTCAGTGGTTTACGATCGACTATGACGATAATTCGGGCGAATTTTCCAGGGCCACGCTGATGTTCTACGGGATTACGTTCTCCGCCGTTTACTCGTTCGAGCTCTGATACACATGCGCCGCGGCCCGTCGGGCGGACCGCGGCGGTTCCGTCTACCGCACCTCGAGCGCCCCGTTCTTTATGACGACCGTCTCCGAGCCGCTCGCCTTCACGCTTCCAACCCCGACCACCTCGATCTCGCAATCGGAGCACACGCTCATCTGTGTCGTGTTGCTCTCGATTGAGGTATTCGTGGTCCCGACGGAATGGATCTTCACCTCGTAACGGCGCGAGTCCTCGTTCTTGAGGTCCACCGCCCAGGCCGAAGCGGCGCAGAAGAGTACGAGTACGGCGATGAGCTTTTTCATCATTTCCTCCCGGGTGTGATGTGTAGAGGGATGAAACAAGCGGCGAGCGCCGTTGTCAAATTCAATTTACTATGACGGGATTCAGTAGCGCCTGCGCAGCTCCAGGGCGCGGTAGTTCGGTACGAATCCGAACTCCCTGAACGCGTCGGCGTACTCGCTCGAACAGGCCTGGGTGCCGTTGATGGTCTCCACGCGTACCGAATGGGGCGCGTTGAATTGCCGTCCCAGAAGTGCCTTGAAAAGTTCGAGGTGGCGGAAGAGATGGGGCGAGTCGGGCGGCGCGGCGATCTCCAGCGCCGCGCAGTTTTTGCGCGCTATGAGCACGGGACGGCTTCCGTGAAAGGACAGGCTCGTGGTGGTCAGGCGCGGGGGGAGGGCGCCTTTAAGCGCTTCGAGTTTCACGCCGCAGAGTGAGGCCGGGTCGACGGCGTTCATCCAGTACACGGCGTCGTCCGGGAGTTCTTCGTTCAACATTCCGAAGGCCTCGTGGGAGGCGAACTGCGGCCCCGGGATCCCCTCGAAGAACTGCCCGGCGAGTATCTCTCCAGACAGCTCCATCAGCCTGAGCGTGCGGAACAGGACTCCCCAGCGCAGCGGCGGCAACTCCCGCTCAAGGAGCTCGCGGAATATCACCCCGTAGCGGCGCAGGAGGGCGCGGACGCGGTCCCTGCGCAGTTCCTCTTCCTCCAGCGCGTCGCGCTCGACGTCACCCCCGTCGATAATGTGCCAGTTGCCGGCCATGGGCCGGGTCGATTCCCATCGATGGAAGGCCGCACGCGCGCCCCGGGGATCGTCGCTCTCCCGGGAGAAGGGCGAAAACCCGTGGAGCGCGCCGCTTCTCACCACGTGGAATCCGTCGTTGGCCGCAATACCCTTCCAGGCGAGCTCCCACAGCCGGTCGGTGAGCTCGCCCGTCGGGATACCCGAATGCCGCGCGCACTCCATGAACGAGTAGCGACCCCGCGCGGACGGTAGTATGGCGAGCGCCTCTTCGATGCCGTCGGGGCGTTCGACAAAGAGCGCGCGTTCGCTCTCGAAGCAGAAGATGATTTTCTTCGGGCCGCAGCCGGCCCAGCAGAGATCGCTCGTCTGCATCAGGCTGTCCAGCCACATGGTATGGTAAGGGTCGAGACGCGCGGGGAGTATGTACTCCTCCCAGGCGGCCGCGGGCGCCGGCAGGCCGAAGAGCGCCTCGAGCCTGTTCCTCATGTCCTCAATGCGGCTTCCCCTGGAGGCAAGCCCCTGCCAGGCCGCGAGAAAAAGCCCCAGGCGGTCCGGGGGGAGCGCCCTGAACACCGCCCTCCGCGAACGCCGGAGCATGCGGAGCAGGCGTTCCATATTCTCCCTGTCGCACAGCTCGATCGAAACGCTTCCCTCCATCAGCCGGCCCGCAACTACGCGTCCCTCTCCGTCGAGCTCCGCGAGCAGATGCTCAAGGCGCTCTTCCGTAAGGCCCAGCGCCTTGCCGACAAAGGAAGGACTCACCGGGCCGTAAAACGAGAGCCACTGCGACAGCAGTTCGGCGGGATCCGCCCCGGTCTCCTCCGCGCTCGTGTCGGGCGCCGTGGCGGAGAGAGCGGAAAGCAGCGGCACCGACTCGAGCGCGCAGACGGATTCGACCTCGCCGCCCGGCATGACGATCCTTCTGATTTTTTTACGGATGTGCTCTTCGGCGGCCAACGCGTCCAGACCGTGATCGCGCGAGGCCGCGTCGAGCAGCTCACGCCACTCCGCTACCGGTACGACCAGGCGCTCCTTGAGCGTTTCGAGCAGGTCACGCGGGGTGGCGGGCGCGTAGCCTGGTGCGGTGCGGCGGAGCTTCGCTTCGAGCGTCGCCGCGAGGGCGGGCGGTATCTCGGGACGCAGTCCCTCCGACACGGCGACTTCGCGGAGCAGGTCCTCGCCCAGGCGCGAGCGTCCGCCGGGATCGGGAGTGTCGTCCCGGTACATATAGTCGTTGGTCTGTTGCCAGATAAGCCCTTCGGCGAAGGGGGAGGCCTTCATCGTCGTGACCTCGGTGACGGCGATTTCCCCCTCGCGCACCTCATCCAGAAGAGACATCAGCGCGGGGATGTCGAACTCGTCGCGCAAACAGGTGCGCCAGGTCTCGAGAAGAATCGGAAAGTCCTCGAAATCCATGACGGCGTCGAGGAGTTTCTTCGATCTCAGCCGGTTCAGCCACAGCGGCAGGCGCTTGCCGAATCCGCCGCGGGGAAGGAGAAGCGCCCTGCCCGCGTTCTCACGGAAACGCGCTCCAAAGAAGCCCGTTCGCTCGAGCCCGATGCGCAGAAGCTCCTCGATCCTTCCGGGCGGAAGAAGATCGAGAAGCTCGCGCCTGGTGAACGAGCGGGGCGCGAGCAGCATCACGCACTCGTTGTTGGCCATCACCTCGACCCGATGGCCGTAACGCTCTTCCCAGGCCGCGGCAAGCGCATGCGCGAGGGGCTGGTTGACGCGTCCGCCCCACATGGTGTGGAGCAGGACCTGCCTTCTCTCCTGGATGTTAAGCGGTTCGTCGAGGTGCTCTATAAGAAGATGGCGCCGGTGGGGCAGCGGGGCGCCCGTCGCGGAGCGCTGGAGCGCGAGAAAGCCGGTAAGCTCGCGCGCGGCGGCCGCGTCCATGCAATTGCGCGTCGCGAGCTCGTCCTCGAAGTCCTTCTCTCCCAGCCGGCGTTCCGCCTCCTCCAGGAAGAGCGCGATCCGACTGGCAAAGTGAAAGTCGCGGTGCTGTTCCTCAGCGCGCCAGAACGGAATGATTCCCGGCGCCGCGCCGACGGCGACGACCTCCACATCGTTGTGGGTGATCCTCTGTATGCGCCAGACCTGTGCGCCCAGCGCGAAGCTCTCGCCGACCCGGCGCTCCCATACGAACTCCTCGTCGAGCTCGCCGATGCGGGCGCGGGTCTCCTGCACGCGCAGGTCGAAATAGCCGCGGTCGGGGATGGTGCCGCCCGAGAGATAGACGAGCATGGCGGCCCCCGAACGGGCGCGCACGGTGTTGTCCGTCCGGTCGACCGACAGCCTCGGAGCGAGCTCGCGGATCCGGGTTCCGGCGTAGCGGCCGGCGAGCATCTCGAGGACCAGGTCGAAGTGCCGGCGCGGGAGATCGCGGTACGGCCAGGCGGTTCGAATGCGCGCGTACAGGCGGTCCACGTTCCATTCCTCCGCGCAGCACATCGAGAGGACCACCTGCGCGAGCACGTCGAGCGGGTTCTCGACCGGGCGCACGGGCTCGATGTCGCGCTCCATGACCGCGCGCGCGGCCACCGCCGCGTACAGGAAGTCCCTGCCGTGGGTCGGGTAGATCAGGCCGCGGCTGGTCTCGCCCACGCCGTGGCCCGACCGGCCGATGCGCTGGATCGTGGAGGACAGCGCGAACGGAGTCTGTACCAGGACCACGCGGTCCAGCTCGCCGATGTCGATTCCCAGCTCGAGCGAGCTCGTCGCCACTATCGCGCGGAGGGCCCCCTCCTTCAGCCTGCGCTCCACCTCCAGGCGGAGCTCGCGCGAGAGCGACCCGTGGTGCGGGTACGCGATCGGCGCGGGCTCGTTCTCGTTGATGAGCCGCGCGAGTTTTTCGGCCGTCCGGCGGCTGTTGGTGAAGAAGAGGGTTGAGCGTCCGGCGGCAATAATCTTCTTAAAATCGGCCGCCAGTACGGGCCACCATGTGTCGTCGGCAGCGCGCTCGCGGGCGTTATCGGGAAAGCAAACGCGCACGTCGAAGTGCTTCGGGTTTTCAGGGCTTACCGCGCGCACGCTTCGCGGTTCATAACGGTCGCCCGTCGGAGATTCGATAAGACGAAATCCTCCGACGAAGGAAGCGACCGTGTCAAGCGGCCTGACCGTCGCGGAGAGCGCGATGCGCTGGAACTCGCCCGCGAGCGGCACCAGGCGCTCGACCGCCGTCATCAGGTGCACCCCCCGCCTGGTTCCCGCGACGGCGTGGATCTCGTCCAGAATGACCGCCTGTATGCCGTCGAGACCGCTCCTTCCGCTTCTCGAGGTGAGGAGGATGTTGAGGCTCTCCGGGGTCGTAATGAGGACCTCCGGCGGGCGCCTCAGCATGCGGCGCCGCTCCTCCGCGGGCGTGTCACCGCTGCGCGTAAGCGCCCGTATGGAGGGGAAGGGCACCCCTTCAGCCGCGAAGAGCGCGGAGAGCTCGTCCAGGGGTGTCGTGAGATTCCGTCGGATATCGTTATTGAGCGCCTTGAGCGGCGACACGTAGAGCACGCGCGTGCATCCCGCGCTCCATGCGCCTGTCAGCATACGGTCGATGCTCCAGAGAAAGGCGGCGAGCGTCTTGCCGCTGCCGGTGGGCGCGGTAACGAGGACGTGCTCGCGGGAGGCGATATGAGGCCAGGCGGCGGCCTGCACGGGCGTGGGTTCACCGTAGCGCCCCGCGAACCAGCGGCGGATCAGCGGATGGAAATGCCCGGTGGCGGTATTCGGATCGTTTGCGCCCATGGCGTAGTGTGAGCACGCCGCGGGCGCGTTTGTCCACGATAATTTACCGGCGGGGGAAAAGGAATTGCGCGCCGCCGCGCCGGATCGCACAATGGACGACGCAAGGCGGATTCCGAAAGCGCGCGGGGAGGGTATGAAAATACTGGTGGTATCCGATTCGCACGGCAACACCGTCATGCTGCAGCGCATCATCGACCGCGAGTCGCCCTTCGATCGGCTTGTGCACTGCGGTGACGGCGCCGCCGACCTTCTGCACGTGCGCGTTCCCGCCGATACGCCCGTCACGCTCGTTGCGGGCAATGTGGACCGCGCGCGGGGAATCGAGTTGCCGGCCGCGGAGGTTCTGGAAGTGGAGGGCGTGCGCATCCTCGTGACCCACGGCGACGCGTTTTATGTAAAGAGCGATTACGGCCCGATAGCCGAGGCCGCACGGGCC
>MWBW01000067.1 GCA_002069725.1 Firmicutes bacterium ADurb.Bin248 | reverse complement strand
CTTTGGCGTGCGCATCATCGCGGGAGAGAAAAGGGGAACGCTGATCCGCGCCCCCAAAGGGGCCGATACGCGGCCTACGCTCGAGCGCGTGCGCGAGTCGCTCTTCGGGATATTGCAATACGAGATCCCGGAGGCGACCGTGTTCGACCTGTTCGCCGGCTCCGGCGCGCTGGGGCTCGAGGCCGTGTCGCGCGGCGCGAAGTTCGCGGTGATCAACGATTCCGCGCGCGAGGCATATCTCGCGATCGCGGCCAACGTCAAAAAACTCCACTTCGAGGACAGGACTGCGCTCTATTGCCTCGATTACGCGCTCGCCGTCCGGCGCGCGGCCGCAGCGGGCATGAAGTTCAATCTGGTGTTTCTCGACCCGCCCTACGGCGCGGGGCTGATCCCCAAAGCCATGGCGGCACTCGGCGAGGCGGACGCGCTCGAAAAGGGCTGCGTGATCGCGGCGGAGCACCGCGCGAGGGAAGCCGTCGACCCGCCGCCGGGCTTTCGGCTCGCGGAGCGCAGAAATTACGGCGAAGCGGCGCTTTCGTTTTTCAGGGAGGCGGATGGATGAAAACCCTCGCGGTGTTCCCGGGCAGCTTCGATCCCTTTACGCTCGGTCATCTGGATGTGCTCAAACGGGCGTGCCGGCTTTTCGGCGAGGTGCGCGTGTGCGTGCTCGAGAACGCGGACAAGCGCGCGGTTTTCACCGCCGACGAGCGCGTGCAGATGATACGGCATGTCATCGGGGACGAAGGGCTTGTGAACGCTTGCGCGGATTCGTCCGCGGGGCTGACGGCCCAATACGCCAAATCCATCGGCGCGACGCACCTCGTGCGCGGCTTGCGCAATGCCGCCGACTATGCCTACGAGACCGAGATGGAGGCCTTCAACCGGCTGCTCGCGCCCGAAGTGCAGACCGTGTACCTCACCTGCGGGGCGAAGTACGCGCACGTCAGCTCCGGCGCGGTGCGGGAGCTCGCGCGCTACGGTGCGGATATCGGCACGCTCGTGCCGGAGCGGATAAACAAAATCGTATCTGAAAGGTTGATAAAGCGATGAGCAACGACGTGCAGAACATGCAGATATTCACGATCATCGGCCAGCTTGAGGAGCTTGTCGAAACCAGCCCCAGACCCAAAATAGGCGGGGGCGGAAACAAGCGCGTCATCAGCGCGGACGAGCTGATGGACCTCCTGGGCGATCTCAAGGTGACCATCCCGGAGGACATCCGCCGCGCGAACAGCGTCATCATCGAGTCGCAGACCATGATCGACAATGCGGAGGAGCACGCGCGCGAAGTCGTCGCCAAGGCGCAAATGGATTCGGACGCTTTGATCGCCCGCGCCAACGCCAACGCCCGGAGCATCAACGAGAAGGCGCAGGCCGAGTACGAGCGGCTCATCTCCGAGGATGAGATCTACCAGGAGGCGCAGCGCCGCGCGAAGCTTCTGGCCCTGAAGGCGGAAGCCAACGCCGCCATGGTTTTCGAGAGCGCGAAGAAGTATGCGGACGACGTGCTGCGCGACCTTGAGAACTTCCTCGACGAATACAGGCAGCTCGTCGCCATCAACCGCAAGGATCTCGACGTGCGCCCGGACGCCGTGCAGCAGGCGGCACGGACCACGCAGGCGCCGCCGGCCGCGCAGCACCACCAGGCCCCGCCGTCGCCCGCGCAGCAGCCGCGCCCGCAGGCGGCCGCGCCCGTGCCGGACAACGAGTTCGACTACGACGAGGAGGACGAGGAAGAGGAGGAAACGGGCTCCATCTTCTCGCGCCTGTTCGGCCGCAAGAAAAAGGCCGAGGACATGAACTTTGACGACGAGGAATAGAATAATTGACAATTGACAATCAATGGAATACGATCCGGCCTCCGTTTTACGCGGGGGCCGTATTCGTCGCGGGGCTGATATCATCCGCCCCGCCCGCTTTACGACCTTTCGCGAAGGCTTCGCCTTCGCTTCGCCGCGCACAGCAGCAGCACGAGGCCCATGCCCAGCAGGGACGTCGCGAAGATCGCGCAGGCCGAAAGCGCGTTGCCCAACACCTCGTCGAGGCTGACGCCGACGGGGGTGATGCCCTTGGCGCACAGCGGAAAAATCAAAAACGCGATGAGCGCCGAAAGCGAGGCCTGCGCGAGCTTGACGAGCAGGTACCGCCCGAGCTCGACGCGCATAAAGAGCATCGACTGCACCGCCACGCACAGCCCGCCGAAGGTAAACGCGAACGCGGAAACAGTCACCGTCGCGCGAAGCCCCATGCCGGATTGGGCGAGCTCGTTCGCGCCCGAGGCGACCTCGACGAGCGCCGAGAGCGCCGCCTCCACGGCGTCGCCCCTGCCGCCGAGCGCGTACACGAGTTTTTCCAACGGCCAGGTCAGTATGTGCGTGACGCCCGCCGTGTCGAGCATGGTTTCGAGCACGCTGAAAAACACCACCGTGCCGCAGATGCCAAGCAGCGAACCGACCGCGTCCGTGATGGCGGCGGGGAATAATTTCGCGCCGGGAAGCGCGTCCTGCGCCCGGTAGCGCGCCATGTCCGCGGCGCCGCTTTTGAGGAAATAGCCAAAGAACGCGAGCGCGCTCACGAGCTGTCCCATGATCAGCGGTATGGCGAGCACGGGCGCGCCGAGCATGACCGAGGCGTATGTCCCGCAGACGAACACAGGGCTCAGCGTATTGAGCGAGGCGGCGACGAGCGTGGGGCCGTGCGGGTTCTTTTCTCCCGGTTCGAAGGCCGCGCACAGCCGCGCGCCCGAAGGCGCGCCGGAAACGAAGCTGAGCGCGAAGAGCGCCACCGGGTCCGCGGGGCTGATCGCGCCGCTCGATTGCATCACGCGCGCGCATACGAAAAACGGCAGCAGGGAGGGGAGCAGCACGTTCTGCCAGAGCGCGAAGCCTTCGCGCGCGGCCTGTGCCGACTCCCTGTTGAAAACGATGAGCAGCGCGCACAGCGCCGCGCAGGAGAAAAAAACGACGCGCCTCTTCATACATCAAATGTATGCGCGAGGCGCGCCCCGATATGGCGAAGATCAGACGATCGTCAGCGGCCGCGCGAACTCATAGTCCACTGCCCGCGGCTTGGGCGCGGCCATGGCGAGCACCTCGGCGGCGAACAGGTCGAGATCGAGCATGGCCCTGGCCTCGTCCCCGAGCCCGTCGTAATCCGCCTTGCAGGTCACGATCGGCAGCGAAGCGCTTCCCGCGAGGCGCGAGAGCAGGCCGAGGGAATCCTTCCTCGCACCGAGCACGCGGATGTAGCGCGGCGCGGGGTTCGCGCGAAGCTTTTCTTTGGTGATCCCCAGCAGCGCGCAGCTCAATATGCGGCGCAGCCGCGCGAGCGTGTAGCGTTTCGACTTGATCGCCGCGAGCACGCCCTCGTAGCGCGTCTGCGCGCGCGCCTCGCGGTAGATCGCGTTCTCGAGCCCTTCGGCCACGTCGGGAAGCTTTGCGAGCTCACGCGAAGGGAGCCTTCGCAGCGCGTACAGAAATGCGTCGGAAAGCGCGTCCGCGGTACAGGGTATATCGCCCGAGGCGAGGAGGCGCGCGCAGTCTTCGGATACGTTCTTCGGCGCGAAGGCGCCAAGGAATTCCGCGTCGCTCCGCCCGAGCGCGGCGCGAAGGCTCGACGCGCTCGCAAAGCCCCCGGCGGGCGCGTCGGCGTCGTGCGCCGCGCCCTGCCTCCGCACCGGCACGGGGCGCATGCCGGGATATAGCATGTCGATCGCTTTGATGTATTCGAAGGCGAGTATGTTGTTGGGCGAAAGCAGTGCGGAACGGATCTCCTCGCCGCCGTGGGCGTCCGCGAGGGCCGCCGCGCGCGCCGCGGGGAAGGATTTGCCCGCCGCAAGGTGCGCGGCGAGCCTTTGTTTGAGCGCCCCGCCTTCCAGGGCCGTGAGGGAGGCGAGGGCACGCAGCGTCCCGATGTCCGCATCCTCCGCGCCGAAGGAAAGCGCCTCCGCGATGCCGCTCGCGCCGAGCAGCGCCACCCCGCCGCGCGCGAAGCGTTCCGCGCCGGCCATAGAAAAGAGCGTGGGCAATTCGACAACGAGATCCGCGCCGTTTTCGAGCGCCCAGCGGGCGCGCGTGAACTTATCGGCGCAGGCGGGCTCGCCGCGCTGCGTGAAGCTGCCGCTCATGGCGACGATCGCGTGCGCGCAGTCCGAAAGCTCCTTCGCGCGCGCGAGCTGGTGCAAATGCCCGTTGTGAAACGGGTTGTATTCCGCGATGATGCCCACGCAGGCCGCCATTCGCTCTCCTCCGGCACGTTTTGTTGGAGTATATCACAATTTGAGGGCCCTATGTATAGAAAAGCGCCAAATTACGCGACAAATTCCCGCAAATGGATGTCAAGGCGCGCCCGATTGTGTTATAATACCAACTCGGGGCCGCGCGTCCCGACTTTTCGAACCGGAAAGGAGAAACCGTCATGTCTGTCCTTGACAGGATCAGGGAAAGAGCCAAAGCAGATCTCAAGCACATCGTTCTGGCGGAAGGAACGGAGGAGCGCACCGTACAGGCCGCGCAGAGGATCACCGAGGCGGGCCTCGCGCGCGTCACGCTCGTGGGCAGGCCGGACGAGGTCGAAGCGGTCGCGGCGAAGTTCAGCGTCCGCCTCGACGGCGTGGATGTCATAGACCCCGTAAGCTCCCCCGATTACAAGCGTTATGTCGACTGGTTCTACGAGCTGCGCAAGGAGAAGGGCGTCACGCCCGAGAAGGCGCTCGCGCAGATCAAGGACCCCCTCTTTTTCGGCGCGATGCTCATCAAGGACGGCAAGGCCGACGGCATGGTGGCGGGCGCCGTCAACACAACGGGAAACACGCTTCGCCCGGGGCTTCAGATCATCAAGATGGCCAAGGGAATATCGACCGTGTCGAGCTGCTTTATCATGGAGGTCCCCGACAAGACCTACGGGGACGACGGCGTGCTCATCTTCGGCGACTGCGCCGTAAACATCGACCCCACGGCCGAGCAGCTCGCGGCCATCGCCATGGCCTCGGCGAAAACCGGAAAAGCGCTGTGCGGCATGGAGCCGCGCGTGGCGATGCTCTCCTTCTCCACCAAGGGCAGCGCCAAACACGACAACGTCGATAAGGTCGCCGCCGCGACCAGGCTCGTCAAAGAACTCGCGCCCGAGCTCGTCGTGGACGGCGAGCTGCAGGCGGACGCCGCGCTCGTCGAATCCGTCGGCCGGCTCAAGTGTCCCGGCAGCCCAGTCGCGGGCCGGGCGAACGTGCTGATCTTCCCGGACCTGCAGGCGGGCAACATCGGCTACAAGCTCGTGCAGAGGCTCGCGGGGGCGGAGGCCGTCGGTCCCATCTGCCAGGGCTTCGCGCGCCCCATCAACGATCTCTCCCGCGGCTGCAGCGTGGAGGATATCGTCAACGTCGTCGCCATCACCGCCGTTCAGGCGCAGCAGGAATAAGGAAGGGGAACACGAATGAAGATACTCGTCATCAACGCCGGGAGCTCCTCGCTCAAGTACCAGCTCATCAACGTCGAGCAATCCGAAGTCGTCGCCAAGGGCATCTGCGAGCGCATCGGCATCGGCGGCTCAAAGCTGACCTACAAGCCCATCGGACGCGATAAATACGAGTTCAGTCAGGAAATGAACGACCATACCGACGCCATCCGCATGGTTTTGGATGCGCTTGCGGATGCTAAGATCGGCGTCGTATCCAGCATGAAGGAAATCGACGCGGTGGGCCATCGCGTCGTGCACGGCGGCGAGCGGTTTTCGAAGTCCGTGCTCATTACGGAAGAGCTCATAGAGGAGATCGACAAGCTTTCCGTACTGGCGCCGCTCCACAACCCGGCGAACCTCATGGGCATCCGCGCCTGCCGCGCCATCATGCCCGAGGTGCCCATGGTCGCGGTGTTCGATACGGCGTTCCACCAGACCATGTCGCCCGAGGTGTTCCTCTACGGCCTGCCCTACGAGGCGTATGCGGATTTCATGATCCGCCGCTACGGCTTCCACGGCACCTCGCACCTGTATGTTTCGCGGCGCGCCATCGAAAAGCTCGGCATGCCCGTCGAGCAGACGAAGGTCATCACCTGCCACCTCGGCAACGGCTCGAGCATCGCGGCCGTCAAGGGCGGAAAGTCCGTTGACACCACGATGGGCCTGACTCCTCTCGAAGGCCTGCCCATGGGCACGCGCTGCGGCGACATCGACCCCGCGCTCGTCACCTACATGATGCGGCGCATGAACTTCGACTGCGAGCAGATGGACGAGTACATGAACAAGAAGAGCGGCGTATTCGGCATCTCCGGCGTGTCGAGCGACTTCCGCGATCTGGACGACGCCGCGGCCGCGGGCAACGCGCGCGCGAAGCTCGCGGTCGATATGTTCTGTTACAGGGTCAAGAAGTACATCGGCGCGTACGCGGCGGCGATGAGCGGCGTGGACGCCATCGTGTTCACGGCGGGCGTGGGCGAAAACGACAGGGTCGTGCGCGAGCGCTCGCTTCGCGGCCTCGAGTATCTCGGCGTGGACGTGGACTTCGAGCTCAACGAAACCTGCCCGCGCGGCGCGGAGGTGGAGCTGTCCAAGCCCGGCAGCAAGGTCAAGGTTTACATGATCCCCACGGACGAGGAGATGGTCATCGCGCGCGATACCGCGGCTTTGGCCGGAAAGTAAGGCAAAAAACCGATTGACAAACAATTTTCCAATGGATAAAATAGACGAGGTCGACTTTCGATGAAGCTGTCCGTCGCGCGGGAGCTCAAGCTCCCCGGCAAAATCTCCGACGCGGAGCTGACCGAGTGGTGGGATGATTTCGACTATCTCGGCAGGCGGGTGCGCTTCCTTCCCTAAGACTTCGCCATAGGTCGCCGTGCCTTCCGAAACCGCCATCCCGGAATCCTCAATCCTCAAAACCATCCTTCCCAGAACCATCCTCTCCGCTGCCG
>MWBW01000066.1 GCA_002069725.1 Firmicutes bacterium ADurb.Bin248 | reverse complement strand
CTCGAGGGGAAAGGCGTGGTCCTCGTGGTGAAAGAGGGCGCGCTTACGGTCTCCAGCGAGAAGAACGACTTCCAGAGGTTCGTTCTGGAGGCGGGTAAGAAGGCCCTGATCGAAGGAAACGACGTGAGGATCACCTCGATGGAGGCCGCGGACGAGGCCTGGTTCCGCGAGCTTTCGCGGCTGCGCCCGATCGCCGGCATCGCCTGCACACCGCCGGAGCACGTGGAGCGCTTTTTCCGCTGGCGCCTGGACCTCGCCCCGGCTCCGGAAAAGGACGCGCCGAAAGTCGATGATGAAAAGAAGAAGGGCGCGCCCGCGGGCGAATCGAAGGCGGCCGCGCCGGAGGATAAGGCCCCCGCGGCGAAGGCGCGCCTGGTCGTTACGCGCCTGGCCCCTAACGGCGTGGAGACCGCCGAGGCCGAGGACATCTCGAAAAAGGTCTACTCCGCGCTCGTCGCGTCGAAGGGGGCGGGTCAGGTGCTCTACCGCGCCGCGGGCGACCGGCGCAGCGCCAACCGCGCGCTTACCGGCAGGGTGAGCAAGCTGGGCCAAAGCCGCGTGATCGCGGTGAGCGTGGTGGACGGGGAGAAGGGCAGCGTGCTCTACAATAAGACCGCGACCGTGCGGGAGGACACCGAGCTCGAGGCGCAGATCGCGACCATAGCGCGCGAGATCGGCGCGCAGGCGAACCTGTGGGAGTGAGGGGCGCGGCAACCGTCATTTCGACGCCATTCCGGGCCTCTGTGAAATACGGTCAGCGCGCTGACCGTATTTTTATTAAGAGGCCAATAATCATGGCGTACCCTTCCGGAGGGCAAGGGGGGCAAGCCCGTGCTCTCCGGTTCTCGCGATGTCACGGTTTTTCGTGAAAGGTCAATTCGCCGGAAAATGCTTTCGTGTGCGGTATTTGCGTTGACACAGCGCAGTTTTGATGATATCATTAAATCATAAATGTAATCATGTAATCACAGGACGCCATGGTACGTACACAGATACAGCTTACCGATCGACAGGCTGAAAAGCTGAAACGGATCGCCGCCAGACAGGGAGTTTCGATGGCGGAAATAATCCGCCGGGCGGTGGACCTTGTCATCGAAAGACCGACTCGTCCCTCCGAGGAGGACGTGCGGAGCAGGGCGCTATCGGCCGCGGGGAAAATCCGCGCCGGCCGCGATCTCGCCCGCGCCCACGACGATCATCTCTCCGACATATACCGCTAGGCCATGCCGCTGTTTGTGGACACCTCCGCGATACTGGCGGTCATGAACGCCGACGACGAATTCCATTCATCCGCCCGCAAAGCCTGGGCGGAGGCGCTTTCGGGCGAGGCGCCCCTGGTCGTGACCAATTATATCCTGGTTGAAACGGTGGCTCTTCTGCAGGCGCGCGTCGGGATCGAGGCGGTCGCGCTCTTCGAGAACGACGTTCTCCCGGTATTCGACATCCGCTGGGTGGATGAGGCAACGCACCGGACCGCGATGGCCATGCTTCTCGCCGCGGGAAGGCGGCGCCTGAGCCTTGTGGACTGCGCGAGTTTCGAGTGCATGAGACGATCGGGAATACAGAGAGCCTTCACCTTCGATCCGCATTTCAGGGAGCAGGGCTTCGAGATCGTGCCTTCGCGCTGACCTTGACGTCACTCCGGGAGAGCCACCCTTATTCGCGTAATCAAACGGCATCGTACGGCGGGCCGGATTAAACTTGAATCGCCGGGGATTACGCTTTTAAATTTTTCAGCCGCGCCGGTATGTCGTCCGGACGGATTTCCGCGTGACGTGCGTCGACCTCCCCGCGACCCGCGCGATGCGTAATTCCCCCGGGCCGGACCGGGGGAATTCGAGTCGTTTCGGATGAGGCGGAAACCGAACGAAGAAATTCCCTCCCCCCGTCAAACTGTTTGACAGACAAAATCCCTGCCGTATGCGACCCTCCCATTTGTCGAGCCGTAAATACCGGAGCCTGAATCGATCGCTGAAAAGCAATTACCGGGGCTCGTGGATACTACCATTCAGTGTTTGGAGGTCGCGCGGTGAAAACATATCGAATTACAGGGGTATCGGTGCTCGTATGTCTGCTTGTGCTTTCATGCAGCGGTAACGTAACGCTTCGTAAAACCGATTACCGGAAAGTGGAAAGGGTGCATGGAGTCTGGAAAAAAACCGCGGATATAGAATTTAAAACGATCGGAAGTGTTATTGGCGCGAGCCTGGTCGGGCTGGGAGGTTTGCTGACGGTGCCGGCCGGGTACACGATAGAAAGGGCCTCGACGGGGACCGTGGAGGACAAGAGGATCGTTCCGGACCTCGGCGAGCTCGTTCTTAAAAAACTGGTCGAGGCGGCCTCGGCGGAGATGCCCGCATGGCCGCCGACCGAGCTCGAGAAGCGGCCCGTCGGGAAGAAATACGAGAACAAAGACGAATCGGTGCTTGTCGTCGAGGTGTCGCAGTTCTGGGTAACCCTGTACGGTGGATTGACCATCACGACCAGGGCCACACTGTATGACCGGACGGGGAAAAAGATCTGGAGCAAAGATTTCTGGTACAGGTCGCGGGATTTCGAGGTAAAGAAATCGCTCCAGGAGTATTCGGCAGATCAGGCGAAGCTGTTGATAGAGGAAATGCCCTTCGCTGCGGAAAAGATCGCGCTCGAGCTGGCGAAGGACTTGAAGAAAGTTAAGGATGACACCGCCGGGGGAGACCGGTCCCGCGGCGCCGGAAACGATGCCGATGAATGAGGGCACGTGATATTTGTATCGACAAAATCGCGCCGGGATGCCACAGATCATGCTTCCGAGGTGTATTGAGTGACCACCGCGCCCCATCCCCCGGTCAAGCTCGCCATCGTCGACGACGACGCCGGCTACCGCGCGTCGCTGCGCGAGCTCCTCGGCGGGCAGGGCGATATAGTGCTCTACCGCGAGTACAACTGCGGGCGCGATTTCATCCGCGACATCGGTTCGCCCTTCAGGCCGGACGTGTGCCTCATCGACGTGGTGCTGAAGGACATGTCGGGAGTGGAGTGCGCGAAGCGCCTGCGCAAAAAGCGCCCCGAGGCGCGCATCATCATCATGACCGCTTACCCCGAGATCGAGAGCTTCAACGAGGCCCGGGGCATCGGGGCCGATTACATCGAGAAGAACTCGCGGTCCGAGGCGCTATTGAAGAAGATCATACTCTCCACGCTGCCGGACAACCGCAAAAGCATCTTCTCGATCGATTCGTCGCTCCTCAGCGAAAAGAGCGTGGGGCTGATGCGCGAGCTTCGCGAGGTGCGCAGGCGCTACGAAACGCTCTCTCCCGCGCAGGCGCGGATACTCGAGATGAAGCGCTCGGGGATGTCGGTGGACGAAATCGCGGCCGCCATGGGCGTGCATCGCGGCACGGTCGCGACACAGCTCTCCCGCGCCTACGAGAAGCTGAACCTTCCGGACCTGATGGACTTTATCGACGGGGACTGAGCCGCGGCCGGAGCGAGATCATGGCGAGCGTGCCCTTTCCCGGCGACGAGAACACGTCGAAGACGGCGCCCGACGCCCGCGCGATCTCCCCGATGAGGCCGAACCCGTACGAGCCGCGGCCCGGGGCGGCCGGATCGTACTCGAACCCCTTCCCGTCGTCCCACACCGACAGCGTGAGCCGGCCGCCCCGATGCACCAGCACGGCCTCGACCGCGCGCGCGCCGGAGTGCTTGAGCACGTTGTTGAGAAGCTCGTTGTAGACGGCCATCACGCAATAGACGCTGTCCGAATCCAGTTGCTCGTACGGCGACTCGAGGTCGGTGACCAGACGGAAGGAAACCTCCTGGAGATAGAGCGCCATCTCGCCGCGGAAGCGGAGCTCCTGCGCCAGGCGCTCGGCGGCGCAGCCCGAATTTTTCAGCGTGAACAGGATGTTCCTCCCATCGCTGCTGCAGTGCGAGAGGAGCCTCTGCGCGTACGAGAGCTTTTCGGACGAAAGGCCGCCCGAGTCTATCTGCGCGCGCAGGTAGTTCCCGGCGGCCTCGAGCTTGTTGAGGAGCGAGTTGTGCAACACGACCGTTAGCCGCGTGAGGTCGCCCCTGGCCTCCCGGTACGAGCGCGTGACGCTCCTCAACCGGTCGGCGAACGAGGAGCTCAGGATGAACGACATGCAGAGCGTACCCACGTAGGGGCTTACCCGGATGAACGCGGAGTCCTCGAGCACGGCGAGGTCGCGGAGCATGAGAAGTACCGTGGTAACGCACACCGGAAGGAGCGCGAGCAGAAAATCGCGGGCGCGGCGTGCCGCGCGAAGATACAGCGCGATCCCGGTCGAGATTCCGATAAGCGCGGTGGATATCATGAGCACGCGCGTGAGCGTGAACACGTCCGCGAAGAGCGCCAGCGGCAGGACGAGCGCGGAAGCCGCCGCGGTGATTACAAGCGCGCGGTCGAAGCGCGGAAGGTTCCGCGGCGTGTCGAGGTAGCTCCGGGTGAAGAGCAGAAAGAGCGCGTTCTCTATCAGCACCGCCGGGGTGTGCCCGCCGAGGAGCAGGGTGTGAGGAACGAAGGGATAGAGTACGGCGGCGCTGCCGTCTATCGTGGGGAGGAACACCAGGAAGGACAGCACGAACATGCTCAGGTAGAGCGTCGCGGCCTCGCGCAGTTTGTAGACCAGGACGAGCGCGTTGAGAAAGAGGATGATGAGCCCCCCGTAGAAGAGCCCGAGCGCGGCGAAGGTGATCATGCTCTCGGCGTGAAAATCGGCCTTGGAGTGCACTGTGCAGGGAAATATCTTCCAGACGCGGCTCTGAATGCGGAGATAAAAGACGGCGGTCTCGCCGGGGGCCAGCGTGAGCGGGAACGCCGGTTTGAGATGGCGTACGGGACGCTCGGAAAAGGGCACCGCGTATCCCGCGCGCATTACGGAACGCGAGCCGCCGGCGTCGGGGACGTACAGCTCGACGAGCTCGAGCGGCGCGAAGCCGATCTCGAGCACGAGCTCGCGCGGGCGGTCGAGCGGATTGACCAGTCGGAAGCGCGCCCAGCAGGCCGCGCTGTCGTTTGAGGCATAGGGCGTATTTTCCGACGGCCTCGCGAAGTCGCGCTCTCTCTCGCCGGAAACGACATCTTCGATGGCAAGGTTCCCGGCGGGGTCGTCGAGGATTTCAATGGTGCTGCCGACGGGAAGGCTCCGTACGCTCTCGCCGAGAACCAGGGCCTCGGGGACGGAGCGGGCCGCCGCCGGCGCGCGGGCGATGACGAGGAGTGCGAGGAACAGGTATAATTTCGGCCGCGTTCGCATGTGCGATGTCTCGATGCCCGTATATGTCTGTCCGCGCCGCATGGATGCGGTTGAGCCGGAAAAGAACTCACCCATGTTCGATGTCCGCCGGGGCTCGTGTCAAGAGATTTATCGCGTATCGCGCACGCGGTCGCGAGCCTGAAAATCACACGGCCGTCATATTGTTTGACAGACACGGTGCGGAATTCGTGCGAGTCTGATACGAAATCCGGGTCGGCCTCCGAGGTGGCGGAAGATCGCGCCGCCTCCTCGGCGCGAGCGGATGACAGACAACGGCATATCGGGAGGATGAGATGGCGCGAACGGTTCCAGCGGCCGCGTGGTCGGCGGTTATGGTCGTACTTATTCTGTATCCGGCCGCGCTGGCGGCCGAGTCGGTCTTTCTGAAAGATGGAAGCATCGTAGAGGGCAGGGTCGTGAGGGAGAACGACCGCGAGGTCCAGCTCGCGCTTTCGGCCGGCGGGAGAAGGTCCATACCGCGCGGCGAAATACTGCGTACGGTGTATCACGAAGAGTATAAGCAGAAACGCTTCATCTACCTGATGAGCGGGGAGATGATAGAGGGCTTCATTGTGGACGAGGACCGCGAGACCTATACATACCGGAGGGATCTGGCCTCCGCCAGGGAGAACCGTATCGCGCGCTCGAAGGTCGATTTCATATCGAAGAGACGGCTCGAGGTGAAGGAGAAAAAGGAGCGGGTCGAGACCGCGGCGGTAAAGAGTGGAATGGTACGCGGCGCTGTCAGCGATACGGCCCGCACGGAAAGCAGGCGTGAGGGCTTAATCTCGCGCGCGCCCAGGGTGCGCGTCGGTTGCGGGCCCGGGCCTCTTGGCGGCGGACTTGGATGGAAGGACATCGACGGCAGGGGCTGGGAGGACCAGATGTCGGTGCTGGTTGATGTAGTTATATGGAGGGAGCGCGACGCGGATGGAAGCGGATTCGACTTTTATCTGCGGGGAGGAAGAAAGGAGTACGACGCTTATCCCGTCGAGACGCAGTCCGGTCAGGTTCGCCTCGGAACGTTCGTTAACGCGTATATCGGCGAAAGTAAAGTGCCGGCCACCGACAATGTCATAATCTTTGAAGTCAACCACTATTACCTTTCGCCCGGAGCGAGGTACAGCCGGGGGATGTATTTTCTGGGCATACTCTGGCAGGGATACGTAATGCTCCATTACCAGTATTCCCGTGTCGAACTGGACACCGAACTTCAAGTCGATCTGGGAGGAGGAGTCTGGTCGGAGCCCAGAAACAAAAAATACAAATATACATCACACGGGATAGCGGGCGGCGCGGGCATTGAGCTGGGTTTGTTTCGGTATTTCGGCGTATTCGCTGAAATGACATACGGATACAGTCCGGCCATGCCATCTGACAGAAACCTCGAGGAATTCGCGATTAACTTCGGCCTGACGTGGCGCACCTCATACCGGTAATCGCGGGAATGCGCACCGACGGGGCGCGTCTGTGGCGCGCTCCAGGCGGGTGGAGATGCCGGTAGCGCGGCGCCTTTCGAAATCGGGGATGAGCGTTCGCTCGGTATCCGCGGGCGCGCGGGCGAATTAGTACTTGAAATTATGAACAGCCGCCCGTATTGTGTATCGTGAAATGCGACGTCGCGAGAATTCCCCGGGTTCGCGCGATATATTCCCGGTCCGGAACCGTCATTTTTGTTGCGCGTCACGGCGGCCGGTTTGTATCACTATTGGAAAGATATACCATCGGCGGAGAGTAAACGGCAATGAAAATCGAAACGGTGAATTCTCGTTTTGTCTCGACGTTCGTAATGACGCTTCTGTGCGCGTGCGTGGGACTGGTCTCGTGCGCGAAAAAGGAGGGCCCGCCGCTCGCGGCGGTAATCGTGTTCCTGGCGGGGGATGTAAAGGTGGAACCGGCGGCCGGAGGTCCCCGCAGCGCGGACCTGGGGGAGCGGCTTTCCGCGGGTGATGTTATAACAACCGGCGACAGGTCGCACGCCACCATACAGATCGGCGACCGGGG
>MWBW01000065.1 GCA_002069725.1 Firmicutes bacterium ADurb.Bin248 | reverse complement strand
ATCAGCAGGGATAATGCCGGATTCTATGGCCAACTGCGCCAGATCTACACCCTTCGGGATATCGACGTAAGTCATACAAAGGAGCGGATAGAGAACATCGTCTCGGCGGAGATGGTCGCTCAGCTCGGACTTTACAAAGCCCTGCTTGCGTGCAACATAAAGGGGGTCCTGCCCGTGCTCGAACGTGAGATAGGGGACCGCCGCCTTCAGGAACGTGTCCATGTCCACCGACGATTCCGGGGCCTGTTTTCCGAGGTCGGTGGTTTCTAGGGTGACTCTTGCAGGAACGTAGCTCTGGGCCGCTCTAGTGGTCACTGAAGGGAAGAAGACAATGGCCGCGATCAGGGCGATGACTATTGATGCGCTGGGGACCGGCTTCCTCTTTCTCATCGTGTTCTTCATCGTAACGCTCCTTTTCTGTGCCGGTGGGTGAGATACCTACGCGACGCTGCTAATTGTGGCAACCGCCATATGGCCATCCTAGGCGGGGAACTACTGTTCATTGCGCGTTTGGCTTGCGCGGCAGGCCCGCAGCCATGCTCCGGATTTCGCCGAGTGTTGGAGTGTTCCATGTAGACAGGAGAAATCCTGCACACTACGGGTGCCCGAAAGATCGGGCTGAGTGTACGTGGTTGTGATGCAAGGCAACGTGGCCGCTGCGGGAGTAGGCGAAGTGAGCGTGGACCGACCGCAGGAGTTCCTCGGACTCTGTCGGGGCGTGGCATCGCCCGTGGCCCAGGATAGATGCCTCGATGGGAGACGGCGTTGTACACTGCGAGAACCTCTGCAAGACAGGCAGAGGTTCAGACTGAGCCAGGCCGAAGCAAAGCGGATACCAACTCAAGACGTCTGGTTAGTTGCATCTGCACGTGTACCGCGGCGAACGGTCTCTGAATGCGGATTGCGCCCACAGCCTCTAGTAGTCTGATTGAGCTTGACACGATGGTTCAGTCCACGTGCCCGCATAGGCGCGACGAGTCAGTCCTGGGGAGGCGAAGATCCCAGGCGCGGCGGCTAGACCATGCACAGTCTGCAGGCCGGCTTGTGCACCTTCTGCTTGCCAAACAGAAATCCCAGGGCGTGTGATTGCCCCGATCCGTGGAACTAGACTGGAACTCACGTTCGTACGCTGGTAGCGACACGTTCGTGCATCGGATGTCCTTCAACGACCCTATTTCAACCTGCGCTCCTGCGCGAGGAGCGATGGCGTCGGGATCGCCATTGGGGTTGCCGTTCTCACTCTAACCCGCGCTCGCGTGCGAGCGGCGACGCCGGGCGACGATCAGCCCCACGGCGATGTGTCCATTCTAACCCGCGCTCGCGTGCGAGCGGCGACTTATGCAGGGCCCCACCATCGATGCTGTAGACATAATTCTAACCCGCGCTCGCGTGCGAGCGGCGACAACGCGATGGCGTCGCGCAGCGTCTCCTGGCTCATATTCTAACCCGCGCTCGCGTGCGAGCGGCGACGGGCGCCTCTCGTACTATCGCTCGCGTTGACCTTATTCTAACCCGCGCTCGCGTGCGAGCGGCGACGTGACTGCAAACAAACGCAAACTGCCGGAGCGGATTCTAACCCGCGCTCGCGTGCGAGCGGCGACAAGCGCTTCCCGACTGAGTTCGATCCGTATCGGGATTCTAACCCGCGCTCGCGTGCGAGCGGCGACGGCCGCAACCCGCACGAACGCATCTGGCATCAGTATTCTAACCCGCGCTCGCGTGCGAGCGGCGACGCGGACTGGAGCGCAAGAACCGAAAGGAGGGATAATTCTAACCCGCGCTCGCGTGCGAGCGGCGACCCGCAGTGGACGGCGCACACAGGACCGTGCAGGAATTCTAACCCGCGCTCGCGTGCGAGCGGCGACGCCCACGCGAGTCGTGGGCGGACTGGAGCGCAAGATTCTAACCCGCGCTCGCGTGCGAGCGGCGACTCGCGTACCCAGAAGAGTGGTCCAGGCACCAGTACATTCTAACCCGCGCTCGCGTGCGAGCGGCGACCCGTGTTGTTGGCCTTTGCGTAGTCGCGGAAGTTATTCTAACCCGCGCTCGCGTGCGAGCGGCGACTACCCATGGCGCGACGTCCGTACTCGAGGATGGAATTCTAACCCGCGCTCGCGTGCGAGCGGCGACCCACCCCTGTTGCCCTTTATCCATACGCACTGGAATTCTAACCCGCGCTCGCGTGCGAGCGGCGACCCCATCAGCACCAGGGACACCGATGACACTATCCTATTCTAACCCGCGCTCGCGTGCGAGCGGCGACGTGCTTGTACCGTGATATTTGCCATGTCTTGCTGTTATTCTAACCCGCGCTCGCGTGCGAGCGGCGACCCGATTCACGCACAGAACGCTCGGCATCGGTGAATTCTAACCCGCGCTCGCGTGCGAGCGGCGACCGATGCTGTCGCGGACTTGCTGCACAGCCTCTCTATTCTAACCCGCGCTCGCGTGCGAGCGGCGACTTGCGCTCTTGACCGCCTTCTTGGGCCGGACGATATTCTAACCCGCGCTCGCGTGCGAGCGGCGACTCAGGGCGTTGTTGAGGATGGGCATGCGGGCCAAATTCTAACCCGCGCTCGCGTGCGAGCGGCGACGCCGATCAAAGAGCACACAGTACGTGTGTATTTAATTCTAACCCGCGCTCGCGTGCGAGCGGCGACACTACGGCAGATTGGTCGCTCACCTGGGATGATATTCTAACCCGCGCTCGCGTGCGAGCGGCGACTCGCTGTGGCTCTCGGCTCTGACGGTGGAGTCTGTATTCTAACCCGCGCTCGCGTGCGAGCGGCGACGCGCCGGCGCGGAGTGCAGCCGGAAATGGCTTATGGCTATTCTAACCCGCGCTCGCGTGCGAGCGGCGACGCACCGACTATGAGCCATACTTCACTGGCCGCATTATTCTAACCCGCGCTCGCGTGCGAGCGGCGACCGCAGGCGCGAACGCTGTGGGCAGCGTCGATGACATCATTCTAACCCGCGCTCGCGTGCGAGCGGCGACGGCCTGACCTACACACGGGATATCAACGACTTCCACATTCTAACCCGCGCTCGCGTGCGAGCGGCGACCTCACCGGCGCAGGCAAGGCCATCATGCAGCCTATTCTAACCCGCGCTCGCGTGCGAGCGGCGACGCAGTTGAAGCAGGATAACGAGAAGCGGCAGGCATTCTAACCCGCGCTCGCGTGCGAGCGGCGACGTCGTCGCCCCTGGCAAGTAGGGGGGGATTCTGTATTCTAACCCGCGCTCGCGTGCGAGCGGCGACGATAGTGCGCTCTTTTTGCGCTGCCCCATCGCGATTCTAACCCGCGCTCGCGTGCGAGCGGCGACGGGGCTGATAAACCAGCTCAAAGGCTATGGTCATATTCTAACCCGCGCTCGCGTGCGAGCGGCGACGGCATTGCGCGAGGCAGGCCAGTCGGTGGCTGTAATTCTAACCCGCGCTCGCGTGCGAGCGGCGACCGGCGCGTACTACGGATAGTGTCGGCACTGGGGCATTCTAACCCGCGCTCGCGTGCGAGCGGCGACGCGGGCTTGGGAGGGATCGGGGCTCTTCGATTTATTCTAACCCGCGCTCGCGTGCGAGCGGCGACAGGAGCCAGTATGTATGTATGCCGTGCCCCGAACTATTCTAACCCGCGCTCGCGTGCGAGCGGCGACGTGGAGCGCCTGCGACCGATGGTCGCGGCAACGAGATTCTAACCCGCGCTCGCGTGCGAGCGGCGACCTGTGGGCTATGTCGGAATCGCCCACGCTTATAAATTCTAACCCGCGCTCGCGTGCGAGCGGCGACCTGTGCAGGGTGTTATTTGCTACAGCGCAGGATATTCTAACCCGCGCTCGCGTGCGAGCGGCGACAAGGGTGGGACAGCTATGGCAATGAGATATCCTATTCTAACCCGCGCTCGCGTGCGAGCGGCGACGGTGCCGCTCGACAATGCTGTTGACTTGGCTCTTATTCTAACCCGCGCTCGCGTGCGAGCGGCGACGGGTCCGGGCTCATCGTGCATCACCGGGTCAGGCTATTCTAACCCGCGCTCGCGTGCGAGCGGCGACCTGAGCTGGGCGAACATACGTCTGGGGACCGGGATTCTAACCCGCGCTCGCGTGCGAGCGGCGACCTGTGCAGGGTGTTATTTGCTACAGCGCAGGATATTCTAACCCGCGCTCGCGTGCGAGCGGCGACCTACGGCACAGATGATTACGAGAGCTGCGCCAAATTCTAACCCGCGCTCGCGCGCGAGCGGCGACGGGGCGCTATCAAGATCGACACCCGCCATGAGATCATTCTAACCCGCGCTCGCGTGCGAGCGGCGACGTGGCGGCAAGCAGAGTTACAGCCCATACAGGTTTATTCTAACCCGCGCTCGCGTGCGAGCGGCGACGAGATCCTGAAACAGATGTTCAGGCGCAAACTCAAGATTCTAACCCGCGCTCGCGTGCGAGCGGCGACCATCATCGCGGCGATTGTCGCCAGGTTGGTGAAGTATTCTAACCCGCGCTCGCGTGCGAGCGGCGACGGGATCATCGGCGCAGTGCTGCCCGACATAGTAATTCTAACCCGCGCTCGCGTGCGAGCGGCGACGGGGATCATCGGCGCAGTGCTGCCCGACATAGTAATTCTAACCCGCGCTCGCGTGCGAGCGGCGACCTACGTGGGCGTGGAGATTCGGTATGTCGAGCTGATTCTAACCCGCGCTCGCGTGCGAGCGGCGACACAAGCCGGAGGACTATACTCGCGGGATTATGCATTCTAACCCGCGCTCGCGTGCGAGCGGCGACGATCTCATTGAGGTCGTATCCGCACCTGGGCGCATTCTAACCCGCGCTCGCGTGCGAGCGGCGACGGCCACCGTGTCCCATAGGCCGGCCATGCGCCGATTCTAACCCGCGCTCGCGTGCGAGCGGCGACCCTGCTCTCGCAGGTCACCGCGTCGCCGTCCACCGCATTCTAACCCGCGCTCGCGTGCGAGCGGCGACCCTCTACGCCTATCTAGCAGGCGATAGGCAGGATATTCTAACCCGCGCTCGCGTGCGAGCGGCGACATGCGAGTCCATGCTGGGCGCATACCGCGAGACAATTCTAACCCGCGCTCGCGTGCGAGCGGCGACTTCGATGCTCTGCACGCTGTCGAACAAGCGATTATTCTAACCCGCGCTCGCGTGCGAGCGGCGACCAGCATCAAGGTAGTGGCGATACACAACCCCGATATTCTAACCCGCGCTCGCGTGCGAGCGGCGACAAGCCGTGCCTCGTGCATATCGAGTGCCGATGGTATTCTAACCCGCGCTCGCGTGCGAGCGGCGACGCACGGGAGCGCAGAACACACTAAGGAGGCCATATTCTAACCCGCGCTCGCGTGCGAGCGGCGACCCTTGTTCGCCCAGTCTATGTCGCGCCACTTCAATTCTAACCCGCGCTCGCGTGCGAGCGGCGACGTTGCCCATGGGATTTCGGGGGCTAGATGAGATATTCTAACCCGCGCTCGCGTGCGAGCGGCGACGCTCTATCACTCCACGCAGATCGCGCACTTGAGCATTCTAACCCGCGCTCGCGTGCGAGCGGCGACCGAGCGATCAACGATGTGTCACGGCTGCCCATATGATTCTAACCCGCGCTCGCGTGCGAGCGGCGACCAGGACGGGGATCTGATCATGCTTCTGTATCGCATTCTAACCCGCGCTCGCGTGCGAGCGGCGACACTCAAGGCCATGCCCATAGGGACCACGATGGGTATTCTAACCCGCGCTCGCGTGCGAGCGGCGACGCGATGGCAGCCGTGTATGGTGGAGTCCGAATTCTAACCCGCGCTCGCGTGCGAGCGGCGACCGGCGCCACCGCCGCTTTGTGCGGACCGAATCCTATTCTAACCCGCGCTCGCGTGCGAGCGGCGACGCGGAAGGCGTTGAGACCTTCAAGAAGATCCTCTTATTCTAACCCGCGCTCGCGTGCGAGCGGCGACCAAGATCGCGCACCATGATTGGCCGTGCGGCAGGATTCTAACCCGCGCTCGCGTGCGAGCGGCGACCGTCGGCTCGGATGGCATTGATCACCGCCTCGGGGATTCTAACCCGCGCTCGCGTGCGAGCGGCGACCGTGGCGCCGCGCGCTCTTGCTTTGCGCATCGTGATTCTAACCCGCGCTCGCGTGCGAGCGGCGACAGATGATCGTGACCTTGGCGCGGGAGCTGAAGCTATTCTAACCCGCGCTCGCGTGCGAGCGGCGACATGGGGCGCCTGCGGATCCGGCGTCATCGACCGTAATTCTAACCCGCGCTCGCGTGCGAGCGGCGACGTCTTTGTGCAGGAGTCGCAGCCGGTGCGGATAGAATTCTAACCCGCGCTCGCGTGCGAGCGGCGACCTCTGCGCCTTGCTGGATGACTTCGACACAGTGAGATTCTAACCCGCGCTCGCGTGCGAGCGGCGACTTTGGGTTAGCTCGCCTCCAGACGATTTCGTTAACGAATTCTAACCCGCGCTCGCGTGCGAGCGGCGACGTCGGACTTGCGCGAAAGCGGGTCGCTGGAGCAGATTCTAACCCGCGCTCGCGTGCGAGCGGCGACTTGATTTGCCGTGCGGCGCTGGCGGCGATGACAAATTCTAACCCGCGCTCGCGTGCGAGCGGCGACGCGATAGTTGGCGGCAAGACTCCGTGCAAGCATATTCTAACCCGCGCTCGCGTGCGAGCGGCGACCCGCTGCCCGATGTTTTCCGGGGTGTCCTCGCGTATTCTAACCCGCGCTCGCGTGCGAGCGGCGACCCGACCAGCGCTTGATCTACGCGAAACTGCCCAAATTCTAACCCGCGCTCGCGTGCGAGCGGCGACCCGGCAGGTTGGGCGTGCATCAGCAGGCCTTCCGGATTCTAACCCGCGCTCGCGTGCGAGCGGCGACCACCATCGGGCCGGCACTGGATTGTCACGGGAGGATTCTAACCCGCGCTCGCGTGCGAGCGGCGACAGTAGAGGGAAAAACACGACACTAAGCTGCGAGTGAGTGGCTCGTTCCGCGAATGTCGAATCTCTGACTGGCGGAACGCCAACAGGATCCAGTGATCCGCAGGCTATACGCCGCCAGCGCTGGCTTTTCGTGCGAGCGCGAACCCACGGGTAGAATCATGGTTGATCGAGGTTCGCGGAAGGTCAGTCGCTCATACGATGAGTGGTCCATCGGGGTCGTACGCCTCCTTTGTGCCTTGATGCTCAATGCGCGGCCGCCAGTTTTTCCCCAGAAAGTAGAATCTGAGACTGTCTTTATCCGAGTCTATGATGTCAAGCAATCTGAACCTGAGTTTCGCCCATTGAGCAGGGTCGACCTGGCACTC
>MWBW01000064.1 GCA_002069725.1 Firmicutes bacterium ADurb.Bin248 | reverse complement strand
CGCTCCAGACGCCGCTTTGCGCGCCCGCGGCCCAGCCCGCCGGGACCCAGCGCACCTCGCCGTCGGCCGGGCTTGCGGGGGGCTGGTGAAGCGTGGAGGCTGAAAAGGCGATGAGCTCCTGCTCCTCAAACTCGTCGCCTTCGGCAATGCCCGAAATGCACAGCATGTCGAGATCGTCGACGACGCTCACCGGACCGGAAGCAGCGATTCCAAAGGTGGGATTCAGGCTCACGACACAGAGCGAGAGATCATAGCGCTTTTCCGGGCTGAAGTTTGAAATACGGATGACGCCGTCCGTAAGCGTCGCGTACGTGCCGTATGCGAATGGCAAGCCGGAACTTTTTACATAGCAATATATCATCTGGCCCGCGTTGAGCGGAGCCGAAGGCGTGCAGGCGAGGATTAAACTGTTATCGGCGAAGCCGTATCCTGTAATCGCGATCGCGGGCATGGTTTCATCAAGCACGACGGGAATATAGGGTTCGATCGGCAGGTTGATTATAGCGAACGAATTCGTTCCGCTGGGTATGCCGAGCATGCTGGATATGTCCGTATACGCGACGACGCGGTCCAGGTCGACGCGGATGACGGGGCGCACGCCCGAAACGGCCGCCGCACCCGCGGAAACGACCGCGCCCGTGCTGTCCACGGCAAGCGGATTCCCCGCGTCGTCCATAAGCCAGTACCCGGAGCCGCCGTAGCCCGCGCGGCTGCTTGCGAGCCCCGTCGGCGCGGCGGAGCGCGCCGAGTCGTCGGCGAAATACGCCGGGTTCTCAGCCTGCGCGCGGGTCAACAGCGTCACCTTGTCCGCGCCGGTCAGGGCGGCCTTTTCGCTTGCGGTAAACGCGGCGTCGCAGAACGCGCCGTTGAGCCAGGCGCGGATGTCGCTCGCGCTCCAGGCCGGGCTGCCGGAAGCCTGATACGCGCGCGCGTCTATAACGCTCTTGCAGACCAGCAGCAGCTCCCCGCCTTCGCTCCCGAGCACACGCCATTCCAGAGGATCGTCCGGGCCGTCGACCGCCGAGGGATAGCGGCCGATAAAAACGGAGCCGGGCGCGGTTCCCCCGAGCGGAGCCACGGCGCAGCCGGCCAGGGCAAGGATCAGCAGCAGCGAAACGAGCGCGGCGATTTTCTTCATTATTTGTTTTTCTCCTTTGCGAAAATTGATGAATGATTCATTATAGCAAAAAACGGAAGCGCAGACAAGAACGGGTAGCCGAAAGCGGGACGGCGAATCCCCTGTTGTTTTCTTTTCGGCAAATGGATTATAATGGACGTATCGCAGGCGTCATACGGCATCCTATCGCAGCACGGGAAAGAGAGGCAACAATGGAACAACGCGCGGACAAGCTCTCGAAGAAATTCACGAAAATCGAGAAGTCCTGGATCATGTACGACTGGGCGAACTCCATCTACGCCACGAACATCATGGCGGCGATCTTCCCGATCTATTTCGGCCTGATTTCCACCGATCCGGGCGACAAGGTGTTCGGTTACGCCGTGTCGATCGCGAATCTGATCATCGCGCTGCTCGCGCCCATGCTCGGCGCGGTGGGCGACTTCACGGGCATGAAGAAAAAGCTGTTTACGGCCTTCGTCGCCATAGGCGTGGTCTTTACGGGCGCGATGGCCTTCATCGACGCCTGGCAGTGGATGCTCGTGGGCTACGTGCTCTCGCGCATCGGCTTCTCGGGCTCGTGCCTGTTTTACGATTCCTTCCTCACCGACGTCACCACGCCCGAGCGCATGGACCGCGTGTCCGCGTGGGGCTACGCCGCGGGCTACATCGGCGGCAGCACGATCCCCTTCATACTCTCCATCGCGATCATGATGCTCCTGGAGCAGAGCATGCTCTCGTATAAAATCGCGATACTCATCGTGGTCGTGTGGTGGACGGTATTCAGCATCCCCTTGCTCAAAAACGTCAAGCAGGTGCACAGCGTCGAGGAGCCCCCCGCCAAGCTCGCCAAAGCCGCCTTCAAAAACGCGATCAAAACCTTTCAGGACATCGTCAGGGACAAACGGATACTCACCTTCATAATCGCATACTTCTTCTACATCGACGGCGTGGATACCATCATCAGCCTCGCCACCAAATACGGCGACACGCTGGGCCTCGGCGCCATCGGCATGATACTGGCGCTGCTGGTGACGCAGCTCGTCGCGGTGCCATTTTCGATCCTCTTCGGCAACCTCGCAAAGAAATTCGGCGCGGTCCGCATGATCTTCATCGCGGTGGGCGTATATCTGTGCATCACGGTGCTCGGCTTCTTCATGGGCTTCAACATCGAGCAGGCCGGGCTTACCGGGGGCGACATCGAGGAAGCGCTCAGGCTCTCGGGTATACTCTTCTGGGCGCTCGCGGTGCTCGTGGGCACGGTGCAGGGCGGCATACAGGCGCTTTCGCGCTCGTACTTCGGCCAGCTCATACCGCCGGAACGCTCCAACGAATATTACGGCTTCCTCGACATCTTCGGCAAGTTTTCCTGCGTGATCGGGCCCGCGCTCTATTCGCTGGTCTACTCGCTGACAGACCGCTCATCGCTGGGCATACTCAGCGTCATACTGCTCTTCCTCGCGGGCGGCGTCACGCTCGTCGCCGGCAGGAAACACCTGAAGCCCGCGCCCATCGGGGCGCAGCCGGAATGACGAGCACAGCGCTATGGATGAAAACTGCCACGGCGGCCACAGGCAGCGGCTGCGACAAAGCTACGTCAGGGGCGGGGCGGCCGCCCTGCACGAACACAATCTGCTCGAGCTTCTGTTGACCTACGCCATACCGCGAAGGGACGTCAACCCGCTCGCGCACGAGCTGATCTCCAAGTACGGCTCGCTCGCGCGCGTGCTTGCGGCGCCCGTCGAGGAGCTTATGGCCTTCCCCGGCGTCGGCGAGAGCGCGGCGGTGCTCGTCAGCCTCGCGGGGGCGCTCAAAAGCCTCCCCCCGGCGCGGAGCGCCGGCCGCGCCGCCATCAGCACGCCCGAGGAGGCCGCGCGCTACTGCGCGACGCTCTTCGGCGACGGCGGAAAATATGAGACGACCTACTGCGTGAGCCTCGACAAGCGGCGGCGCGTGCTGCATTGCGACCTCGTGAGCGCGGGCACGCTCTGCGAAAACGTGATCTACCCGCGCCTCGTCGTGGAGTTCGCGCTGCGCCACGGAGCCAATTCCGTGATACTCGCGCACAACCACCCCTCGGGCAATCCCGCGCCCTCGCGCGCGGACATCGCTTCCACCAAAGCCGTATGCGAGGCGCTCTCGGGCATAGGCATCACGCTGCACGACCACATCATCGTCGGGACGGAAGGCAACTTCAGCATGCTGCGAAACATGCTGCTCCCTTCCGGCGAAACGCCGGAGGCGCTTTTGCGCGCCGCCGAAAAGGAGGAAACATGACATCCCGCAAGGAATACCTGCGCTGGCTCGCGCAGGAGGATCTCGACGGAGATCTGCGCGCCGAGCTGGCTTCCATCGAAAACGCGCCCGCGGAGATCGAGGAGCGCTTCTACGCTTCGCTCGAGTTCGGCACGGCGGGGCTGCGCGGCATACTCGGCGCGGGCACCAACCGCATGAACGTGCCGGTCGTGCGCCGCGCGACGGCGGGACTTGCGGACTATGTGCTCCGCTTTGCGGGCGGAGCCTCCCGCGGCGTCGCCATCGCGTACGACTCGCGCGAAAAATCCGATCTCTTCGCGCTTGAAACCGCAAAGACCCTCGCCGCCTTCGGCGTGAAGGCGCATCTGTTCCCAAGCCTCCGGCCCGTGCCGCTTCTCTCGTTTGCGCTGCGCCACCTCGGCTGCATCGCGGGCGTGGTGGTCACGGCGAGCCACAACCCCCCCGCGTACAACGGCTACAAGGTCTATTGGGAGCACGGCGGCCAGTGCGGCCCCGAGCAGGCGCGCGAGATCTATTCGCGTATGGCGCGCTTCGATTATTTCGGCCTGCCCTCCATAGACGAGGACGCGGCGCGCGCGGAGGGCCTGATCGCGACGATCGACCATCGTACGGACGACGCGTACTACGCGGCCACCGCCACGCTTTTGCAATGGCCGCAACTGCTCGCCGAGCGCGGGGCTGAACTGAAGCTCGTCTACACGCCTCTGCACGGTTCCGGCCTCGTGCCGGTGACGACGCTGCTCTCCCGCGCGGGCGTAACGAACGTTGCGGTCGTGCCCGGGCAGGCGCAGCCCGACCCGCGCTTCTCGACGGTCGCCGCGCCCAATCCCGAGGACCCCGGCGCCTTCGCTTTGGCCATCCGCCTCGCAAACGAGGTCGGCGCGGACGCGATACTCGCGACCGATCCCGATTCCGACCGCATGGGCCTTGCCGTGCGCAAGCCCGGCAGGGATTTCGCCGTGCTCACGGGCAACAAAATCGGCTGCCTGCTGCTGGATTATCTGCTTTGTTCGATGAAAGAGAAGGGGACGCTCCCCGCGGACGGCTTCGTCGTCAAGTCCCTCGTAAGCACGCGCATGGCCGAGGCCGTTTGCGAGAGGTTCGGCGTCGCCTGCTTCGACGTGCCCACGGGCTTCCGCTTCGTTTCGGAGAAGATCGACGAAAGCGCGCGCACGGGGCGCGGTACGTTCCTGTTCGGCTTCGAGGAGAGCTACGGCTTCCTCGCGGGCGGCTTCTCGCGCGACAAGGACGCCGTGTGCGCCGCCATGCTCACGGCCGAGGCGTGCGTCTATTATAAAGAAAAGGGCAAAACGCTCTGCGACGCGCTTTCGGACATGGCCGAAACCTACGGCCATTTCGACGAGCGCGTCAAAAGCTATACGCTCGAGGGCAAACAGGGCCTCGCGCGCATCGCGCGCGCGATGGCGCGCCTTCGCGCCGAGCCGCCCCGCGCGTTCGCGCACGTTCCGATCGCGCGCGCGGAGGATCTGCTCCCCGAAGGGCAGAACCTGCTGCGCTATTTCCTCGAGGGCGGCGCGTGGATCTGCGTGCGCCCCTCGGGCACCGAGCCCAAGCTCAAGCTCTACGTCGGCGCGAACGAAACCGGCGCGGAACGGCTCGAAGCCCTGCTCGCGGCGCTCACGCGGGACGCGGATTGTTTACTCGCCGCTCTTTTGGAGTAAACTCGAATCATGGAACAGCTGCACGAGGCGCAATTCAAGAAAATGACCACAGCCCCGGTGCCGGGGCTGATACTTGCGCTCGCGGCCCCGGCCGTAATCAGCATGCTCGTCACCGCGCTCTACAACACGACCGACACGTTCTTCATCTCAAAGCTCGGCACGAGCGCGACGGGCGCGGTGGGCATCGCCTTCCCGCTCATGGCCATCATACAGGCGGTGGGCTTCACCATCGGCCAGGGCTCCGCCAGCATCATCTCAAGACGGCTCGGCGCACGCAAAAACGAGGAAGCGAACGCCGCCGCCTCGGGCGCGATGCTCCTTTCGCTCATATTGGGCGCTCTCGTGACGGTCTGCGGCCTCGTATGGCTCGATCCCGTCATGGGGCTGCTCGGCGCGACCCCGACCATGCTGCCCTACGCGCGCGACTACGCGCAGTACATACTCTTCGCCGCCGCGCCCATGGCCGCGAGCTTCGTATTGAACAACACCTTGCGCGCCGAGGGCAAGACGCGCTTTGCGATGATCGGCATCATCATAGGCAGCGTCGTCAACGTGTGCCTCGATCCGCTGTTCATTTTCGTTTTCGGCTGGGGCACGGCGGGCGACGCCGTCGCGACAGCCATAGGCCAGCTCGTGAGCTTCGTCGTGCTGCTCTCGATTTACCTTCGCGGCAAAACCATCGTGAAGCTTTCGCGAAAGGCTATCCCGCGCGCGCTTCGCGCCTATTGGGACATCCTTCGCATGGGCGCGCCCGCGATGCTGCGCCAGGGGCTCGCGAGCGCCGCGACCATCGCCCTCAACCTCGCCGCGCGCGGCTACGGGGACGCGGCCGTCGCAGCGATGAGCATCGTGTCGAAGCTGTTCATGTTCATATTCAGCGTGTCGCTGGGCATCGGCCAGGGTTATCAGCCCGTGTGTGGCTACAACTACGGCGCGAAGCTCTATTCGCGCGTGCGCAGGGGCTACCGCTTCACGCTCGCCGTGGGCGTGTGCGTGATGACGGCGCTCGCGGCGGCGGCCTTCGTCTTCGCGCCGCAGCTTCTGCGCCTGTTCATTCGGGACGACCCTCTCGTCACCGAAATCGGCGCATACGCCCTTCGCGCGCAGTGCATTGCCATGCCGCTCGTGCCGGTCGCGGTCGTGATCAACATGACCTTCCAGTCCGTGGGCCGCGCGGGCGCGGCAAGCTTCCTTTCCGCGTGCCGGCAGGGGCTGTTCTTCCTGCCGCTGATGCTGCTCCTGCCGCGTATTTTCGGCCTGTTCGGCGTGGAAACCGCGCAGGCCTTCTCCGACGCGCTGACGTTTTGCGTGTCGCTGCCCATGAGCATCCTGTTTTTCCGAAGGCTCCCGAAAACGGACGCGCCGGACGGGGAATGCGGGACGATCGACAAGGAGCATTGACGCTTGACCGCCAAATGAACGCCCGGGGAACCGCCGCTTCGATCCCGCAGGGGCGGATAACATCCCCATCCGCGCTCACGCCGGCAGCAAAATACCGGCCCTCGCATGAAAGCGAAAGCCGGTCGAATCAAACCCGGTTGCCGATTGGCTCAAAGATCGAGCTTGAGGTCGTTCTCCCTGATCCAGCCGAGCTTTCTTAGCGGCCACGCGATCAGCGGCGTGAGCAGCGCGGGCAGCACGAAGCAGACGAGCGCCAGCCCGACCCACGACTGCCATGTGCCGAAACCCTCCCACGTCATGACGCCGATGGGGCCCACGAGCCCGCATGTGCCCATGCCCGAGGCCACGGCGACGCCGTTCTCGAGTTTGAATACGCATGTGGCGACCGGACCCGTGATCATGGATGCAAGCGTGGGCGGAATCCATATACGCGGGTTTTTGGCGATGTTGCCCATTTGCAGCATGGACGTACCCAAGCCCTGCGCGACCACGCCGCCCCAGCGGTTCTCACGGAAGCTCATCACCGCGAAGCCCACCATCTGCGCGCAGCAGCCCGCGGTCGCGGCGCCGCCCGCGAGTCCCACCAGGCCGAGCGTCGCGCACAGCGCGGCGGAGCTGATGGGAAGGGTCAGCACAACGCCCACGATGGCGCTTACGGCGATGCCCATCCAGAAGGGCTGCAGCTCCGTCGCGCGCATGACGAGCAGGCCGAAGCCCGACATGACGGCGGATACGCCGGGTCCCACAAGCCTGGCCAGAAGAAGGCCGGTTACGATCGTGACCGTGGGGGTGACGAGGATGTCGACTTTTGTTTCCTTGGAAACGAGCTTGCCCGCCTCCGCCGCGAGAATCGCGCATAAGAACGTGCCCAGCGGCCCGCCCAGCTCGTTTGCGCCATACCCGACCGCGCACAGCGAAAAGAGCACGAGGCCCGGCGCGTTGAGCGCGTATCCCACGGCGACCGCCATG
>MWBW01000063.1 GCA_002069725.1 Firmicutes bacterium ADurb.Bin248 | reverse complement strand
TGCCTGATGGTGTGATCTCCCCCGGTGGCGTGGGGTACGACATCAACTGCGGCGTGCGGTTGCTCAGGACGGGGATTGTGGCTGAGGCCCTGTTGCCCCACATGGACAGCCTGATGTCGGCGCTCTACGAAAACATCGCCAGCGGCCTGCCGCGGCTGCCACTGAGCTTTTAAGAAAGGCCGGCATATGCCAGCGAACGTCACGCCCATGATGAGCCAGTATCTCCGGCTCAAGGAGAAGTATGGCGACTGCCTGCTTTTCTTCCGCCTCGGGGATTTCTATGAGATGTTCTTCGAGGACGCGCTCACCGCCTCGCGCGAGCTGGAAATCGTGCTCACGGGGCGGGACTGCGGCCTCGAGGAGCGCGCTCCCATGTGCGGCGTGCCGTACCACGCGGTCGACTCCTACATCGCAAAGCTCATCGACAAGGGCTACAAAGTCGCGCTGTGCGAGCAGATCACCGATCCCGCGCTCTCCAAAGGCCTCGTCGAGCGGGACGTCGTTCGCATTTACACGGCAGGCACGATCATTGAGGAATCCATGCTCGACGAGCGCGCGAACAACTACATCGTGTCGCTCTACTATTTCGACGGCGGCGTGGGGCTCGCCTGCTCGGATGTATCCACGGGCGGTTTCTCCGTGATGGAGTTCCAGGGCGAGGGGATGCAGCAGGCGCTTTTCGACGAGCTCGTGCGTATTTCCCCCAACGAGATCATCGCCAACGACTCGCTTTTCGTGCAGGAGCCGCTCGTCAAGCGCATACAGGGCGCGTATCGCATCCACTGCGAGGACGGCCGAAACTTCGAGCCAGCAAAGGCCGAGGCGCGGCTGCTGCGTCACTTCAACATATCTTCCCTCGCTTCGTTCGGCTGCGACAGGATGAGCCTCGTCGTGCCCGCCTCGGGCGCGCTGATGGCGTATCTCGAGGAAACGCAGAAGAACTCGCTCGCGCACATCCGAAAGATCTCCGTAACGCGAAGGAGCCTTTTCATGGCGCTCGACGCCGCGACGCGGCGAAACCTCGAATTGACAAAGCCTCTGCACTTCGAGGGGAGCAGGAGGAGCACGCTTTTATACCTGCTCGACAAGACAGAAACCGCCATGGGCGCGCGGCTCCTTCGCGCGTGGATCGAGCAGCCGCTGCAAAACATCGACGAAATCGAGGGACGGCTCGATGCCGTCGGCGAGCTCGTATCCAACCTGCAATCGCGCGAGGCGCTGGGTGCCGCGCTCGACTCGATCTACGACATAGAGCGACTGTGCAGCCGTATCGCCTACGGCACGGTCAACGCGCGGGACTGCGTGGCTTTGCGCGCGTCGCTTGAGAAGCTGCCCGGCATCATGGAACTGACGGGGAAGCTGCATGCCGCGGCGTACGGCCGCATCGCCTCCCGGCTCGACGCCATGGAGGACATCCGCGCGCTTCTGGACGACGCCATCGTGGACGAACCGCCCGTGGGCGTGAAGGACGGCGGCATCATCAAAACGGGCTATCACGCGGAGGTCGATCAATTGCGCGAGGCCTCTTCAAACGGCAAGGACTGGATCGCCCGCATGGAGGCGGACGAGCGCGCGGCCACGGGCATCAGGAACCTCAAGATCGGCTACAACCGCGTGTTCGGCTACTACATCGACGTGACGAAATCCTACCAGCACCTCGTGCCGTATCATTACCAGAGGAAGCAGACTCTCGCGGGCTCCGAACGCTACGTCACGCCCGAATTGAAGGAGCTTGAGGAAACCATCACCGGCGCGGAGGAAAGGCTCACGCAGCTCGAATACGAGCTGTTCACAAGCGTTCGCGAAACGCTCGCATCCTGCATCGAACGGCTGCAGAACGACGCCGCGCTCATCGCGGAGCTCGACGCGTACTGCGCGCTCGCCAAGACTGCGTTCGACAACGACTACTGCCGCCCGAAGATGCTCGCAAACGGCGGCATCAGCATTGCGGACGGCAGGCACCCCATCGTCGAACGCGGCGTGAAGGACGGCTTCGTGCCCAACAACACGCAGCTCGACCAGAAGGAAAACCGCCTGCTGATCCTCACGGGGCCGAACATGGCAGGCAAGAGCACATATCTTCGCCAGGTCGCGCTGATCGTGCTCATGGCGCACATAGGTTCCTTCGTGCCCGCGAAGAAGGCGAGCATCAGCGTTGTGGACCGCATCTTCACGCGCATCGGCGCGTCCGACAACCTTGCCAGCGGACAGAGCACGTTCATGGTGGAGATGAGCGAGGTCGCCTCCATACTCAACAACGCGACGCCGCGAAGCCTCCTGATACTCGACGAGATCGGCCGCGGCACGAGCACGTTCGACGGGCTTTCGATCGCCTGGGCCGTGCTCGAGTACATCGCCGACCCCGCGCGCTGCGGCGCGAAAGCGCTGTTCGCGACGCATTATCACGAGCTGACCGAGCTTGAGGGGCGGCTCTCCGGCATCAAAAACTACCGCATCTCGGTCAAGGAGGTCGGGGACGACGTCATTTTCCTGCGGCGCATCGTGCGCGGCAGCGCGGACAAGTCCTTCGGCGTGCAGGTGGCGCGCCTCGCGGGCCTGCCGGACGACGTGATCGCCCGCGCCAGGGAACTGCTCGCCCAGCTCGAGGCCGCGGACATCAACCGCGACATCATGAACACCTGCGTCAGGGAAAAGGAGGACGAGCAGCAGCTCACGCTTTTCGGCTCCCCCAAGGCGGACGACATCCTCGAAACGCTGCGCGGCCTCGACGTGAACTCCCTCACGCCCATGGAGGCCATGAACGCGCTCTACGACCTGCACATGCGGGCGAAGCTGAAGGATTAAGATGAAACACATACGCGTGCTCGACAAATATACGGCGGACCGCATCGCCGCGGGCGAGGTCGTGGAGCGGCCCGCCTCGGTCGTCAAGGAGCTCGTGGAAAACGCGCTCGACGCCGGGACGAGAACCATTACCATCGAAACGCTGGAAGGAGGCCTCGGCCTCATCCGCGTGACGGACGACGGCTGCGGCATCCCCGCGGGCGAGGTGCAAACCGCCTTCCTTCGCCACGCGACGAGCAAAATCGAGGATTCCGACGACCTCGCGCGCATCGAAACGCTCGGCTTTCGCGGGGAGGCGCTCAGCTCGATCGCCGCCGTGGCGCGCGTGGAGATGCGGACGAAAACAGCGGACGCGCAGGCCGGCGCGCAGATCCGCGTCGAGGGCGGCGACGTACTCTCTTTTGCGGAAACCGGAGTGCCGGACGGCACGGGCGTCGAGGTCGCGGATTTGTTCTACAACGTACCCGCGCGCTTGAAGTTCGTCAAAAACGCGCGCGCGGAGGCCGCCTACGTCGGCGATTACATATCCCGCATGATCATGGCGCGGCCGGACGTCGCCTTCCGCCTCGTCCAGTCGGGCAGATCCGTTTACAAAAGCGCGGGGGACGGGGACTTTCTCAACGCCGTTTACTGCGTCTACGGCGCGGAAGTCATGCCGCACCTGAAAAACATCGCCTATGACGACGGCTACATCGCGCTTTCGGGCTGCGTGGGAACCGAGCAGATCGGCCGCGCGAACCGCACCGCGCAATCCTTCTTCATCAACGGGCGTTACATCAAGTCGCAAAAGCTCTCCTTCGCGCTGCAGCGCGCGTACGACGCGCGCCTGATGACGGGCAGGTTCCCTTTTTGCGCGGTCTCGATCCGCATCAACAGCCAGGAGATCGACGTCAACGTCCACCCGAACAAGCTCGACGTGCGCTTCAGGCAGGAGGAACGCGTCGTGCGCGCCCTGCTCCATGCCGCGAGAAACGCGCTGAGCGAGGGTTCCGCGGCGAAGGCGTTTGTGGAAGCTCCTCTTCTGGAACAGCGCGAGGAAAGACCGGTTTTCAGCCGGACGGACGAATACCTGCGGCTCGAAGCCCTGCCGCCCGACGCGTTCGCCGCGAAGCCGAAGGAAAGGCTCGTGTTCAACGACCCCGGCGCGATTTCCGCGCCGCAGCAACAGTACGCCGCGCCGGCGCCCGCTTATGTGCCGCCCGCGATGGAGCGGATCGAGCAGACGGAGCTTGGGATGCGGGATATCAAAATCGTCGGGCAGGTATTCGACTGCTACTGGATCGCGCAGCTCAACGAGAGGGTATTCTTCATCGACCAGCACGCGGCGCACGAGAGAAGGCTCTACGAACAGATATTAAAAAACGGTGTCAACGTCGATTCCCAGCTTCTGCTCGTGCCGGAGATCGTCAAGCTCTCGCCTTACGAATACGAAACGCTGCTCTCGAACCTCAACGCGTTCGCGGAGCTCGGGTTCGACATTTCCGAGTTCGGGCCGCTGACGGTGAGCGTGCGCGCGGTGCCCTCGATACTCGGCGCGCCGCAGACCACGGCGTTCCTTCGCGAGGCCATAGAGCAGCTCGATAAGAAATACCGCCTCAACACGCTGGAACTGAAGCGCGCGACGCTGATCCGCGCGGCCTGCCGCCGCGCGATCAAGTCGGGGGAGAGGCCCGACCCGGCGGAGATCGCGGAGCTGCTCGCGTGCTACGAGCGCGAGGGCATACCCATGACCTGTCCGCACGGGAGGCCGGTCATGATCGCGATGTCGCGGCTCGAGTTCGAGAAGCTCTTCAAGCGGGTGCTGTGATGGAAAAAGAGAAGCTCTATTTCCTCGTCGGGCCGACGGCCTCGGGAAAAACCGCGGTTTCCATAGAGCTTGCGCTTCAAATGGACGCGGAGGTCGTATCCGCAGATTCGATACAGGTCTACCGCGGCATGGACGTCGGTTCCGCGAAGCCGACGCAGGCGGATCGGCGGGGCGTAGCGCATCACATGCTCGACGTCGCGGATCCTAAGGACCGCGATTACAGCGCGGCGCGCTACCGCGACGAGGCGCTCGCCTGTATCGCCGACATCCTCGCGCGCGGAAAAAGGCCGCTCGTGGTCGGCGGCACCGGGCTGTATGTGAACGCGCTCGTCTACCCGCTCGACTTTCCGGCGGCGCCGCCGAACGGGGAGTTGCGCGCCTTCTGGAGCGAGAAGGAAGCCGCCGAGAAGGGCGCCGCGTACGCGAGGCTGCGCGCGCTCGACCCGGAAACCGCGAAACGGCTGCATCCGAACGACGTCAAACGCGTGATCCGCGCCATCGAAATCTTTGAGGCGACGGGGAAGCCGCTCTCCGGGCAGGGCCGCGATTTCGCGAGGCGGGACGACGAGCGCCTGCCCTACGTTCCCGTGATGGCGGGGCTTAGTTTGCCGCGCGAAATCCTTTACGCGCGCATAGAGGCGCGCGCGGACGAAATGCTCGAGGCGGGCCTCCTCGGCGAGGTGCGCGGGCTGATTGAAAACGGCGTCGATCCGGACCGTCCCGCGATGCAGGGATTGGGATATAAGCAGCTCGCGGCGCATCTGTGCGGAGAATGCACGCTCGCAGAGGCAATCGACTCCGTCAAGCGCGAAACGCGGCGCTTCGCCAAACGGCAGCTCACATGGTTCCGGCGCGAGGCGCGCATCCGCTGGTTCGACGTGACGCAATACGGCGGCCCGGCCGCGCTGGCAAACGCGGTGCGCGACTATTTCAGGGAGGCGTGAGATGGCCGAAAAGCTCAATTTGCAGGATAATTTCCTCAACCGGCTCCGGCGCGAGAAAACGCCCGTGACGATCCATGTGATCAACGGCTATCAGCTCAACCGCCTCGTCGTGACGGGCTACGACAATTTCGTCGTGACCGCGAAGCATAACGAGCGAGAAATCATGATCTACAAGCATGCGATCTCGACCATCACGCCCGAGGCCGCGCCGCAGGCGGCGGACGCAAAAACGGACGTGTAAGGGCGGATACTATCCGCCCGAAAAATAACGCAAGGGCGGACATTCTCCGCCCGCAGGAAACGCACATGGATGAACGCGACAACCGCATCGCCCGATCGATGAACGTGAGCGTGGAGGCGTTCGCGGCCGTGAACGCCGCCGAGGCTTCGCTTCGGAGCACGTTCGCGCGCATCGACGCGGTGGAGGAAATCTGCGCCGCGCGCGTGCTCGACTCCTTTACGGCCGAAGGCGTCGCCGCGCGTCATTTCGCGCCCTCGACGGGCTACGGCTACGACGACGCGGGCCGGGATACGCTCGATCGCGTCTTCGCGCGCGCGCTGCAGGCCGAGGACGCGCTCGTGCGGCCGCAGTTCACTTCGGGCACGCATGCGATCTTCATGGCGCTCGCGGGGCTGACCGAGCCGGGCGACGCGATATTATCCGCGACCGGCAAACCCTACGACACGCTCGAAAACGCCGTGGGCCTCGCGGGGAACGAGCCCAATTCGCTCAAGCGCATGGGCGTGCGCTTCGACTCGGTGCCGCTCGACCGGGATGGAAAGCCCGACGTCGGCTCCGCTCTGCAGGCGGCAAAGCAGATCAGGCCGAAGCTTTTATATGTGCAGCGCTCGCGCGGGTACGCCTGGCGCGATTCGCTGCTGCCGGAGCGGGACATGGAGCCGCTCTTTCGCGCAATGAGGGCGGCCTGCCCGGAGATGGCGATCGTCGTGGACAACTGCTACGGCGAGTTCACGGGTGCGGATGAGCCCACGGCCTTCGGCGCGGACATCGTGATCGGCTCGCTCATCAAAAACCCGGGCGGCGGCCTCGCGCCTACGGGCGGCTACATCGCGGGGAAACGGGAACTGATCGAGCGCATCGCTCAGCGGCTCACCGTGCCCGGCATGGGCCGCGAGGTGGGTTCCTACGCGGGCAGCTACCGCCCGTTCTATCAAGGCTTGTTCCTCGCGCCGCATGTGACGGCGCAGGCGCTCAAATCGGCTTCGCTGTTCGCGCGCGTGTTCGCGACGCTCGGCTACGAAACCATGCCCAAGCCGGACGCGGTCCGCTCCGACATCGTGCAGGCGATCCGCTTCAAATCGGAGGAGGAGCTCGTCGCGTTCTGCAAGAGCGTGCAGGCGGCCTCGCCCGTGGACAGCTTCGCCTCGCCCGAGCCCTGGGATATGCCCGGCTACGCGAGCAAGGTCATCATGGCCGCGGGCGCCTTCGTGCAGGGCGCGAGCATCGAGTTGAGCGCCGACGCGCCCATCCGCGCGCCGTATACGGCCTATGTGCAGGGCGCGCTGACCTATTCCCACGGCAAGCTCGCCGCGCTGCGCGTCTACGACGCGCTCAAATCAGGCAAAGGTTGATATTCAGTATGTGCGATAGAGGCCGATGAGCTTCCCGACGATTTCGACTTCGCTTTGAGCGACGACGATGGGCGGCATCGCGCTGTTCTCCGGCTGGAGGCGCACGGTGCCGTCCTGATTCTTATAAAAGCGCTTGACGGTCGCCTCCTCCGAACGGACCATGGCGACGACGATGTCCCCGTTTTCCACGGCGAGGCCCCTGTGGACGAGTATGTGATCCCCGTCGTGTATGCCCGCCTCGATCATGCTCTCGCCGCGTACCCGGAGCATGAAAACCTCGTTTTCCTCCGCGCCGCGCAAAAGGTCGGGGGAGAGCGCGAAGTATTCCTGTATGTTCTGCTCCGCGAGTATCGGCTCGCCCGCCGCGACGCGCCC
>MWBW01000062.1 GCA_002069725.1 Firmicutes bacterium ADurb.Bin248 | reverse complement strand
GCGAACATGACGGCGATGACGCCCACCGCCAGCGAATAGCGCGCGCCGTAGCACACGCGGGCGAAGATATCGCGCCCCATGTCGTCCGTCCCGAACCAGTGTTCGGCGGAAGGGGGCTGCATGCGCTGCTTTATGTTGTTGGCGATCACCTGTTCTTCATAGTTGAAAATATAAGGGGAACCCAGCGCGACGCCGACGATCAAAACAAGCAGAATGATGCCGAGTATCGCGCCTTTATTTTTGCGCAACTGCCGCCAAATGGACATCAAAGAACTGCGCTTTTTGTATTTCTGGGAAGCTCTTTCTTTCTTTTCCACGGCTTGGTCCCTCATTTCACATACTGCGACTTGATGCGCGGGTCCACGTACGCGTAGACGATGTCGATCAGCAAGTTCACGATCGTCACCAGCATGGTCGTCATGACCAGCGCGCCCGTCACGGTCGGAATGTCGCGCTGATCGATGGCGTCTACCACGAGCCGCCCGACGCCGGGCCAGGCGAACACCGTTTCCGCCAGAACCGATCCGCCCAGGACGTTGCTGAACTGCACGCCGAACACCGTGATGATCGGGATGAGCGCGTTGCGCAAAGCGTGCTTGCGGATGATTTTGCGCTCGGGCACGCCCTTCGCGCGGGCCATGCGCAGATAGTCCTGCCGGATGACGTCGAGCATGGAGGAGCGCGTGGAGCGCGTCATAAACGCCGCGAGGCCCGCGCCTATGGTAAAGGCGGGCAGTATGATGCTGCGGATGCCGTCCTCATATCCTCCCGAGGGAAGCCAGCCGAGCTTTAAGGAAAAGACGATGATCAGCAGCAGCCCCAGCCAGAAGTTCGGCATGGACAGGCCCAGCAGCGCCATGATCATGGAAACCGTGTCCTTGATCGAATTTTGGTTGACCGCCGCGATGATCCCGAGCGGGATCGAAATGCCGAGCGCCACGATCATCGTAACGAAGGACAGCATCAGCGTATTGGGCAGCCGGGTCAGGTAAGTCTGCATCACATCGCGCTTGGAAACGTACGATTTGCCCAGATCTCCCGTAAGCATGCCCTTGACATAGCGGAAATACCGCTCGACGAGCGAGCCGTTCAGGCCCATCGCCTCGCGCTGCGCGGCGATTTCTTCCTCCGACGCGTCGGCGCTGACGACCGAGTACACCGGGTCGCCCTCGGCCACATCCATGATCGCGTAAATGATGAAAGCGACGCTCAGCAGGACCGGGATCACCATCAGCAATCGCTTGATAATATATCGATACATGTTTCTCTCCCCTGTTGAGGGACCGCGGATGGCGTGCCGGGGTCTGCACATCATCCGCGGTCGCATGAGTCCTATGGAGGGGCCGGGCGGCCCCTCGCGTTACGCGGCTTGGCTTATTCCACGGGCAGGCAGATGTAGCGGTAGTCGTGCTTCGCGGTGCCGTTCCACTTGACGCCGCTGAGCCCTTTCTTGACGCCGATGTTGATATAGGAGGTCGCGATGGGCACGATCGGCATGATGTTGTTGAGGTAAGCCTCGATGTCGTTGTACATCTGTTCGCGCTTGGCGGGATCCTGCTCGACGAGCGCTTCGTCGATCATCGCGTTGTAGACGGGATCCTTCATGTTCGCGCGGTTGGAGCCGTTCTTTTTGAGCACTCCGTCCTCCTCGTAGGAGCCGAACTGGTTGCGCAGGGTGAAGTCGGTTCCGAGGTTGTCCGTGAACTGGTACAGGCAAAGGTCATAGTCCAGCGCAGCGTCGTTGAGCACGCCCTTGAGCGCCGCGGTCTCCAGCTTGATCAGCTCAAGCTCGATGCCTATCTGGGCGAGGTCCTCCTGCAGTACGAGCGCCATGTTCTCCTTGGCGGTGCCGTTGTAGATCACGCGGAACTTCAGCTCGCCGGGTTTATACGGGGACAGCGCCAGCTCGGCCTTGGCCTTTTCAAGATCGTAGCCGTAGGCCTCGAGGCCGTCGTACCACCCGAATTGCCCGCGGTTGACCCAGTGGTCGTGCACGAAGCCTTCGCCGTTGTAGCCGACCTCGATCATGGACGCCTTGTCGGTGGCGTAAGCGATGGCTTTGCGGACATGCACGTCGTCAAGGCCCTTGCGCTCGTTGTTGATCGCCAGATAGAGCAGCACGTAGTTCGGGATCTTGATCAGTTCCAGAGCGGAATCATCCTCAATATAGCTCAAATCGGTGCTCAGCGGGTCGATGCAAACGTCGATCTCGCCGGTCTGCAGCGCGATCAGGCGGGAAGATTCCTCTTTGATCAGCCGGAAAACAACGCGGCTGGTCGGCGCCTGTTCGCCGTAAAAATACTCGGAGCGGACAAAGGAAATCTGGTCGCCGGGGATCCATTCCTCGACCTGATAGCGGCCGGTGCCGATCTGGTAGCCGAATTCATCCTCGGTGACGAGCTTTTCGGAGAGGATCGACATGCTCTGGTGCGCCAGCAGCAGCAGGAATTCCTGCGACGGCTTGACGATGGTGATGCTCACATGGGTGTTGTCGATCACCTGGATGTCGGTGACGAGCTCCACCTTCGTCTTGGTGAAGGAGGATTCCCTGGCGCGCTCATAGGTGTACTTGACGTCGCTCGCGGTACAGGACGTGCCGTCGGAAAACTTCACATTGTCCGGAATCTCGAAGGTGAAGGTGCAGCCGTCCTCGGAAACCTTCCAGGATTTGGCCATGCCGGGGATGACTTCGTTGGTCTCCGGGTCGACCTCGACGAGGGTTTCGTGGGTCAGTATGAAGGCCATCATGTTCGCGTCCGTATTGGAGCCCTGGGGGTCCAGCGTGGTGATGTCGTTGGCTACGCCGATGGTGATGGTATCCTGGTAGGTTACGTCATCGGGCACGTCGAGGGTGGACTCGGGGTTGGGAGTCGCGTCGGAGACGGGCGGGGGCGTGCTCGTTTCATCGGCTGTGCCGCCGGTGCATCCGAACGCGCCGAGCAGCATCAGCAGGCTCAGTGAGAACGCCAAAGCTTTTTTGATCTTTTCCATATTTTCCTCCTCGTTTTTTTGCAGGGCCGCTGCGATCTATCCGATATGCCGGAATCGGCCGGCCATATCAAATATCGATTCGATGCGCGAAATCGGCATGGTGTCCCGTTTGTGAAACAGGCGTGTCTGTGCAAGTACATTGTGTCAGAGACAAATGTTTATTTCAATCCGGTGAAACGGCATATTATGCCGGCGCCCGGTACGTTTTTCCGGTTTTTGATCGGCAATTTTTTCACATGAATAAGTTTCCGGCCGAAACGGGCGCATCAACGCCCGGGAAGGCGTTCGCGCCGGTTGAAAAAAAGCCGCGCATGCATTAACATGATCATGATCATTCAGAACTCTGCGGGAGGAGCATGTGAAATCGAAGAGGCTGCGCGCTTACCTGCTGCTTTTGGCGCTTCTTGCGCCGTTGCTGTTCGGCGCGCGCGCAACCGCGCTCAACCGATATCTGCGCGTGGGCTTCAACGCAAATCTGCCGCCGTATCAGTTCATCGACGCGGACGGCGCGAGCGCGGGCATGCACATCGACATGCTCGAGGCCATCGGCGGCAATCGCAGCTACGATTTCGAATTCATACCCTATCAAACGAACCGCGCCTGCTTCGAAGCGCTCGAACGGGGCGAGATCGACCTGATCCTCGGAGTGATCGCCGATTCCATCAAGCACGATCAGGCGGTTCTCTATACCGACGCGCTGACCAGCTCGCAGCTGTGCATGATCGTCGATAACGACGCGCTTTCGAGCGGCGCCCGCATAACGACCGCGATCTTCTCCTCGGACACCATTCAGCACACCCTGCTCGCGAACCTCGGCATCCATCAGTTCATCGCCGTGGGCAACCAGCGCATGGTCTACGAGCGGCACAGGCAGCATCCGGGCTCGGCGATGATCGGCGTTAAGGACAGCCTGCTTTACCAGCTCGTCAGCGACGGCGCGGATGGCAACTATACCGTACTGTACAACTATCTGGGCACAATCGAATTCTCGCTCGTCGTGCGCCGGGGCGACGCGGAACTGCTGCGCACGATCAACGAAAGCGTCGCCCAGTTCCGGGCGGGGCGGCAGTATGAGGATATCCGCAACAAATGGTTGCCGACGGTGGATTACGAAGCGCGCATGCAGCGCGTCTTTCATACGGTTGCGACCGCCGCGGTGATCGTGGTGCTCGCGGGGCTCGGCTACAGCCTCGTCATGCGCCGCATCCAACTGCTTCTCAGGCGCCGGGTCGCCGAGCAGACCGAGCAGATCCAGCGGGCGAACGTGGAGCTCGAGCGGCAGTTTGAGCAGCTTCAGGGCGAAAACGATCTGCGAAACCGCATCATCAAATATTCCCCGAGCGGAATGCTGCTCTTTGACCCAGGTTATAACATCACGCTGATGAACAAGAGCGCCTGCGCCATCGCCGGGCTCGTGGAGCCGCGCATAGGCGGCAGCGCGCTCGACGTGCCTGTGTTCGGCGAGATCCTGCAGCGCGAAGGCGCCCGCGTGTTTGAGCCGGGCGCGACGGTCGAAAACGGCAGCGTCCGCATAGGCGCGGCCCCGGGCGGCGCGCGCTCATATAAATATTTGATGTATCAGGTGAACCGTTACGGCTCTGTCGTCGGCGTCCTTTTGAGCGTGCAGGACATGACCGAGGCCGAGCGCGTGCAGCAGGCGAAATTCGAGAGGGAAAAAAGCTCCGCGCTCACGCGAATCGCCGCGGGCATCGCCCACGAGATCCGAAACCCCCTCATGACGATCCGCACTTTCGCATCCCTGATCGGCACAAAGGGGGACGATAAGCAGGTGCAGCAATCCTTCGCCCGTTATGTTCCCGGCGAGGTCGACCGCATCAACCGGCTTATTGAAAACCTCATCCATTACGCGAAGCCCGCCAGGCATCACGCGGAACGGGTGCTGGTGGACGAGCTGGTGGACGACTGCCTCGCGCTGATCCAGCCGCTCCTGAAAAAGAGTTCGTTCCAGCTGGAACGCTCGCTTTCGCCGGATCTGTTCATACTGGCCGACCGCGACCAGATCCGTCAGGTGCTCGTCAACATACTGATCAACGGCATCGAGGCCATGGAAAAAAGGGTCGCCCGCAGCGCGCCGGAAGCGCCGCTGACCATCCGGGTGTGCGCCGGGCAGGCCGATGGAAAGGTGGCGCTTACCGTTCGCGACGAAGGCGTCGGCATGACCGCCGAGGAACTGAGCGTTTGCAGGGACCCGTTCTTTTCCACCAAGGAAACCGGAACGGGACTGGGCCTTGCGCTGTGCGAGCAGTATATAAAAGAAAACAGCGGCGCGATGCAGATCGAAAGCGTCAAGAACGAATATACGCGGATCTCCCTTGTGTTTGAAAGGAGTTAGCCTATGCAATCCCGCATCCTGATCATAGACGATGAAAGCAGCATCTGCGTCTCGCTCTCCCTGGCGCTGCAGCCGGACTACGAAGCGGCGTGGGAAACCGACCCGATCATGGGGCTGGAGCGCTTGCGCGCGGAGTCCTTCGACCTGGTTCTGCTGGATCTCGTGATCGGCGAGTACGACGGGCTCGAAATCCTCAGGGAGATCCGCAAGATCGATCCGCGCGTCACGGTGATCATGATGACCGCCTACGGGAGCATACGCTCCTCCGTCAGCGCCATGAAACAGGGGGCTTTCACCTATCTGACCAAGCCGCTCGATCTTGAGGAGCTGCAAATCTATATGCGGCAGGCGCTGGAGTTCCGCGCGCTCAACGACAGCGTGGCTTATCTGAACGAGCAGCTGCGCGACCAGGCGCAGGCGGGAGCGCTTGTGGGGACCAGCCCGGCCATGCGCTCCGTGATCCGGATGATCGAAAAATTCCGCGACGCCGACGCCAACGTGCTCATCTCCGGCGAGAGCGGAACCGGGAAGAGCCTTGTCGCGCAGACGCTCCATTTTCAGGGCAAACGCAAGCACTTTGTCACGATCAACTGCTCCGCCGTCGAGGAGGACCGGCTCGAGGAGGAATTCTTCGGCCATAAGAGCGGCGCATATTTGGGCGCCACGCACGACCGGCGCGGCAAACTGGATTACGCCGACCAGGGCACGCTTTTGCTTGACGGGATCTCGGACATGCCGCCGGCCTTTCAGGCCAAGCTCCTGCGCACGCTGGAGGAAAAGGCGTTCACCCCCATCGGCGGGCGGGAGCTTCGCCGTTTCGATACGCGCATCATCGCCACGACGAACCGCGGCCTGAACGCGATGGTGGAGGAAGGGTCGTTCCGCAGGGATCTTCTCTACCGGCTCAATACGCTGGAAATCGAGCTGCCGCCCCTGCGGGAACGCCGGGAGGATATACCGCTCCTATGCAAGCATTTCATCCAGCGCAGCAGCACCCTGCAAGGCAAGGTGCGCAGGCTCCGCGGCATCACGCCCGAAGCGCAGGAGCTGCTCAACGCGCACAATTATCCCGGCAATGTGCGCGAGCTTGCCAACGTCATCGAGTATGCGGGCCTCGTCGCAAACGACGAGTGGATCCGCGTCAAGGATCTGCCGTATCGCGTTACGGAGGCCGCCCCGAACGCGGACGAGCCCGAGAAGCTGCTTTCAGGAAAAACCCTGCAGGAGCTCGAGCGCATGGCGATACTCGCCTCCTACCGGCGCAACGGCGGCAAGCGCAAGCTGATCGCCGCGGAGCTTGGCATCAGCGAGCGCGGGCTTTGGAACAAGCTCAAGGAATACGATCAGGCATAGCGCGCCCTCCGGGAACCGAAAGACGCGGCGGCCGTTCCGACCGGCGGCTCGAAACAGCAAAAAGGAAGGCAGGGAATCATTTTGGCCGACACAACCATGCGCTACATGTTTTTGCGCATCTACAGCAACGGCGAGCTGCAAAACGCCCTGAGCGAAATGCTCGAAAAGGGCTGGGTGCCGGATCGCTGCAAAGGGAATTTTCTCTTCTTTCGCAAACAGCGTCTGCCGGACGCGCGCCTTATGGCGGTCTCAACCGAATGCTCCGGACGCACGCCCAAAGGCGACAAGCAGATAGACGAATATATTGAAATCGCGCTCAGGAAGGGCTGGCAGCTCCTGTGCATCGGAGACATCGAGAGCGTGATACCCGTGCGCCGCCGCCTGTTTTTCTATACCCGGGACCCGGAGGCCGCCCCGCTCGAACCGGATGAAGCCATCGATTTCCAGTACGCGTACCGCGCGTATCATTCCACGCTGCGATGGGCGATCCTATGGACGCTGCTCGCCGCGGCGACGCTTGCGAGCACGATACTGTTCATGCGCCAGGACGGCGCGCGCTTCGTGCTGATCCTGATCGATCTTGCGCTCCTTGCCATATCGGTTTGTTCATACCCTCTGTTCTTGAGCCGGCGCACGCTGTACCGCCATGTGACGCGGCAAGCGCCCCTCCCCGCGGACTCCCACCGTACGCTCCACCGCAGGGAAACCTCCCTGGCCGTCGCCCTTGCCGCGCTGCTTCTGGGCGTCGGCCTGCTGCTGTTCTTATGAACGGCCGCGCCTGACGCTTGCGGACGCGGAATCCGCCGCCCGCCGCCGGGGATTGATCCATCCACTCTCCCCCGCCCAAGCGTTCATTTGCATCGCCCGCGCGTTAATCTGACAAAACGTCGGCGCAAGTCGATACGGCGAAACCCGTCCCGCAAGAAGGCGGGTTTTGTTGTATGGGCGATATCCGGGGTTTGGAGCATATCCGGCTTTGAGGCGTTCCGCTCCGGCAAGCGGGCGGGCGTTTTTGCGGCTTCCGGGCCCGGAGGCGTTTGAGCGGCGGACAGGCCCGCCTCGGGGAAACGCGCCACCGCCGCGCCGGCTT
>MWBW01000061.1 GCA_002069725.1 Firmicutes bacterium ADurb.Bin248 | reverse complement strand
GCCGCAGCCCGCCCCGACGCCGACGCCGCAGTCTGAAGCTCCGACGTCCTCGGGCACGAGCGCGAGCGCCGGCCTCGGCGACACGCCCCCTCCGGCCCCGGCCTCCACCCCGAAACCGGTCCCGGCCTCGGGCTCCGGGGGCGCGTCCGCTCCCGCGAACGCGAAGGAGGAGCCGGGCATCAAATACGTCGCGCTCACCTTCGACGACGGCCCTTCCTCCTCGAACACGCCCAAAACGCTCGACATGCTCAAGAAGTACGGCGTGCGCGCGACGTTCTTCGTGCTCGGTTCGCGCGTCAAGGGCAACGAGGCCCTGCTTGGCCGCATGGTCGACGAGGGGCACGAGATCGGCAGCCACGCCTACAGCCACAAGCGCCTCACCTCGCTCTCGATCGAGTCCGTCGAGTATGAGATGCAGCGCACGAACAGCCTTGTCTACGCCGCCTGCGGCGTCACGCCCAGGCTCATGCGCCCGCCCTACGGCTCTCGCAACGCGCGCGTGCTCGCCTGCCTCGCGGAAATGGGCTTCCCGTGCGTGCTCTGGAGCATCGACCCCGAGGATTGGAAGGCCACGAGCGCCCGCGCCGTGCGCGATTATGTCGTGGCGCGCGCGAAGAACGGCAGCATCATACTCATGCACGATCTCAAGAGCACCAGCGTCGCCGCGGCGGAGATGATCGTCAAGGATTTGCTCGCCAGAGGCTACGTCTTTGTGACGGTCAGCGAGCTGCTGGGCGGGAGCCCCAAGGCCGGCGCGACATACACGCATGGGTAAGGAGGTTGAAATCTCATAAAGAGTTCAATATTTCTTCAAAATATTGCTTGACATATCGATTGACACGGCTCACGCGCAATGATAAAATAGTAAACTGCGTTAGCATGGTAATCTGTGGGAGGTTTGCGTTTTCACAGGGGAAATCATGCTGGCTTTCCTTAATTTGGTATCGCGCGGGTGCGTTTGGGGGAAGCTTATGCCAATCGACGCAGCGGCAGAACCGCGAAAGCGGGTTAATAGGATAGGAGTGAACGCGATGGTACACGAAGTGCAGATGGGCACAAGGAAACGCATGAGTTTCTCCCGTATCAACGAGGTTCTCGACATGCCGGATCTGATAGAGGTTCAAAAGAACTCCTATCAGCGTTTTGTCGAAGAGGATCTTCGGGAGGTTCTCTCGGACATCTCGCCGATTACGGACTATTCCGAGAAGCTGGTGCTGGAGTTCGTGGATTACAGCATTGATTTCGAGCATCCGAAATATTCCGTCGAGGAATGCAAGGAAAGGGATGTCAACTACTGTGCGCCCCTGCGCGTGACCGTGCGGCTCATCAACAAGGAAACCGGCGAGGTGAAGGAGCAGCCCGTGTTCATGGGCGATTTCCCGCTCATGACCGAGCAGGGCACCTTCATCATCAACGGCGCGGAGCGCGTCATCGTCAGCCAGCTCGTGCGTTCGCCCGGCGTGTATTTTTCCGGCGCGATCGATAAGCTGGGCAAGCGCCTCTACTCGGCGCAGGTCATCCCGAACCGCGGCGCCTGGCTCGAGTACGAAACCGATTCCAACGAGATACTCTACGTCAAAATAGACAGGCAGCGCAAGGTGTTCATCACGGCGCTGCTGCGCGCGCTGGGCTACGGCTCCAACGCGGAGATCATCGACCTTCTGGGCGAGGAGGAGCGTCTGCTCGTCACCCTCGACAAGGACAACACCAAATCCGTAGAGGACGGCCTCATCGAGATATACAAGCGCCAGCGCCCGGGCGAGCCGCCCACCGAGGAAAGCGCGCGCAGCCTTTTGAATGCGCTCTTCTTCGACAAGCGCTACGACCTTGCGCGCGTGGGCCGCTATAAATTTAATAAGAAACTTTCGCTCGCCTCGCGCATCGCGGGGCACATCGCCGCCGAGAACGTCATAGACCCCGCCACGGGCGAGCTGCTCGCCGAGCAGGGCAAGAGCATCACGCGCGCCAACGCGAAGAAAATCGAAAACAGCGGCGTGCGCGGCGTGTACATCATCGCGGACGACAAAAAGCTCAAGGTACTGGGCAACCTCTTCGTGGACGCCTCCGCGTATCTTCCCTTCGACCCCGAGAGTTGCGGCCTCAACGAGAAGGTGCACTACCCGACCCTCATGCAGATACTCGAGGAGGGCAAGGAGTTCGGCGAGGACGGCCTCAAGGCGCTGCTGCGTCAGCACGTGTACGACCTGATCCCGCGCCACATCGTGCCGGACGACATCGTCGCCTCCGTCAGCTACCTGATCGGCATGAACTACGGCGTCGGCCGTACGGACGACATCGACCACCTCGGCAACCGCCGCATCCGGAGCGTCGGCGAATTGCTGCAAAACCAGATCCGCGTGGGCATGACGCGCCTCGAGCGCGTGGTCCGGGAGCGCATGAGCCTGCAGGACATGGATACCGCCATGCCCAGCAACCTCATCAACATCCGCCCCGTGACCGCGGCGATCAAGGAGTTCTTCGGCTCCTCGCAGCTCTCGCAGTTCATGGACCAAACCAACCCGCTCGCGGAGCTCACGCATAAGCGCCGCCTCTCGGCCCTCGGCCCCGGCGGCCTCAACCGCGACCGCGCGACATTCGAAGTGCGCGACGTGCACTATTCGCACTACGGCCGCATGTGCCCCATAGAAACGCCGGAAGGCCCGAACATCGGCCTGATCAACTCGCTCTCGACCTACGCGCGCATCAACAAGTACGGCTTCATCGAGGCGCCGTACCGCGTGGTCAACAGCAAGGAGCGCAGCATCTATAACGACATCGTCTACCTCACCGCCGACGAGGAGGACGATTACATGATCGCTCAGGCGAACGAGCCGCTCGAAACCAGGAACGGCAAAACCTGGTTCGCCAAGGAGCGCGTCGTGGCGCGCAAGCTCGACAAGATACTCGAGGTGAAGAACACCGAGGTCGAGTATATGGACGTTTCGCCCAAGCAGCTCGTTTCGGTCGCGACGGCGATGATCCCCTTCCTCGAGAACGACGACGCGAACCGCGCCCTCATGGGCTCGAACATGCAGCGCCAGGCCGTGCCGCTTTTGACGCCCGAAGCGCCCATCGTGGGCACGGGCATGGAATATAAGGCCGCGCACGACTCGGGCGTCGTGGTCGTCGCGCACGAGGACGGCAAGGTGGTCTCTCTCAACGCGGACAAGGTCGTCACCGAGGGAGCGGACGGCGTGCGCCACAGCTACAAGCTCATCAAGTTCAAGCGCTCCAACCAGGGCACCTGCATCAACCAGCGCCCCATCGTCGCGGTCGGGCAGACGGTCAAAAAAGGCGACGTGATCGCGGACGGCGCTTCCACCGAGCACGGCGAGATCGCGCTCGGGCGCAACATACTCATCGGCTTCATGCCCTGGGAGGGGTACAACTACGAGGACGCGGTGCTCATCAGCGAGAAGCTCGTCAAGGAGGATATCTACACCTCCATCCACATAGAGGAGCATGAGACCGAGGCCCGCGACACGAAGCTGGGCAAGGAGGAGATCACGCGCGACATCCCCAACGTGGGCGAGGACGCGCTCTCCGACCTGGACGAGCGCGGCGTCATCCGCATCGGCGCGGAAGTGCGCTCGGGCGACATACTTGTGGGCAAGGTCACGCCCAAGGGCGAGCAGGAGCTCACCGCCGAGGAAAGGCTGCTGCGCGCGATCTTCGGCGAGAAGGCGCGCGAGGTGCGCGACACCTCCCTCAAGGTTCCGCACGGCGAGGGCGGCGTGATCGTGGACGTCAAGGTGTTCACGCGCGAAAACAAGGATGAACTTTCCCCGGGGGTCAACGAGCTGGTGCGCGTGTACATCGCGCAGAAGCGCAAGATCTCCGTGGGCGACAAGATGGCGGGGCGCCACGGCAACAAGGGCGTCATTTCCCGCATACTCCCCGAGGAGGATATGCCCTTCCTGCCCGACGGCACGCCGCTGCAGATCGTGCTGAACCCGCTTGGCGTGCCCAGCCGCATGAACATCGGCCAGGTGCTCGAGCTGCACCTTGGCATGGCCGCCAAGGCGCTCGGCTGGAACATCGCGACCCCCGTTTTCGACGGCGCGAACGAGGAGGACATCAAGCGCCTGCTCGTCAAGGCCGGCATGGACGAGGACGGCAAGACCGTGCTCTACGACGGCCGCACGGGCGTGCCCTTCGAGAACCGCGTGTCGGTCGGCTATATGTATTATCTGAAACTGCACCATCTGGTGGACGATAAGATACACGCGCGCTCCACGGGCCCGTACTCCCTGGTGACGCAGCAGCCCCTGGGCGGCAAGGCCCAGTTCGGCGGACAGCGCTTCGGCGAGATGGAGGTCTGGGCGCTCGAGGCCTACGGCGCGGCGAACACGCTCCAGGAGATCCTCACCGTCAAGTCGGACGACGTCGTGGGCCGCGTAAAGACCTATGAGGCCATCGTCAAGGGCGAGAACGTGCCCGAGCCGGGCGTGCCCGAGAGCTTCAAGGTGCTCATCAAGGAGCTGCAGTCCCTCGGCCTCGACGTGAAGGTGTTGAACGACACGCACCAGGAGATCCAGATCGGGGAGCTTGCCGACGACGACGACAGGCCCAGCCTCGATTTGAACATCGCCGGCACCGAGGACGCGCCCCCCGTGACGCCGGGCGTCTCCTTCGCGGACTTCGCCGAGTTCGACTTCGACGAGGAGGACGACGAGGACGACGAGGACGGCGAGGGCGGCGCGGACGACGACCTCGCCGGCTCCGACGAGTTCTCCGACTTCGGCGATGACGGCGACGACGAGTGACCAACGATAGGGGGATAAGCAATTGTTTGAGCTGACGAATTTCGACGCGCTGCAGATCGGGCTCGCCTCGCCCGAAAAAATACGCGAGTGGTCGCACGGAGAGGTCAAAAAACCCGAAACCATCAACTACCGCACGCTCAAGCCCGAGCGCGACGGCCTGTTCTGCGAGCGCATATTCGGGCCCACCAAGGATTGGGAATGCCAGTGCGGGCGCTACAAGCGCGTGCGCTACAAGGGCGTGATCTGCGAGAAGTGCGGGGTCGAGGTGACGCGCGCCAAGGTCAGGCGCGAGCGCATGGGCCACATCGAGCTCGCGGCGCCCGTAAGTCACATCTGGTACTTCAAGGGCATCCCCTGCCGCATGAAGATGCTCCTGGACATGAGCCCCCGCGCGCTCGAGAAGGTGCTCTACTTCGCGAGCTTCGTCGTGACGGACCCCGGCAAGACGCCGCTGATGTATAAGCAGATACTCACCGACAAGGAATACCGCGACGCGCAGGCCGAGTACGGCGCCAAGGCCTTCAAGGCCGGCATGGGTGCGGAAGCCATCAAGGCGCTGCTCAAGGACCTCAAGCTCACGGAGCTCGGAGTCCAGCTCAGGAAGGAAATCGCCGAATCCTCCGGCCAGAAGCGCGCCAACGCCATCAAGCGGCTCGAGGTCATCGAGGCGTTCATCAAGAGCGGCAACAAGCCCGAGTGGATCATCATGGATGTGATACCGGTCATCCCGCCCGAGCTTCGCCCGATGGTGCAGCTCGACGGCGGCCGTTTCGCGACCAGCGACCTCAACGACCTCTACCGCAGGGTCATCAACCGGAACAACCGCCTCAAGCGGCTTCTCGAGCTTCGCGCGCCGGATATCATCGTGCGCAACGAAAAGCGCATGCTCCAGGAGGCCGTGGACGCGCTCATCGACAACGGCAGGCGCGGCCGCCCGGTCACGGGCCCCGGCAACCGCGCGCTCAAGTCCCTTTCGGATATGCTGCGCGGCAAGCAGGGACGCTTCCGCCAGAACCTTCTGGGCAAGCGCGTGGACTATTCGGGCCGCAGCGTCATCGTGGTAGGCCCCGAGCTCAAGATGTACCAGTGCGGCCTGCCAAAGGAGATGGCGCTGGAGCTGTTCAAGCCCTTCGTCATGAAGAAGCTCGTCGAGGACGGGCTCGCGCACAACATCAAGAGCGCCAAGCGCATGGTCGAGCGCGTGCGTCCCGAGGTCTGGGACGAGCTCGAGGTCGTCATACAGGATCACCCGGTTCTTTTGAACCGCGCGCCCACGCTGCACAGGCTGGGCATACAGGCGTTCGAGCCGATCCTCGTCGAGGGCCGCGCCATCAAGCTGCACCCGCTCGTATGCACGGCCTTCAACGCCGACTTCGACGGGGACCAGATGGCCGTGCACGTGCCCCTCTCGGTCGAGGCGCAGGCCGAGGCGCGCTTTTTGATGCTCGCCTCCAACAATATATTGAAGCCGCAGAGCGGCCTTCCGGTCGTGGAGCCCGACAAGGACATGGTCATCGGCTGCTACTACCTCACGCTCCAGCGCGACGGCGACAAGGGCGAGGGCAAGATCTTCTCGAGCGAGAACGAGGCCGTCATGGCCTACCAGACCGGCGACGTCACCCTCCACGCGAAGGTAAAGGTGCGCATCGAGCGCGAGTGGCACGGAGAAAAGCGCCGCAAGGTCGTCGAAACCTCGATCGGCCGGCTCATATTCAACAACGCCATACCGCAGGACCTCGGCTTCGTCGACCGCACGAAGGAAGAGAACCTCTTCACGCTCGAAGTCGACAAGATGGTCGTCAAAAAGGACCTTAAAGCCATCGCGGACCGCTGCTACCGCCGTTACGGCACCACGGTCACGAGCGAGGTGCTCGACAACATCAAGGAACTGGGCTTCCGCTACTCCACGCTCGGCGGCATCTCCGTGGGCTTTCAGGACATGGTCGTTCCCGAGGAGAAAAAGGCGATACTCGATGAGGCGGAGAAAAAGGTCGCCGACGTCGACGAGCTCTTCCACGACGGCATGCTCAGCGAGCAGGAGCGCAGGGCGAAGGTCATCGAGATCTGGAGCGCCGCGAACGTCAAGGTCACCGACGCGCTCATGGCCACGCTCAAGTCCGACAACCCGATTTTCATGATGTCCAACTCCGGCGCGCGCGGCAGCAAGAACCAGATCAGCCAGCTCGGCGGCATGCGCGGCCTGATGGCCGACCCGTCGGGCCAGATCATCGAGGTGCCCATCCGCGCGAACTTCCGCGAGGGCCTCACGGTGCTCGAGTTCTTCATTTCCTCCCACGGCGCCAGGAAGGGCCTCGCGGACACCGCTCTGCGTACGGCGGACTCCGGCTACCTGACCCGCCGCCTCGTGGACGTTTCGCAGGATGTGATCGTGCGCGAGGAGGATTGCTTCGCCGTGCGCGGCGAGGTGCCCAAGGGCATGCCCATTGAGGCGCTCATGGACGGCAACAAGCTCGTCGAGGGCTTCGGGGAGCGCATACTCGGCCGCTACGCGGTGGACGCCGTCGTCCATCCCCATACCGGCGAGGTGCTCTGCCCCGCGAACGAGATGATCACCTACGACCGGCGCGACAGGATCGTCGCCGCCGGCATCACATCGCTCAATTGCAGGAGCGTGTTCACCTGCCGCAGCGAGCACGGCATTTGCGCCAAGTGCTACGGCGCGAACATGGCCACGGGCGGCGAGGTCAACATCGGCGAGGCCGTGGGCATCATCGCGGCGCAGGCCATCGGCGAGCCCGGCACGCAGCTCACGATGAGAACGTTCCATACCGGCGGCGTCGCGAGCGCCGAGGACATCACGCAGGGTCTCCCGCGCGTCGTGGAAATCTTCGAGGCCAGGAAGCCCAAGGGGCTCGCCGTCATCAGCGAGATCGCCGGCACGGTCACCATCAGCGAGGGCAAGCGCCGCGAGGCCATCGTCAAAAACGAGGACGGCGAGGTGGAAAAATACCTCATCCCCTTCGGCTCGAAGCTGCGCGTGCGCGACGGGGACGTCGTGAGCGCGGGCGACGAATTGACCGACGGCTCGATCAACCCCAACGACATCTTGAAGATCAAGGGCGTCAAGGGCGTGCAGGCGTACATGCTCAAGGAAGTGCAGAACGTCTACCGCATGCAGGGCGTGGAGATCGCCGACAAGCACGTGGAGATCATCATCCGTCAGATGCTCAGGAAGGTGCAGATCGAGGACGCGGGCGACACGGAAATGCTCCCCGGCGAGCTCGTGGACATCTTCCGCTTCGAGAGGGAGAACGAGGATATGGTCGGGAAGGGCCTCCAGCCCGCCGTCGCCAAGCGCAAGCTCCTTGGCATCACCAAGGCCGCGCTCGCGACGGATTCCTTCCTCGCGGCGGCGAGCTTCCAGGAGACGACGCGCGTTTTGACCGAGGCCGCGATCAAGGGCAAGATCGACCCGCTGGTCGGCCTCAAGGAGAACGTCATCATAGGCAAGCTGATCCCCGCGGGCATCGGTCTCAAGCGCTACCGCGGCGTCGAGGTCGAAGTCGCGCCCGAAACGATGAGGTAATTGCACAGCTTTGGGCCGCGCCGGACGCGAAGCAGCGCGCGTCCGGCGCGCCGCAGAATGAAGAAAGGGCGGATTTATGGCCAGGGAATATACGAACACCTCCTGCCAGCTTCACGGCAGCGAATACTGCGCCATGCACAACATGGAGAGCTGCCGCTCCTGCACCGTGGACTGCGCCACCAAGGACAAGGCGGATCTCGTGCGCGCGGATCTCGACGTCATCCGCTCCAACGTGCCCGAGGGCATCGAGGGGCTGTTCGCCGGGGATGCGTGCCTGCTGTGCCGCGGGGAACCGGGCAAAAAGAAGTGGTACGCGCTCACGGACGTCGCCCACGCGGAGCCGAGGCGCAAGCGCGCCACGATACTCGGCATCTCCCGGGAGCCGCGCGCGGGCACGGTGCTGCCCGTCCAGATCGCCTGCTGCGACGCCTGCCGCAAAAGATACCTCGCGCTCGAGTACGTTTCTCCCGTGACGGGCACGGCTTTCGCCGCCGTCGCGCTGATCCTTTTGAGCATACGCCCGCTCCGCGAGCCCGTCGCGGCGGTCGCGGAGGCGCTGCCGTTTTTCATCTTCCTCGCGGCGACCGGCCTGGGCGTGCTGCTGGGCAAGCTTTTCAGGGGAATACTCGTCAAAAAGTACGCGCCCGAAATGTATACCCAGGTCATGGAAGCGCCCATACTCAACGCTATGGCGGAAAAAGGCTGGTTCGAGCTCAATCCCAACGCGGGCACGAGCAGGCTCGTCTTTTCGAAAACGCCCATCAG
>MWBW01000060.1 GCA_002069725.1 Firmicutes bacterium ADurb.Bin248 | reverse complement strand
CGTTTCCCAACCGCACCGCCGTGGCCGGGGAGGCAAAGGTGAGCATTGTGCCAAAGCCCGGGCATGAGATGGACGTCTACAAGAACCCCTACATCGCCTACAACTGCGTGCGCATCGTGCGCAACGGCGATGTGGCGGTGGTGACCAACGGCAGCCAGACCGACGGCATCGCGGAAAAGATTGACCAGGGCATGCCCCCGCGCGACGCCCTGGCGCTGGTCTCGCTGGCCCTGGACTTCGAGAAGGACAGCTACAACACGCCGCGCATCAGCGCCGTGGTGGACAAGAAGAGCAGCACGGGCTGGCTGGCCATCGTGCGCCATGACGGGCTGGAGGTGGAGCGCATTCCGCTGTACCCGGGCCGCCTGTGGTATGTGGCCACCTACGAGGAGAACACGATCACCGAGGCGCGGGGGGACGAGTTTCCCGCCGAGACCCCGGAGGAGGCGTGCGACTTCATGCTTGGCGGCGGCGTTTTCGCCCAGCGCGACAACCCGGTGACGGCGGTGGCCGCCATGGCCGGGTACGAGGGCTATGAAATCTTCGTGAAGGACGCGCCGGCGGTCTGACCGCCCGTCTGCAACCACGCGCGCGGCCACCGCGGCCCGCAAACGGGAAGGCCCGCAATTCATGGCAAAAGACACAAGTGTCTATGTGAGCCCGCTGGTGGAGCGCTTCGCCACGGCGGAAATGGCCCGCCTCTGGAGTGCCGACCGCAAGTTCTCGACCTGGCGGCGCTGCTGGGTGGCCCTGGCGGAGGCGGAGCGCGAGCTGGGCCTGAACGTCACCGAGGAGCAGATCGCCGAGATGCGGGCGCACCTCGACGACATTGACTACGCGGCGGCGGAGGCCTACGAGCGCAAGACCCGCCACGATGTCATGGCCCACATCCACGCCTTCGGCGATGTGGCGCCTCTCGCGCGGCCCATCATCCACCTCGGCGCGACAAGCTGCTATGTGGGCGACAACACGGACCTGATCCTGATCCGCGAGGGGCTGGACCTGCTGCTGGCGAAGGCGGCCGCCGTGCTGGCGAAACTTCGCGACTTCGCCCTCGCGCTGATGAAGGAGCCTTACGTGGAAACGCGCCAAAGCGCCGCGGGAACCGCCGTAACCGCCTTCGGCACGAGCAAAAAACGCGCCGTGTACAGTGCGGACGCCGCCGTGGCCGCGCTCGATTATTTCAGCCGGAACATCGGGACCTATCCGTACGACACGTTCTTCGTCGTGCCCTTCGATATGGGTGGGGGCATGGAGTACCCCGGCCTCGTGATGCTTTGCGAGCGCGATCTGCACGGGGACGATCTTTCCGGGGCCGCGCTCGTGATCGGCCACGAAGCCGCGCACCAGTGGTTCTACTCCGTGGTCGGCAGCGACCAGATCAACGCGCCGTGGCTCGACGAATCCCTCGTCGAATTCCTCGGGTTCGACTTCCTGCGCGCCTACCTCGGCGACGAGGCGGCCTTCGCCCGGCGCGAAGCGCGCTACGGCTCGCTCGAAGGCTATAAAAGAACCAAGCGCATCGATTCCGCCCTCTACGATTTCGCGGGCTCGGAATATTTCCTCATCGTGTACGCTTCGGGCTGCGCGATGTACGACGAATTGTACCGCGAACTCGGGCGCGACGCGTTCTTCGAGGCGCTTGCCACCTATTTCAATGCGAACAGCTTTTCCATCGCCGACAGGGACGATCTCGTCGCGGCCTTCTCCGAGGCCGCGGGCGGGGATATGGCGCGGTGGTTCGAGCAAAGGCTCGCCGTCCCCTCTTAATGCCGCCCCATACCCCGCGGCCCCGGCTTACAGGTCGTCCGCGTCCTGCACGGGCGTTTCATCGCGCTGCGGGGTGCCTGTGTAGCTGCCCAGCACGTCGGAAGGGATCTCTCCCCTGCCCTGCCGCCTCATGGCCTCGGCCGCCTTTTTCGTTTTCGTTTTCTTACGGGACATAAAATCACCGCCCTTCGAAATGACGTTTTATACTAGCATTCTCGAACGGACGGCGCGATATTCCAAAGGCCCGCTCGGCCGTTCCCCCGGAAGCCGGGTTCCTCCTCTCCCAGCGGCATCCCTTTTCAACGCTCTCGATTTTCGTTCCCGAATGCCCGGCCGATCCGGTCCGGCCGGGTTATGTTTTTTATTGTCATTCCGGCGCGCCGCGCTTTTCGGCGAGCTCGCAGATGAATAGCACGAATTCCTCCGGCGTCGGAACCGCGCCTTCGCGCGGGATGCCGTCCCAGAACGCGCGTATTTTCGGGTCCGCGCTGCCAAAGCCGTCCCGCATGGCGACCCTGATCCGATGCCTGACGTGCGCGACGCTCACGCCGTCCCTCCTGGCGATCGCCTCGATCGCGTCTTCCACTGTTTTCAGCTTATCTTTGTCCACGCAGCGGCTCCTATAAAACGATTCCCTGTTTTTTTATCTTCCTGCCCGTTATTGAGCATATCGCCTTGTGCCCATTATAAGTCATACTGAGGATAAAGTAAAACGAGGGGGTGGGCGCGCTGATATCGTATGCTCCGCTTTGGGAAACCATGAAAAGAAAAGGGGCGACGACTTATACGCTCAGATGTAAGGGCAGAAGCGTGAACATCAGCGGCTCGACGCTGCTGCGGCTGCAGAGCAACCAATCCGTTTCCACGAACACGCTGGATACCCTGTGCGTCATATTGGATTGCGCGCTTTCCGACATCGTCCGGTATACGCCGGACTAGAGCGTTTTCTTTGTAAAAACTGGGACGGCGCATGGCCGCGCCGCCCGGATCGTCGCCGGATGCAAACAGGCGGCGGAGCCTCAGGGCTCCGTCATGTTTTTGATTTCCTCCTCGGTGGGCGGCGTCGGGCGCATGCCCTTCTCGTAACGCTTGTCCTCCACGCGCCGGTTGACCCACTCGGATACGAGCGTGTAGATCACCGCCATGATGGGCACGCACAGCACGATGCCCACCATGCCGAACAGCCCGCCGCCGAGTATCACCGCGATCATCACCCAGATGGCCGAAAGGCCCACGGCCCTGCCCACGATGCGCGGATAGACGAGGTTGTCGTCGATCTGCTGCACGATGAACATCGCCAGAGCGAACCAGAGCGCCTGCGGCGGATTCGTCACGAATATGATGAACACGCCCACCGCCCCGGAAAACCACGGGCCGAGTATGGGGACCATCTGGCTCATGGCGACGATCACGCTGATGAGCACGGCGTAGGGGAAGCCGAAGATCAGCATCATCAGATAGGTCATGCAGCCGAGCACCGTGCACTCCGTGATCATGCCGAAAAAGTAGTCGTGCAGCGAATCGTAGGTGCGCGAGGCCACGTCCATGATGCGCACGGCGCGCTTTTCATTGAAGGCCGCGACGACGAACTTCTTGCAGCCGAACACCAGCTTTTCTTTATTGTAGAGCGCATAGAAGCCGATGATGAAGGAGATGAGCAGGTCCACCACGAACGCGAGCACGCTGATGGTCGCCTTGAGTATCGTGCTCACGGCGTTCGAGAGTACCTCGTCGAAGCCGGAGAGCAGCTTCGAGGCGAACTCCTGTATCTTCTGCTCGGTCTCGGGCGAGAGGTTGACGCGGCCCCACAGCCCGTCCGCCCAGACGGTGAGCGAGCCGAGATACCCGTCGAAGCCGTCCGCGAGGGAAACCACGCTGTCCGCCACGCGCGGTATGATCAGGCCGAGGAAGGCCGTGAGTATCGCGACGATCAATAAAAACGAGAGCAGCGCGGACACCATGCGGCGCAGCTTCGCCCGTTTCCATTTGCGAAAGACGCGCCGTTCGAGAAAGCTCAGCGGCATGTTCGCGAGGAAGGCGATCACGATGCCGAGGAACACCGGCTCGAGTATCCTGAAAAACGAGTTGATGGCGCTCATCACGTCGCTCAGGTGCTCGAGGCCGACGAACAGCGTCACCCCGAAAGCGACGATGAGTAGCACGCGGCGCGAGTTGCTCCACTGCTCGTTCAGCTTCTTTTTTCCGTTCCCGTTTCCGTTTTCCGGCATGTCAGGCCCCCGAAACAGAGTCGCCTCCCTGCTCGCGCTCGAACGATTCGGCGAGGAGCTTGGCGGTGATGTAGGCGCATATGGCGTCTATAGCCATGCGGTTCTTGCCGCCGCGCATGACGGCGAAGTCCGCGTCGTCGATATACTTGCTGATGTGCTCCTCGTACATGGGCTTGACCGTAGCCAGATACTGCTCCGCGATGTTCTCTATGGAGCGGCCGCGCGCGCGGATATCCCGCTTGATGCGGCGTAAAAGGCAGATGTCCTTATCCACATGCATGTAAACCTTGAGGCTCATCGCCCGGTTGAGCCTGGGGTCGCGGAACATGTGGATGCCCTCGAGGATCAGCACATCCGGCGGCTCGATGGGTTCGCGCGTATCCGCGCGCAGGTGGTTGGCGTAATCGTACCCCTTGCGCGTGACGGCGCGGCCTTCGGAGAGGGCCGTCACGTCGCGCATGAGCTCGTCGTAATCGAAGGCGTCCGGCTCGTCGTAGTTGATGTGCACGCGCTCCTCGAAGGGGAGCTCCGCATGGTTGCGGTAATAGCAATCCTGTCCGACGATGACGGTCCTGCACGCGAGGGATTCGGAAATCTCCCTTGCCAGAGTGCTCTTGCCGCTGCCGCTCGCGCCGCATATGCCCACGATTATCATGTCTTGCGTCCTTCTTTTGTATGCTTTGGCCCGCCTGATTGGCGGCGGGGCCGCCGGGATCAGCAAAACCCCGGGAGTTGTCAAGGGGCCGCCGCCCTTTTGACTTTCATTCCGGCTTTGACGGCATGTGCGCCAAAACGGACGAAACCGCGGGCTTTCGTACCTTTCGCGTTCAGCCGCTCGGAAACAGGTAATGCTTTGAGCCAAACGCGCAATCTCAAAAACGGCAAAGTCGCTTTTTTGCCTATCTGCCCGGCACGACCTCGAAGCCCACGCCCGGGAGCCGCCTTTGCAGCCGCATCGAGATGTGGTCCTTCAACTGGGCGCCCGGGCTTCCCGCGCCGAGTATGATGAGGTCCACGCCGTGCTCGGTCGCGAAGCCCACGAGCGCGTCGTCGACGTTCTCCGCGCGAAGCAGGGAAAGATCCGCCCCGGCGAGCTGCGCCGCCGTGAACAGATACTCGATGGCGTCCGCCTCGTAGGCCGTGTTCATGAAGTTGCGCCCCGTTTCCACGCAGTGCACAACGTGCAGACGCGCGCCTTCCCCGGCTTCCGCAGCGCGCTCGGCCGCGCGCGCCATGAGCCTGTCGCAGGAACGCTGGTTGGTGACGCATACCATGATGTCAATGCCCTTTGCCTTTTTCATTGTTCTCAATCGCGTCCCTTATCTTGTCGGGCAGACGCGGCGCCCGGAACGAATGCAGCGCTTCGACGGCCTTGCCGGGCGTGTCCGCGCCCGCGAACAGGGAAAGGCAGGCCGCGTCCATAAAGCCGCGCGCGACGAAGGTGTGAAGCTGCGCGAGCAGCTCGTCGTAAAAGCCCGCGACGTTGAGTATCACCACCGGCGCGGAAAGGTAGCCGAGCTGGTTGAGGGTCAGCACCTCCATGAGCTCCTCGAGCGTGCCCATGCCGCCCGGCAGCGCCACGAACGCCTCGCCGATGCGCTCCATGACGGCCTTGCGCTCGTGCATGTCCGCGGTGACGATGAGCTCGTCGCAGCCTTCGAAGGCGATGCCCGGCACGTTGAGCTTTTCCGGTATCACGCCCGTCACGCGGCCGCCGCGGCTTTTGACGCCGCGCGCGCACGCGCCCATCAGGCCCGTGCGGCCGCCGCCGAACACCAGGGCGATGCCGTTTTGCGCGAACAGCGCGCCAAGCTCGAACGCCGCGTCCGTATAGACCCGGTCCAGCGTGGCGGACGAAGCCGCAAAGATACAAACCCTTCGCAATCGAACCCCCGCGATGAAGCTTACGTTTTCATCCAATTTATTATAACATTTCCAGAGCGCGGAATGAAATACGCATTTTGCCCGCGGGACGGCTTTTCCGCGCGGAAGTTGCGGATTTTGGGCATATGTGTTATCTTTTTCAGGTCGGCGATGTTGATCAGCCTGATTCCGGCGCGAACGGGAGGAGAAAATGAACGCAAAGGTCAATCCGGTTACGGAGCGTAAGCCCATCGAATCCGCGGACGAGCTCGCCGCGCTCGTTGAGGAGCTCTCGTTCATCCCGTTCCTCGAAAGCCCGGTCAAAGGCTTCACGCTCAGGCCCTACGTATCGCGCGAGCGCTGGTTTTCCGAGGGCGTAGACGGCCCGTGGGAATGGAAGGGACAAAACATCGGCCGCTACGCCTACGGCAAGCTGTTCCGCGGCTACGCGGGCTTCGTCAGCCGGGAGTACCTGCCGCTGTTCATCAGCCTCAGGCGCGACGGATACGACTTCGAGGGGTTTTACGAGGACGGCCACGCCTCCTACAAGGCCAAGCGGATCGTCGACGCGCTGGCGGAGCGCGGGCCCGCGTTGAGCACCGAGCTGCGGCGCGCCTGCGGATTTTATAAGGGCGGCGAGAGCGGCTTCGACGCGGAGATCACGCGCCTGCAGATGAGCGCCTTCGTGACAGTCGCGGGCTTCGAGTATGCTCTGGACAAATCCGGCCGCCCGTACGGCTGGGGCCTCGCGCGCTACGCGCTCGTCGAGCAGGTGTTCGGCGAGGAATTCGTCCGCGCGGCCGAGCGCATCCCGCCGGAGGAGGCCCGTGCGCGCCTGCTCGCGCGGGCGCGGGAGCTCTGTCCGGAGGCGACGCAAAACGAGCTGGAAAGGCTGATAAAGGCGTGAAACGGCGCGTCCCCATAAAGCCGTATTTTATTTATGTTTGATCGGGCAGAGACGCGGACGCGCCCTGCTTTTTCATCCGAAGCCTCCGGCTGAGCGCGATAATGCTTAGCGCGCCCAACGTGAAGAGCGCGCCGAGCCTCCATATGGACGAGACGTCGAACGCGCCCAGCAGCGCCGCGCCCGCGAAGCCGGCCGCGACGCCGCCCGCGCGCGCCGTGAACGAAACGAGGCTGAGCATCGAGGCACGCACGTTGTTTTCGACGAGCGCGTTGGCGTTGACCTGCTCGAGCACGGACATTGCGCCTATGGCAAGATAAACGGCGAGATACGCCGCCGCGAACCCGGCGGCTTTGCCCTGCGTCGCGAGAAGAGCCAGCAGCAGCGCGAACGCCGCGCCCGAGGCGAAATAGGCGGGCACGCCGCGCTTGGCGAGGGCTTTGATGCGCCCGGCAAAGAAACTGCCCGCAGCCGTCGCGCCGAAGCCCGCCGCACACAGCAGGCCGAACAACGCCTGTATACCGCCGCCCGGAAGCGCGCCAAGCCGCGGCTGCCAGTAGGTTTCGAGCAGGAACTGCGGCAGCGCGATCGCAGCGACGCCGGCGAGGAGGAAGGCGAGCTCACGCTTGCCGAGCATTTCGCCCATGCGCGCGACGTGCTGCCGAAAGCCGGGGCCTTCCCGGCGTGCGTCCGGCCTTTCGCGCAGCGCGAAGCACGCGAAAACGCCGAGAGCCATCGCGAGCGCCATGCGCGCGAGAAGATGCGCGGCATAGCCATTCCCGCCGGGCAAAAAGCCGCCGGCAACAGCTCCCGCCGTCAGCCCCGCGCCCTCGCAGACGCGGAGCGAGGATATCGCCCGCTTCATGCCCTCCGCGCCCGATTGTTCCGCCTCTTCCTCGAGGATGAGCGCTTCCGCGCTGCCGGATGCGAACGCGACCGAAAGCCCCGCGAGCGCGAGCCCTGCGGCGGCCGCCGCAAACGAGGCCGCGAACAGCAGCACGGCGCTTGAGGCGACCGACAGGCCGCAGGAAACGAGGTACGCGGTCTTCCTTCCGCAGAGATCGGCGAAGATGCCGCTTGGCACCTCCGCCGCGATGACCGCGATTGCATACGCGGCCACGGCGAGGCCGAGCGCGGGCAGCGTGCAGCCGCGCGCGCGCAGCATCAGGCTCTGCACCGGCAGCAGCAGGCCGAGCGAAAAGCTTTGCGCGAGGAAAATCAGCTTATGCCTCGCTTTCATGGCCCATCCCCGCGTTGTAGAGCACGAGCGCGTACTCAAAGGGCGTCGTCCCTTCCCTTTGCGTCCCGTTTTCAGCGATAAAACCCGTGATTTTCGCGTACAGTTCATCCGCCTGCGCTTGCGTCAAATGCACGAAGCCCGTGAGCACGTCGCCCGCGAAATGCGCGCCGTTCGCAAGCCCGCGTCCCCGCGCCGCCGCCTCCCGGAAGCCCGCCCAGGCCGACATGACGAGGTTTTCGGCAACGATGCCGCGCTCCCTGGTCAAATCCTCCCGCTCGAGGCCGATGCTCACGTCAACGGGCAGAAGCGCGTAGAACACCGCCGTGATTCCGTGTATCTGCTCCGTATGGTCGATGCCCACGAGCCCGATCTCGGCGAGCCGCGTCAGGTGGTGCTTGGCGGACGACGGGGTGATGCCCAACAGGTCCGCGAGCTTTTTGGGCGTGACGGGCTCTCCCGCGCGCTCCATCGCGCGCAGGATGCGCTGGCGCAGGGGTTCCATAAAAATGCGGAGCTCCCGTTCGGTTGCGAGCTCGATCTTTTTGCGTTTCATATTCCGCCTCCTGTCGTTACATTCATTCTATCGTAATAATTATTATTACGTCAAGCGGAAAATAAAAACGCCCTCTGCGCTTAAAGCAAAAGGCGTTCCGAATCGAGTTTGATCGTCAATTGTCCATTTTCAATTGTTTTCGTCCTCTTTCTCCTGCTCGCGCTTCTTTTTGATCTCCTCCCGGCGCTTTGAAACGTACGCGTAAACGAAATAGCCCACGGCGCCGCCGATGAGGGTGAACATGAGCGCCTTATCGGACGATCTGGCGAGCAGCATGCCCGCCGCCGCGCCGACAGCCACGAAGAGGACCGCGAGCGTGGGATCGCGCCTCCTGGGCAGCTCGGGCAGCTCAACGGGCTTGACGGGCACGAGTATCTCGCAGCGATAATCCGGGGCTTCCATATCGCCGAAGGGATAGTTCTCGATCTCGACCCCCTGCGCGGCGTCGTAGCCATACTTCGCACGGGGGAACCAGGTGTTGTAGATGTAGCGCCACTGCTTCGCGATTGCCTCGTGCGCGGGCCCCTCGCAGGGGAACACGGCGCACTGCCTCTCCCCGACCTCGAGGCGCTCGAAGCCCTCGGGCGGCTGCGCGCCGGGCGCGGGCTCGACGGCGATCCAGTAATCGTAGGCGTGCGTCTCGAAATTCGTGCAGGCGGCCGAGAACCGCTGCGCGTCGGGCGAGGCCAGCGCCCGGAGCCTGTCCAGCGTGCCGTCCTCCCGGCATTCCTCCCAGAAGGCGAGCAATTGCGTGCGGTTGTCCGCCTTCTTCGTGTCGATGCGCCTGCGGCGGCCGTAATACGCGGCCGCGGGGACGCGGTATATGTTGCTCCCGGCGGGATCTTTTCTCTCGATGTTCTCCGCGGGCGCCTGACCTTCTGCTTTCCTTTTGCCGAACATGTTCTCGCTCCTTCGTGAATTACATACATGATACCTCGGCCGCGGCCCCGCGTCAATGCGCCTTGTTTTCGCGGCCGGGCTGTGCTATCATTTCGCTATGGCAAAGACCGGATATCTCGTCACCAACGGGTTTTTGAAAAGCGGAAAGTTCGACGCGCTCTACGAGGCGCTTTCCTCTCGCGCGGCGCGCCACGGCCTCGCGCTCGCGCGGCGCACGAACGTCGAGCTCATGACGGACGCCGCGAACAACGTCCTCTTGAGTGGGGAGGCCCTCCCTTCCTTCGCCGTGTTCTGGGATAAGGACGTGCGGCTCGCGCGGCTGCTCGAGGCGCGCGGCATGCGCCTTTT
>MWBW01000059.1 GCA_002069725.1 Firmicutes bacterium ADurb.Bin248 | reverse complement strand
GAACCAGCTCTCGGGCAGCACGGTGATCGTCGTGGACGTGCTGCGCGCCGTTCATGATGGCGGTGATGATGCTCGAGGACGCGCGCAGCACGTCCACGACGATCACCGTGCTGCCCGAGAGCTGGTTCACGGGCAGCTTGCTGTACAGCGGTATGGTGTCGATCTTCAAGGAAGACTCCTTTCGGCGAGCGGCGCGGCGTTTTTTCCCAAACGGCGCGGTTTATGCTTTTTCCCGTTCCGCGCGCCGCCCGAACGGCGCGAGCAGGCGCCGTCCCTACGGCGTACATTCTAGCAAACTTCTTACTCAAATGCAAATAGAACCGCCGTGAACGAGAGCGCGAGTGCGGCGCCGAGCACGCTCACAACGAGCGCGACGGGCACGGTCAGCCTCGTTTTATGCACGCCCACGGAGCCGAAATAGACCGCGACGGTGTAAAAAATCGTTTCCGTTGAGCCGAGCATCACGCTCGCGGCGACGCCCTCGAAGCTGTCCGGCCCGCAGGAATCGAACACATCCTTCAAAAGCGACATCGCGGCGCTGCCCGAGAACGGGCGCAGCACGAACAGCGGCGCGAGTTCGGCGGGCATGCCTATGGCGTCGAGCCCGGGGGAGACGAAGCGGATGAAGGCCTCGAGCGCGCCCGAGGCCCGAAGCACGCGAAGCGCGATGAGCATCGCGGCCATGCAGGGCAGCACGCGAAGGAGCATGGGCAGCGCGTCCCGCGCGCCCTGCACGAACGCGCCGTACACATCCGCGCGGCGAAAGGCCGCAACCGTGAGCAGCAGCGCCACGAGCGCGGGCAAAAGCCAGCTCATCGCTTTTTCTCCCGATACGGGAACATCCTGCACGCGAGCTTCATGAGCGCGGCCGCCGCGACAAAGCAGATCAGCGAGCAGACGAACGTCGGCGCCACGACGGAAAACACATCCTGCGAGCCCGCCGCCGCGCGAAGCGAGAGCACGCCCGCGGGGATCAGCTCTATGGCGGCGGAGTTGACGGCGAGGAACATGCACATGTCGTCCGTGGCGACGCCGCTTTTTCCGGACGCCTCGCTCATCTCGCGCATGGCCTCCAGGCCGAAGGGCGTCGCCGCGCCGCCCGCGCCGAAAAAGTTTGCGGCGAGGTTGAGCGCGATGGGCACGACGGCCTTCTGCGAATGCGGAAACAGGCGTGAGAGCGGCTTTTTCGCAATCCGCGCGAGCCCTTCGACCATGCGCGCCGCGCGGGCGACGTTTAAAACGCCCATCCAGAGCATATACGAGCCCGCGAGCGTGATGCACAGCGTCACCGCCTCGCCCGCGCCCTCGGTCATGGCCGCGGCGACCGCGTCCGCGCGCCCCGCGATTACACCCCAGACGAGGCCCGTGATCATCATGGCGGCCCAAATGTAGTTCATCATGAAGAAATTTATGCGGCGGAGCGAGAGCAATTGACAATTGAAAACGGACAATTGACAATTGCATGGACACCGGCGGGCGGGAGATTTATGTTCTTTGAAGCGTCGGGGACGGTTCTGCCCTGTTCCCCAAGCCGTTGTTCCTGCGCGGGAACAATCTATCCCAACCCCCATCGCCCTCGTGCGCGCAAAACCGTCCCCGGTGGGAACAACCCCCCGTCCCCCTTGCTTTAAGGCGATTCCGGCCCGGGAATTGACAATCCCTTTATTATTAAGGATAATAGTGTGGATTCCGGTTGAAAGGATAAGAGAAGCATGGAGGAAAACGCGGCTTCCAGGAATTTTATAGAGGAGTTTATCGAACAGGACATCGCGCGGTACGGCCTGACGCACATCCGCACGCGCTTCCCGCCCGAGCCGAACGGTTATCTGCACATCGGCCACGCGAAGGCGCTGTTCATCGATTTTTCCATGGCGGAGAAATTCGGCGGCACGTGCAACCTGCGTTACGACGACACCAACCCGGCCAAGGAGGACGTCGAATACGTCGAGGCCATCGAGAACGACATCCGCTGGCTCGGCTTCCAATGGGATAAGCTGTGCTTCGGCAGCGATTACTTCGATCAGTGCTTCGAGCTCGCGGTCAAGCTCATCAAAAAAGGGCTCGCCTACGTGGATGATCTGACCCGCGACGAGGTGCGCGAATACCGCGGCACGCTGACCGAGCCCGGGCGCGACTCGCCGCACCGCGCGCGGTCGGTGGAGGAGAACCTCGACCTGTTTTACAGGATGCGCGACGGCGAATTCGAGGACGGCGCGCGGACGCTTCGCGCCAAGATCGACATGGCCTCGCCCAACATCAACATGCGCGACCCGGCGATCTACCGCATCCGCCACTTCACGCATCACCACACGGGCGACAAGTGGTGCATCTACCCGATGTACGACTTCGCCCACCCGATACAGGACGCCATCGAAGGCGTGACGCACTCGCTCTGCTCGCTCGAGTACGAGGCGCACAGGCCGCTGTACGACTGGGTCACGGAGCATTGCGATTTCGACCCGCGCCCGCGCCAGATCGAGTTCGCCCGGCTCAATTTGACCAACACCGTCATGAGCAAACGCTACCTTCGCCGCCTCGTCGAGGAGGGCTATGTCGCGGGCTGGGACGACCCGCGCATGCCCACGCTCTGCGGCCTTCGCCGCAGGGGCTACACGCCCGGGGCGATCCGGGATTTCCTCGCCCGCGCGGGCATCGCCAAGGCGGATTCCGTCGTGGACACGGCCATGCTCGAGCACTGCCTGCGGGAAGATCTCAACGCGCGCGCGCACAGGATGATCGCCGTGCTCGACCCCATACGCCTCGTCGTCGAGAACATGGGCGAGGATGAGTTCCACGAGGTCGAGCTCGAGAACCTGCCCGACCGCCCCGAGGCGGGGACGCGCAAGGTCCGCTTCGGCCGCGAGCTTTTCATCGAGCGCGAGGATTTCGCCGTAGACCCGCCCAGGAAGTTCTTCCGCTTAAAGCCGGAAGGCGAGGTGCGCCTCAAGGGCGCGTATATCGTCAAATGCACGCGTTATGATGTGGACGAAGCCGGCAGCGTCACAACGGTCTATTGCACCTATGACCCCGAAACGCGCTCGGGTGAATGTGATAGGAAGGTCAAGGGCACGCTGCACTGGCTTCCGGCGGCGGACGCGGTCCCCGCGGAATTCCGCCTGTATGAGCCTCTGCTGCTCGACGAGGTTGAGGGCGAGGAACGCGACTTTATAGAACGCCTCAACCCGGATTCGCTCAAGGTGCTCCGGGGCTATGTCGAACCGGCGCTCGCGAAGGCGAATCCCGGCGACCGCTTCCAGTTCATCCGTATGGGCTATTTTTGCGCCGACCTCGAACACACTGCGGGAAAGCCGGTGTTCAACCGGGCGGTGGGGCTGAAGGACAGCTATAGGCCCGGGGGTAATTGACAATTGATAATTGACAATTGACAATTGACAATCGGGGAACGCCCGCCGCGGCGGGGACGGGAGAACGATTGCGGGGACAGGGAAATGTAGGGGCGGATATCATCCGCCCGCCGTCCCCCTCACGCAAACAAAGGGAGGAAACACCATGACCATCAGGACGCGATTCGCGCCGAGCCCCACCGGGTATATGCACCTGGGCAATCTGCGTTCGGCGCTTTATACTTATCTTTTCGCGCGGCACAACGGCGGCGTGTTCGTGCTGCGCATCGAGGACACCGATCAGAACCGCTACGTCGAGGGTGCGACGGATGTCATTTACCGCACGCTGCGCGGAATCGGCATCGACTGGGACGAGGGCCCCGACGTCGGCGGGGATTACGGTCCCTATGTGCAGAGCGAGCGAAAGGGCATGTACCTGCCCTACGCCAGGCGGCTTGTGGAGACCGGCAAGGCCTATTACTGCTTCTGCACGAACGAGGAGCTCGACGCGCGCAGAGAGGAAGCCGCCGCGCGGGGTGAAACCTATAAATACGGCAAGCACTGCCTGCATCTTTCAAAAGAGGAAGTTCAGGCGAAGCTCGACGCGGGCGAGCCTTACGTCATCCGCCAAAACGTGCCCGAGCAGGGCGAAGCCTCGTTCGACGACCTCATTTACGGCCGCATCGCCGTGGACTGCGCCGACCTCGACGACCAGATCCTCATCAAGGCGGACGGCATGCCGACCTACAACTTCGCCAACGTCGTGGACGACCACACCATGGCCGTCACCCACGTCATGCGCGGCAACGAATACCTCGCCTCCACGCCCAAGTACAACCTCTTGTACGACGCGTTCGGCTGGGAGAAGCCCGTGTATATCCACCTCACGAGCATCATGCGGGACGCGACGCACAAACTCAGCAAGCGCACGGGCGACGCGTATTACGAGGACTATATCGCCAAGGGCTACCTCAAGGACGCGATCCTCAACTACGTGGCGCTCCTCGGGTGGAACCCCGGCGACGAGCGCGAGTTCTTCACATTGCCCGAGCTTGTCGAGGCGTTCTCGTTGAAGGGCCTGAGCAAGTCCCCCGCGATTTTCGACCCCAATAAGCTCACCTGGATGAACGCCGAGTATATCCGCAGGCTCGCGCCCGAGCAGTATACCAAAGAGGCGCTGCCCTGGTATGAGAGGGCGGGCGTCGCGGGCATGGACCTCGAGGTGCTCCGCCGCATCCTCCAGCCGCGCACCGAGGTGTTCGGCCAATTGCCGGAGATGGTGGACTTCCTCGTCAAACTCGACGAGGGCTATGACATAGAGCTTTTCACGAACAAGAAGTCGAAAACGGACGCGGAGGTATCCAGGGCCGTGCTCGACATGGTTCTGCCCGCGCTCGCGGCGCTTCCGGACTGGACGGAAGCCGCGCTGCACGACGCGCTCATCGGCATGGCCGAGGCGAACGGAATGAAGAACGGCACGCTGCTCTGGCCCGTGCGCATCGCGCTTGCGGGCAGGGCCGTGACGCCGGGCGGCGCGATCGAGATCGCGTACCTTTTGGGCCGGGACGAGGCGCTGCGGCGGCTCGCCCTCGGGCGGCAAAAGCTCAGTTGACGGCGGGCCGGGCGTATCCCGGCGCGGGAGGCGGAATATGACGGACAGGCAGCTTCTCGACATGTGGCGCTTCGAGGAGGAATTTCCCTTCGCAGGCTGGGATTTTTCGCATCTGGACGGCCGCTGGGAGGAGGAGGAGCTCCCCTGGGACTACGAGGGGATCGCGCGCGGTCTGCTGAGGCCCGAGCACGAACTGCTCGACATGGAGACCGGCGGCGGCGAATTCCTGCTGGCGCTGCGCCATCCGTATGAGAAAACGGCGGTGACGGAGTCGTACCCGCCCAACGTCGAGCTGTGCGAGAACGGGCTCGCGCCTCTGGGCGTCGCCGTCGCCGCGTGCGAGCCGGAGCGGGAGCCTTTGCCCTTCCCGGACGCGCGCTTCGACCTCGTTTTGAACCGCCACGGCTCCTACTGCGCGAAGGAGGTCTTTCGCGTATTGAAGCCCGGCGGAATTTTCCTCACGCAGCAGGTCGGCGGCAGGAACAACACGCTGCTCTCGGGCAGGCTTTTACCGGACTTTGCGCCCGCGTATCCCGGGCACGACCTCGCGCGCGAGAGCGCGAAGTTCGAGCGCCTGGGCTTCGAAATCCTTGAAAAAAAGGAATATTTCCCAAAGCTTCGCTTCTTCGACGTGGGCGCGCTCGTGTACTTCGCGCGCGTGGTCGAGTGGGAATTCCCGGGCTTTTCGGTGGACGCGTGCCGGGCGGAGCTGTTCGCCCTCCAGCGCGAGATCGAGGAGCGCGGCGCGGTCGAAAGCCTCGGGCACCGCTTCCTGATCCTCGCCAGAAAGCCGCGCTGAACGGGAAAACCGGGCTTGCTTTTCGCAAAATCAACGTGATATAATATCATGCTAACGTACTTCTTGCGCCGTCCCTTGAGGCGGCGCCATCAGACCAGAAGGAGGTGAAATGCGTGAACAAATACGAAGCTATGTATGTGATCGCGCCCGAGCTTGAGGACGAGGCCGTCAAGGCCCTGATCGAAAAGTTTTCGGGCATTATTGCCGCCAACGGCGGCGAGGTCGGCAGCGTGGACGAATGGGGCAGGCGCCGTCTTGCGTACCCCATCGACTACAAGACCGAGGGTTACTATGTGCTCATCACGTTCGCGGGTGCTCCCGAGTTGCCCAAAGAGCTTGAGCGCAACTTCAACAACGACGAGTCCGTCATACGCTATCTCGTCGTGCGCAAGGACGCGTAAGCGGCCGGTTGAGGAAAGGCTGGTAAAACGATGAACAAGGTGTTTCTGATCGGCAACCTCGTCAAGGACCCCGACGTGCGCACCACCGCCGGCGGGACAAGCGTGTGCACGTTCCGCATCGCGGTGACACGCCGCTTCCAGAACCAGCAGGGCGAGCGCGTGAGCGACTTTTTCGACGTCGTGTCCTGGCGCCAGCTCGCGGATCTGTGCGGGCGGTATCTGGCCAAGGGCCGCAAGGTCGCGGTCGCGGGCGAACTGCAGACGCGCACCTACGACGCCAAGGACGGCACCAAGCGTTACGTCACCGAAATCGTGGCCGATGAAATCGAATTCCTCACGCCCCGCGAGGGCGGCAGGGACGGTTCCGGCGCGCCGGGCGGCGATTACAATCGCCCCGAGCCCGCGCAGCAGCAGGCGCCCGAGGGATTCATCGACATCGAGGACGACCAGCTCCCCTTCTGAGCTTCGCCCCGTTGATACTATGAAAGGAGATACTCGTCATGGAAGAGCGTAAGATGAAGCCCCGTCCGCGCAAGGGCAGGCGTAAGGTCTGCCAGTTCTGCGCCGACAAGGTTGAGCATATCGACTATAAGGATGTGGCCCGGCTTCGCAAATTTACGACCGAGCGCGGCAAGATCATGCCCCGCAGGATGAGCGGCGTTTGCGCCAAGCATCAGCGGGAGCTCGCGATCGCCATCAAGCGCGCGCGCCAGATCGCTCTGCTGCCCTACGTTTCGGACTAAAGCCGGAGCAAACCACAAACCCTCTCGAAGAACGTTAGTCGGGGCCGGAAACGGCTCCGTTTTGCATCCCGGAAATCTTCCGCAGCGGGAGAGATGCCGGAGGGCTTGCGGCGCGCGGGAAAGGCAATCCCTGATATGCAAAACCCCCGGCCGCGCCGGGGGCTTGCCGGTTACGTATTGAAGAGGATCATTCCGCCTTCGCGATAAACACCAGCCTTTCCCCTTCGGCGAGCTGCTCGCGCGCGTTGGGGTTGGAAGCGAGTATCGACGCGCGGGAGAGGCCGAAGCGCTGCCCGACGTCGAAGAGCGTTTCCTCCGCGCCCGCGTAGCACAGTATCAGCGCGCGGTGCCCCTTTTTGGATTCGCACGGCTCGAAGCCCGTGACGAAGCGGACGGTTTTCGCGCAGAAAGGCTGCAGCGCGACCTCGAGCGCGGCGGAGAACACGAGGCTTCCGCCCGAGATCGTCAGCCCCGCGCAGAGCACCTTCGCGCACGCGCGCGCGTCGCAGCACCACGCCGCGCACGGCGCTTCGCACGAGAACGGGACCTGCGCCGTGAAGGCGTGAAGGGCGCAATCCGCGTTCTCGTAGACCGCGCGCACGGTGATGATCCCTTCGGCGGTGAGCGTGGTGCACTCGCAGTACGCGTTGGTCGCGAGCGCGCGGGCGGCCGCCCACACGACGCGCGCGGGCTGCGGCATCCCTTCGGGAAGCGCGAGCTTCTCGTCTACCTGGCAGCGCGTTTTGACCGGCGCGCCGCGCAGCAGCAGCGCGATTTCCTCATATGTGCCGGTGAGCGCCTCGCCCGGCACATACGCGTCCGCCGGAAGCTGCGCCTCGCGCGGGCAGGTGTCGAACACCTTCGCGCGCACGCTCAGCTCGAGGCAGAGCGTGCCCGGGTCGAGCACGTAGAGCTCCGTGGCGAGCACCGTAACCTCCGCTGCGACGTCGCCCAGGGGCTTTTCGTCGAGCGCGACCTCGAGATTGACCGGGATCTGCGTCGCGAAGGTTTCCACGGAACCCGACTCGTTTTCGACGAGTGCGGTGACGTAGGCCGTCGCGTCGGCGAGCGCCGTGTCGCTCCCTGCCCGGATCGAGCGGACCGAGATTTCGCCGCAGGCGTTGAGCACGCGGCAGACCCCGCGCGCCGCGGCCTCCTCGCGAAGCTTGGTCTCCTCGCAGCCGATGAGCGTTTCGCACTGCGAGGCGTACGTTTCGTTGCGGAATTCCGCCTGCGCGCCCCTGACGCCGCTGAGCGTCCTAACGGGCTTTTCGCAGGTGACGACGGCGGCGAGCTCCACCGTGGAGGAAAAGGCCAGCCTGCCGCCCTGCGCGACGGAAAGCTCCACGACGGCGGCCTGCGCGTTGGCCGTCATGCCCTCCTTCGCGCCCGGGGCTTCCATCACATAGCGGAACGCCGCCGAGGAGTTGAACGCGAACACCGCGTTCGCCGCGTTCTCCCCTTCCTCGGGGACGAACGAGGCGTCCCGGCAGACGAGCTCCGCGCGCACGCGCCCCTCGATGACGACCGCGTTCTCCGCGGCCGCGCAGCGGTTCACCGTCACCGTGCCGTTGGCGCTGAGCACCTCCGTGTCCGCGGCGCGGCGCCCTTCGGGCAGGGGCAGCTCGCCCTCGACCTCCGCCTGCGCGACGGGCATGCACACGAGAGACTCCATATTGACATCGCCGAATACGAATTCCATATGCCTTCTCCTTCCAATTATGCGGGGATACGGTATATATCTATTTACCCGCGCGCGCGGATATGCGGCCAAGAGGACGAGGGTAACGGACAATTGGCGATCAAATGAACGCCGCCTCCCTCGCGGGGACGGATATCATACGCCCGCTTCCGCCGGCGCCGGCGGGCAACCCATACGGCCGTTCGGCACGCAAAACCGCTGCTTCCCCGATTAACAGACTTCGTTCCATCTTCACAACGCGCCCTTCCGGTGCTAAAATGATACCGGCGCATTTTTTGATGTTTTTTGCGAAGGAGAAAGTTTCATGTTCAACGGCAAACCCATCATCTGCATCACCAGCGATTCGAACCAGGCGGACTGGACGGAGAAGCCCCGCCAGCTCGAAAGCCCCAAGGCCTACAGCCTTGCCGTCGCGCGCGCGGGCGGCATACCGTGGCTTGCGAGCGAGGTGTGCGAGGCGGAGCTCGCGCAGCTCTGCGACGGGCTGCTGCTCTCGGGCGGGGACGACGTGCACCCGAAATATTTCGGCGAGGCCGTGCTCAACGCCTCGGTCAACGTCGACGCGGGGCGCGACGAATTCGAGATGAAGCTGATACCGGAATTCCTCTCGCGCGGCAAGCCCATACTGTGCATCTGCCGCGGCATACAGGCGCTCAACATCGCCATGGGCGGGGACATCTATCAGGATCTCGTCGCCCAGTGCGGCTTCGTCCACATGAACAAGGACATCCGCCATACGGTCTACGCCGAACCCGGCACGCTCCTGCACGAACTGTTCGGCGGCGAATTCAGGACCAACAGCACGCATCACCAGGCGGTGCGCAAGCTCGCGCCGGGCTTTAAGGTTGCCGCGCGCTCGGCGGAGGGCGTCATAGAGGCCATCGAACACGAGTCGCTTCCCATATATGGATGCCAGTTCCATCCCGAGCGTCTCACCGGCGAGGGATGGGACGAGCGCACGCCCGACTTCGCGCCGCTGTTCGCGCGCTTCGTCGAAATCGTCGGGCAGAACGCGGCGAACCGCGCGGAATAGGATTTTTATAGAAACGCCGAGGACGGCCCCGTATTGGCCGTCCTTTTGCCTTCCCGGCAAAGGGACGCGGCGCGGCCGGATCTTCGGCATATAAAAAGGCTCTCCGTCAATAGTTGGGGTAAAGGAATCAACGAAGGAATAGACTAAGGGAACCGGCGGGCTGATTGCGGGA
>MWBW01000058.1 GCA_002069725.1 Firmicutes bacterium ADurb.Bin248 | reverse complement strand
CCGCCATGAAATCAATCACTTGCGCGTTTCGGGCCTTCCTCGTTTGCCCGGCCTTTTGAGCGGGAGTAGGCTCCGATTCCTTTTCCGGCCCTTTGGCTTTTTCCGATGCGGGAGCCTTATCCTCTTTGGCAGGCGCCGCCTTTTCGGCCTTCTCGGCTTTAGGGGGCCGCTCCTGCCGCACCGTCTTTTTCTCCGGCGGCTCCTCCAGAGTATCGGGTGGGGTATCCTGTGCGGCAATTTGCGCCGCCGCCTTGCTCTCGGTTATAAGTTCCTCGATTTTTTCAAACGGAACGACCACATCACCGGGGGCAGGAATGTCAAAAGGGGCGGGCGGTTCAAGCTGTTCTTCGCCTAACTCTCGCAACGCCGCTTCGCCCTCATGGGCGAGTATCGCGGCTTCCTCGTCCGTCAGTTCAGGGGCAGGGGCTTCGCCGCTTTCCGGCACAGCCGGAATTTCAGGCGCGGATTGGTTGCTAATCCCGGCTTCGGGTTCCACAACGGTCTGTTCCACGCCGTTTTCAACGACTCCCAATTTGCTTTTCGCCATGCGTATTACCTCCTTCGTCTTAAATGGCATGAAAAAAGGGCCTGATTTTTCAATCAAGCCCTGTGGGGACGGTGCAATCCCTCCTTTCCACCTCGGGCCATGTTGGCCCGAAGTACAGCTATCCATACAGAAACGCCGCCCTTTTGTCCGATAGGGCGGCGCTCTGTGTAATGTGATAGCTCATATTTTATTTTGTTTTTGCCCGTATACCGGGCTTGTCTTGCAGTTTCCTAATATAAACGGCCCCACGGGCGCGACGGGCGCGACAGGCTCCACGGGCGCTACGGGCGGCGTGGGCGCGACGGGCGCCACGGGCGCGACGGGTGCGACAGGCCCCACGGGCGCCACGGGCGTAACGGGCGCGACGGGCGCCACCGGCGCCACGGGCGCGACGGGCCCGGTTGGCCCCACAGGCACGAACAACACCGCGACCACGGCCTTCGCCGCGAATGAAACCGGCGGCACGATCAACGTCGCGGTGCTCGGCACGCTTGTGTCCCTGCCCGACAGCCAGATACTGCCCGCCGGCATCACCGCCAACCCGGGCAACGACACCTTCACCGTGAACGTCACGGGCCGCTACCGGATCTCCTACCATGTCAACGCGACGGTGACGCTGGGCATGGGCACGCGGATCGTCGTCAACGGAACGGGCCTTACGCAGTCCACGGTGCTGCCGCTGATCAGCCTCTCGAATTTTTCGAACGAGATACTCATCAACCTCGCGGCGGGCGACACCGTATCCCTCCAGCTCTTCGGCATACTGGGTACGGCCATACTGTTTACCGATTCCGTCGGCGCGTCGCTGATGATCATGCGGCTGAGCTAGGAGGTGCCTTATGTCCCAACCGACTTTTCCCCCGAGCCCTGAAATTACGAGGGCCGAGGCGATCGACCTGCTGCTTTCCTCCGTCGCGATGGAGGAACTGGGCTTAAGCCACATCATCAACGCGGAGGGCGAAAAGCTGCAATTCATACTCGGCACGCTGCCGGGGCTGACCGGCGGGAACGCGACCCTCGAGGACGTGCTGCGCGCCAACGGAAGCGTGCGCGACCTGTTGGAGAGCGCTTCGCAGAACACGATACTCCTCCACGCGAAGATGGCGAGCGCCTTCAACGCGCCCGTGATCCCGGGCGCCACGGGCGCGACGGGCGCAACCGGGCCCACCGCCGGCCCAATCGGCATTACGGGCCCCGCGGGCGGCACGGGCCCCACGGGCGCGACGGGCGCGACGGGCGCGGACGGCCCCGTCGGTGCGACCGGGGCGAACGGCCCCTCGGGCGCGACCGGCGGCGTGGGCGACACCGGCCCGGAGGGGCCGACCGGCCCGGAGGGCGCGAGCGGCCCCAACCTCACCACGACCAACGCGTTCGCGGCCAATACCGTCGGCTCGACCATCGTTTTGATCCTGGGCACAGCCAGCGTACCGCTGCCCAACAGCCAACTGCTTACGCCGGGCATCGCGCCCAACGGCACCAATACCGTCTTTACGGTGGGGCCGGCCGGGCGGTATCGCATTTCCTACCACATCAACACCACGCTCGCGCTCGGCCTCGGCGCGCGGCTCATGATCAACGGCGTGGAGAACGAGGCCTCGCGGCTGCTGCCCGCCGTGAATACTTCGACATACAGCAACGAGATCGAGGTCGACCTGACCACGAGCTCCACCGTGGCCCTTCAGATGTTCTCCCCGCTCGGTCTGGGTACGGCGATACTGCTTCCCGGCTCGTGCGGCGCGTCGCTGACGATCATCCGCCTGAGCTGAACCGTCTTTGGAATGTAAAGGGGCTGCCGCGCTTTCACCGGTGCGACGGCCTCTTGCGCTGATCGTCAACCGTTCCAACCCCGTTGCGGCGTTGAAACGCGCAGCGCGATACCCAAGGCCTGTAAAAATCAAGCGCGAAATATGAAGCGCGGAATTTGTCGCGGCGCGCGAATCGCCCTGTTGACAAACGCTTCCCCGCGTGATAGAGTTGACGCCATAATATTCAACGCGACGACGGAAACCAGTACCCGTTCAAACGCTTCTTTCAGAGAGCCGCCCAAAGGTGCGAGGGCGGCAGGAGCCGGAGCGGCGAATTCCTTCCCGAGCGGCTTGCTGAACCCATAGTAGGCAACGACGGGCGCGCCCGATACAGCGCGAAGGATATGATTGTATCCGGAGGCCGCTTTCGCGGCGAATCTGAGGTGGTACCACGGCAAACCCCGTCCTCTGCTCTATGGCAGGGGACGGTTTTTTTATATCCGGGGCGGCGCGTCCGCCCCGAATACCGGGCGCTGCGCGCGCCCGAATCGGAAGGAGAAAAAGCATGAGCAACTATTACCAGCGGGAAATCGAAACCGCGCCGCGAGAAACTCTCCGCGCGCTGCAAAGCGAGCGCCTCGCGCAAACCGTGCGGCGCGTATACGAACGCGTGCCGCATTACCGCGCGCGCATGGAGGAGCGCGGCGTAAGGCCGGAGGATATCAAAAGCGTGGACGACCTCGCCCGGCTGCCCTTCATCTGCAAGCAGGATTTGCGCGACACCTATCCCTACGGCATGTTCGCCGCGCCGCTCAGGGAGGTTGTTCGCATCCACGCCTCCTCCGGCACCACGGGCAAGCAGATCGTCGTGGGCTACACGCAAAAGGACCTCGACATCTGGGCGGATTGCTGCGCGCGCGCCATCGTCGCCGCGGGCGGCGGGGCGGACGACGTGCTGCACGTCGCCTACGGCTACGGCCTGTTCACGGGCGGCCTGGGCATGGATGCCGCGGCGCTCAGGCTGGGCGCCGTGACGGTGCCCGTTTCCTCCGGCAATACGCCCAGGCAGGTGACGATATTGCGCGACTTCGGTTCGACCATACTCTGCTGCACGCCGAGCTATGCGCTGCACATCGCCGAGGTGCTCAAGGCGCAAGGCTGCACGAAGGACGACATCTCCCTCAAGGCCGGCATTTTCGGCGCGGAGCCGTGGACCGACGGCATGCGCCGCGAAATAGAGGAGCAGCTCGGCATCAGGGCGTACGACATATACGGCCTCACGGAGGTCGTCGGCCCCGGCGTCGCCTTCGAGTGCGGGGAGCAGACCGGCATGCACGTCAACGAGGACCACTTCCTCGTCGAGGTCATCGATCCCGAAACCGGCGAGGTGCTGCCCGAGGGGACGCAGGGCGAGCTCGTGTTCTCCTGCGTCACCAAGCAGGCGTTCCCGATGCTGCGCTACCGCACGCGGGATATCGGCGTCATCACGCGGGCGCCCTGCTCCTGCGGGCGCACGCTCGTCAAGATGACCAAGCCGCGCGGGCGCACGGACGATATGCTCATCGTGCGCGGCGTCAACGTGTTCCCCTCGCAGATCGAGACCGTGCTGCTCGAGCACGGCTACACCGCGAATTACCAAATCGTCGTGGACCGCTCCGTCAACCTCGACGGCATAGAGGTGCAGGTCGAGGTCGGCAGCGGTATTTTCGCGGATACCGTCAAGGCGCTCTCGCGCAAGGAAAAGCAGCTCGAGGACGCGCTGCAATCGCTTCTGGGCATCGCCGCGAAGGTGAGGCTGCTGGAGCCGAACACCATCGAGCGCAGCGTCGGCAAGGCCGCGCGCGTGATCGACAAGAGAAAACAAGCGGATTGAGGAGGGTTTCATTATGGTGCAGCAGCTTTCGGTTTTCCTGCAGAACAAGCCCGGCAAGCTCGCCGCGCTCACGCGCGCGCTCGCGGAGGGCGGCATAGACATCCGCGCGCTGTCCATAGCGGACACGACGGACTTCGGCATACTCCGCCTGCTCGTGAGCGACACGGCCAAAGCAAAGGCCATACTCGACGCGGGGAATTACGCCGCGGGCATCACGGGCGTCACGGTCGTGGCCGTGCCCGACGTGCCGGGCGGCCTCGCGCGCGTGCTGACGCTTCTCGCCGACGGCGGCGTGGACATCGAGTATATGTACTCGCTCATCGGCCGCGGCGAGGACAGGGCGTATATGGTATTCCGCGTGTCCGACGAGGCGCGGCTGCTCGCGCTGCTCGAACAGGACGGCCTTTCGACAATCGCGGACGCGCAGCTTGGGATACGCTGAGCAATTGACAATTGACAATGAACAATTGACAATCGGCGAATGCCCGGAGGCATCCGTTTTAAGAAGAAATTGAGGGAGTAAGATTTATGAAGGAACTCAACAGGGCGGCGGAGTGGTTCACCGATTCCGTCATACGGCGCATGACGCGCATCGCCATAGCGCACGACGCCATCAACCTCGCGCAGGGGTACCCGGACTTCGACCCGCCCCGGGAACTGACCGACCGCCTGGCCGAGGTCAGCGCCGCCGGCCCGCACCAGTACGCCGTAACCATGGGCGCGCCGAACTTCCGCCGCGCGCTCGCCAAAAAGTGCGGCCGCTATATGGGGCGGGAGATCGACCCGGAGCGGGAGATCGTCGTGACCATCGGCTCCACGGAAGCCATGGTCGATACGCTCTTCGCCCTCACAAACCCCGGCGATCAAATCATACTTTTCTCGCCCTATTTCGAGAGCTACATGGCGCAGATCCGGATGGCCGGGTGCGAGGCGCTGTTCGTGCCGCTCGCGCCGCCCGCGTACGGCTTCGACCCGAACGCGCTCGAGGACGCGTTTCGAAAGGGCGTTAAGGCCATACTCGTGTGCAATCCGTCGAACCCGACGGGCAAGGTGTTCACCGAGGCGGAACTTCTATGCATCGCGGAGCTTGCCGAACGCTACGACGCTTATGTGATCATGGACGAGGTGTACGAGCACATCGTCTACGCGCCGAACAGGCATGTGTACATGGCGGCCCTTCCCGGCATGTGGGAGAGGACGGTGTCGTGCGGCTCGCTCTCGAAAACCTACTCGATCACGGGCTGGCGGCTCGGCTATGCCATCGCGCCGGAGCGCATCATGCAGCGCATCAGGCAATACCACGACTTCAACGCCGTGGGCGCGGCCGCGCCGCTGATGGAGGCCGCAATCGCCGGCCTCGAGCTGCCTGAAAGCTACTACGACGGTCTCGCCGCGCGCTATGCGCGCATGAAGGCGCTCTTTACCGGCGGGCTCGACGCCGCGGGCATCCCCTACGCGGACCCGCAGGGCGCGTACTTCGTGCTCGCGGACGTCGCGCCCTTGCTCAAACCGGGGCAGAGCGATATGGAGTTCTGCGAGTGGATGGCGCGCGAGGTCGGCGTGGCATGCGTGCCGGGAAGCTCGTTTTTCCGCGAGGACGTCAGGGGAATCATCCGGCTGCACTTCGCAAAAAAGGACGAAACGCTGATAGAGGCGCTCTCGCGGCTCGGCGGCATCAAAAAGAAGCTCGGCGCAGCCCACAAATTATATAATATGTAGGATTACCCGCAAACTTCCTCCGCTCCCCGCCGGGCGGGGGATTTTGTCGTAACTTATTGATAAAAATATGCCCTTGTCGAGACGCGCGCGCTCCGTCGCCGCGCGCAAAAAAGTTCACATTTTACAGCTAACATACTTATTGCAAAATAGAAGTTGGCAGTATATAAATAAGTATCCGAAAGAATATTGAAAAAGGACGTGCCGAAATGGACAACGCCGCTCACCCGCAATACCTGAGAAACGCTTTGGACATCGCCTCGCAGATCGCCGACGGCGACCTCGCCGAGGGGCAAAAAATCTCCGGCCGCTCGCTGCTCGCCTCCGAATACGGCGTTTCGCCCGAAACCATCCGCCGCGCGCTCAAGCTTCTCGCCGACATGAAGGCGGTGGAGGTCAAAGATAAAAGCGGCGTGGTGATCCTCTCGGCGGACAACGCGAAGCGGTATCTGCAGCGCCACGAAGGTTTGAACGAGGGACAGGATCTCCAGGACAGGATGAAGGAACTGATCGCGCAGCACCAAACCATTTCCAAACAGATGCTCGAAACCTGCGCGCAAATGCTCTCCCTTCGCGAACATCCGCTCGCCTCGGGCGAGCCGCTGCCCAACTACGAGGTGCGCGTGGCCGAGGATTCCCGGCTCATCGGCAGGAGCGTCGGCGCGCTGCATTTCTGGCAGCAGACGGGCGCGACCATCGTGGCCATCCGGCGCAAGCAGAGCGTCATACTCTCGCCGGGGCCTTACGCGGAGCTCTACGGCGGGGATGTGATCCTCTTCGTGTGCGCTCCTTCCGCGGCCGGCGCCGTGGAGGCGTTCGTCAACGGCTGAACGGCCGGACCCGGCCGTATCGAAAAAGGCATTGATTCCGGAAAGGAGGTCGCAATGAAAAAAGGTCTTGTCATGGCGGGATCGCTTGGCAACTGCGTCCACGTCGCGGGCGCGGCGCATTTCCTCAACCTCGCCGAGGACGAGGGCTATGAAACCCTGTTCCTCGGCCCCGCGAACAGCGTGGATTCGGTGATATCGAAAATACGCGCGCGCAAGCCCGCCATGGTTTCGCTGGGCTACAGGCTCACGCCCGCCAACGTCATACCGCTCGCGCGGGAACTGATCGAAAAAAGCAAAAACCTCGCTGTTCAGCCCGTCTGGATATTCGCGGGCACGAGGCCGGTCGCGCGGGAGGTCGAGAAACTCGGCTTCTTCGACGTCGTGTTCGACGGCGCGGAGGATATCGACGAGTGCATCATGTTCCTTCGGACGGGCGCGCGCCGCAGGGAGGGGAGCGCGGAGCTGTTCGCGCAGAGCCTGACCGACCGGATCCGCCAGAAGAAGCCCTATCCCCTGTTGCGGCACCATTTCGGTCTGCCGGACTTCGAGGACACGCGCGCGGGCGTCGCCGAAATCGCCGAAAGCCGCGTGCTCGACGTAATATCCCTGGGCATCGACCAGAACACGCAGCAGTTCTTTTTCGCGCCGGAAAAGCGCGATCCCCGCATGGACGGCGCGGGCGGCGTACCGGTCAGAAGCGCCGGGGAGTTCGCCCGGCTTCGAGAGGCCTCGCGCTGCGGCAACTACCCGCTCATGCGCTGCTACAGCGGCACAGCGGACGTGATCCGCCTCGCGGAGGTGCTTCGAACCGGCATCGACAACGCCTGGTGCGCCGTGCCGCTTTGCTGGTACAACGAGCTCGACGGGCGCGGCACGCGTAAGGTGGAGGAGGCCATGCGGGAGAGCCAGAGCATGATCCGCTGGCATGGGGAGCGTAACATCCCCGTGGAGCTCAACGAGCCGCACCACTGGGGCCTTCGCGACGCGCACGACACGATTTCCGTCGCGATGTCGTTTTTGAGCGCGTACAACGCGAAAAAATACGGCGCGAAGGACTACGTCGCGCAGTATATGTTCAACATACCGAGTTCCATGAGCTTTTCGATGGATCTCGCCAAGGCGCTCGCGCAGATCGAAATGTCGGAGTCGGTCGCGGACGCGGGCTTTCGCGTATACCGCGAGGTACGCGCGGGGCTTCCCTTCCTCAACGGCGACCCGGACATCGCCAAGGGCCAGCTCGCCGCGTCCACGGCGAACGCGATGAACGTCGCGCCCCACATCATACACGTCGTGGGCTACAGCGAGGCGGAGCGCGCGGCCACGCCGGAAATCGTGATCGAAAGCTGCAAGATCGTGCGCGGCGTGGTGCGCTCGACCCTCTACGGCAACGCGGACGCCGCCGCCGACCCGCGCGTGCAGGCGCGAAAGAACGAATTGATCGACGAGGCGAACTGCCTGCTCGCCTTCATCCGCGAGGAGTACGGGAACCGGTGCGAGGACCCCTGGGGGGATGCCGCGGCGCTTTCGGACTGCATCCGGCGCGGCATACTCGACGCGCCCCATATCGTAAAGAACGCGGAGTTCCGGGGTGATCTCGCCACCAGGATACACGAGGGCAAATGCCTCGCGTACGACGGCGCGGCGGGGCGGTTCCTGAACGAACGGGAGCGGCTTGCGCGCATCCGGGAAAGGGAGGGGAAATATGGATCACAGCAAAATCGCAGTCATTAGCACGGGCAACGGCGGCCAGTCCCTCGCGGCGTATCTGACGCTCCAAGGCCGCCGGGTCGCGCTCTACGCGCGCGAGCAGGAGCGCATCGACATGTTCCGCACGAACCGCTTCACGCTCGGCGGCATCTTCGACGAGGCGGTCGACATCGACCTGATCAGCTGCGACATGCGCGCGGTCGTGGAGGACGCGTATCTCGTCATGGTCACGACCCCCGCGCAGTATCACCCCATCGTCGCGCGCGCCATGGCGCCGCATCTTGTCGACGGGCAGACCGTCGTGCTCAACCCGGGCAGGACGTTCGGCACGTACGTGTTCGACAAAACCCTCAGGGAGAACGGTTGCCGCGCCGAAGTATTGCTCGGCGAAACGGATACGTTCGTATTCACATGCCGCTGCAAGCAGGTCGGCCGCCCTGTGATCTTCGAGATCAAGAAAGACGTCAAGATCGCGGGCCACGTCAAGGAGCACACGCCCCTGATCGCGGAAACGCTCTCGGCGCTCTTCCCAAACGTCGTGCCCGCGTACAGCGTGCTGCAAACGGGGCTGACGAACATCGGCATGATCTTCCATCCGCTGCCGATCCTGATGAACATCACGCGCATCGAGGCCAAGGAGGAGTTCCGGTATTATATCGACGGCATTTCCCCGCTGGTGGCGACGGTGCTCGAGCGGCTCGATTCCGAGCGCGTCGCGGTCGCGCGCGGGATGGGCGTCGAGGTGCCCGCCGCGTTCGACTGGCTGCAGGACCGTTACGGCTCGGAGGGGAACAACCTCTATGAGCGCATACAGAATACCCACGCCTACCGCAACGTGTACGCCCCGACCGAGATCGACACGCGCTACATCCACGAGGACATCCAGACCGGCTGCGTGCCCGTGAGCTGCCTCGGGCGCAGGCTCAACATCCCCACGGACATCACGGACGCGTCCATCAAGTGGGCATCGGTCGTATACAACTGCGACTTCTACGCCACGGGGCGGAACGAGAGCGCCATAGACTTCGACGCGGTGCTCGCGGGGGCGTAATCGGTTGAGTGCGAATGCCGTTCGATGTGATATAATCATGCCATCAAACGTGGAGTTGAGCGCTATGGATCAATATCAAGCGATTCGCGAACTATGGCGGGAGTACCGGATTGCGTCCGAATCCGATCTGGATTGCCGCCTGAGCTCCTATCGCATCCTGTTCGCGTATCATTCGGGCAAGATCGAAAACGAGCAGATTACCTATCACGACACGAGGGAGATTTTCGAAAACGGGAGAGCCGTCGGCTTTACGGGCGACCCGAGGGCGCTGTTCGAACAGCAGAACCAAAAGCTATGCTATGAGCTGATCAAGCGTAAGATCGTAGCGAGGGAGCCGTTGAGCATACCGCTCATACGCGAAATCCACGCCGCGCTGAGCGCGGGCACCTATGATCAGAGGAGATATCTGGAGCAGGGAGAGCGCCCGGGGGAGTTCAAAAGGCACGATTGTGTCACGGGCGTCCACGAAGTCGGCTCCGCGCCGCAGCGGGTGGAAGACGACCTTGCCGAGCTCGTCGCGGAAGTCAACGCGTATGACGGGGACGATGTCCTCAAGGCGGCGGCTTATTTCCACGCCAGATTCGAGTACATCCATCCGTTTGCGGATGGCAACGGCCGCGCCGGCCGGACGCTGCTCAATTACTACCTGATGACGCGCGGCGAGCCGCCCCTGATCGTGTTTGAAGAGGACAAGAAGCGGTATTACTCCGCGCTCGAGGCGTACGACGTGCGCGAGGATCTCGCGCCCATGCTCGCTTTTCTTACGGAGCAGACCGTCAAAACATGGCGCGCCGCGCTGGAACGAAAGAGCGGCACGCCCCTGAAACCGAGAAACGGGCTCGATCAATTCGATCCATAACGCAAATCCGCGGCGGGCGGG
>MWBW01000057.1 GCA_002069725.1 Firmicutes bacterium ADurb.Bin248 | reverse complement strand
GGGGAACGTCCTTGCGACCGCGCCGCCCGCCACGCTCAAAAAGGGCGTGGACGTGACCCGGCAGGAGTGGTTCCGCCGCGCGCTCGCGCAAACCGAAAACCTGCACTTTTCCACACCCATGGTGCAGAACATGTTCGCAAGCTCCGAGGGGAGCTACAGCTACGTCGTTTCCCTCTCCTGCGCGGTGGAGCTCACCTACGGCATGCGGACCGACCAGGGCGTGCTGCTCATCACGCTCAAATACGGCGCGATTTCGGAATTGTTCTCGAACACCTCGCTGATCAACGACGGATACATCTACCTGACCGGCTCGGACGGGACCATACTCTACCACCCCAAACAGCAGCTCATCGCGACCGGGCGCTATCTCGAGGACAGCGCGTCCGCGGCGGCGCTGTCCGACGGCACGCACACGGTTGAAACCGGCGCGCGCCCCTCGACGCTCATCGTGCGCTCCGCGGGCTACACGGGCTGGAAGGTCGTGGGCGTGATCCCTCAGGTCGGCCTCACTCTCGACACGGCGCGCGACTTTTTGTTCCTCGCCATGATTTTTCTCGCGTATTTCGCGGCGCTCGTGCTCATCAACGCGCTGATTTCCACGCGCCTCACGCGCCCGATCCAGCAGCTTGAGAATTCCGTGCGGCGCCTCGAGCGCGGCGAGGGGGAGGCCATCTACATCGGCGGCTCCTATGAGGTGCAGCACCTCGGGCGCTCCGTGCAGCAGATGGTGGACCAGATGCGAAAGCTCACACTGGACATCGTGCGCGAGCACGAGGAGAAGCAGCGCCACGAGCTCGACGCGCTGCAGGCGCAGATCAACCCGCACTTCCTTTACAACACGCTCGACATCATCGTGTGGATGATCGAGCGCAACAAGCCCGAGGAGGCCGTGCGCATCGTGACGGCGCTGGCGCGGCTCTTTCGCATCAGCCTGAGCAAGGGGCGCAACTTCATACCCGTGCGGGACGAGTTGGAGCACACGCGAAATTACCTCACCATACAGCAGATGCGCTACAAGGACAAGTTCACCTATTCGATCGACGCGCCGGAGGAAACGCTCGAGCTCGCGGTCATCAAGCTCGTCGTGCAGCCCATCGTGGAGAACGCCATTTACCACAGCATGGACTTCATGGACGGCGAGGGGGAGATCCGCGTCACCGTGCGCGTCGAGGGGAGCGACCTTTTCATTTCCGTTTCGGACAACGGCATAGGTATGCCGCAGGATCTCGTGGACCGCCTGCTCGTCGAGCATTTCCCGATCTCCAAGGGCTCCGGCGTGGGGCTCAAGAACGTCAACGAGCGCATCAGGCTCTATGCGGGGGACGCGTACGGCGTCATCATCGAAAGCGAGCTCGACGTGGGCACGACCATCACGCTGCGCCTGCCCGCGCTGCCTTATTCCAAAGAGGAGGCGAAGTAGCATGGGAAGCACGGAACGCAAAATCTTCCTCGGAACGCTGGCGCTTCTTCTGCTCGTCGCGGCGCTTTACGCGTACCAGACGCTCGCCGCCACGCGGGAGGTCGATGTGTACGGCGTTTCCGTCATACTCTGCCGCAACGGGGATAATTTCGAGAAGGGCTTCAACAGCGCCGCGCTCGAGTACAACGCGGACGTGCACATCGTGACCGTTTCGGACCCGAGCCCCGCCGCGCAGACCGCCGCGCTCGAGCGCGAACTCAAGAACGGCGCGGACGCGGTGATACTCTACCGCGCGGACGCGGCGGAGCTTGCCGCGTGGCTCGCGCGCAACAACCCGGCGGCGCCCCTCGTGCTCGCGGGGGAAGAAACGCTCTCGGGCAAGGGCGCGAGCGGCGTGACGCTCGACGTCGCGGCCGAGGCTGCGGCGCTGGTTTCGGAAATTGAAAAGCAGCCGCTGCGAAGCGCCGTCCTCGCGGACGGCGGCGGGGGCGAAGCGCGACTTGGCGCGCTTCGCGCCGCGCTCGACGGGGCGGGCTTCACATATGAAACCACAGGCGTAAACGACGCGGAGCGTCTTTCTCCGGGCGTCTACGTCGCGCTCGATCCCGCAGCGGCGCTCTCGCTTAGCGAAAAATGGAGCGAGGGCGCGCTCATCTACGCGCTCGGATACGACGCGCCGCTTCGAAACGCGCTCGAAAGCGGGCGCATAGCGGCAATCGCCCTCGCCAGCGAGTTCGACGCGGGGTATCTGGCCATGGCCGAGGCCGTCGCGCGCATCGACGGCGCGCGCCCGGCGGACATACGGCTCGAAGCTTTCATCGCGCGTTCGGACAACATGTACGAGCCGCCCGTTTCGACCATACTCTTCCCCATCGGATGATCCGGAGGTGTTTATGAGAAGAATCCGCATGCGGCTCGCCGCCGCGCTGCTCCTCCTGCCGCTCACGGCAGCCGCGCTTCTTTGCGGCTGCCGTGACGCCTCGGAGCGGGACGCCGTCAAGATCGGCGTGAGCGTCTACAAGGGGGACGACACGTTCATCTCCGCCATGATGGAGAGCTTCCTCGCGGCCGCTGCGCAGTTCGAGCAGGAAACCGGCGTTCGCGTCAACATTTCCGTCGCCGACGCCGGGGAGAGCCAGAAAACGCAGAACGAACAGATCGAGCGCTTCCTTTCGCTCGATTACGACGTGCTCTGCGTCAACCTCGTGGACCGCACGGACGCGGGCAGCATCATCGACCGCGCGCGGGACGCGGACGTGCCGGTCGTGTTTTTCAACCGCGAGCCCGTGCAGGAGGACATGCTCAAGTGGGATAAGATACTCTACGTCGACTCCGACGCGCGCGAGTCGGCGACGCTTGAGGCGCAGATCGTCATCGACCGCTATAATGAGGACCCGCGCAGCATCGACGCGAACGGGGACGGCATCATCCAGTATGTCATGCTCGAGGGCGAGCGCAGGCATCAGGACGCCATCATCCGCACCGAGGTCTCCGTGGAAACGCTCAAGGAGGCGGGATTCCTTGTCGAGAAGCTCGACGGCGGCATCGCCAACTGGAACCGCGACCAGGCCGCGGCGCTCACCGAAACCTACCTGACCGCCTACGGCGACAAGCTGGAGCTGATCATCTGCAACAACGACGACATGGCGCTCGGCGCGGCCGACGCCGTTGCGTGGCTGGGGCTCGATTTTTCCAACATCGTGGGCATCGACGGCACGGAGAAGGGCCTCGCCGCCGTGCGCGAGGGCAAGATGCTCGGCACGGTCGTCATGGACCTGCCTGCGCACGCGCGGGCCATATTCGAGTCGGCTTACGCCTTCGCGACCGGCGCGGACCCCGCGGACGCGCTCGAGGTGCGGGAGGACCGCAGCGTTCGCATCCCCATGTACATAGAAGCGCGAAAACCCGTGGAATAAGCCCGATTCCGGATAAATCCGTCGCACAGTCCGTATGATTTTACTGCTTTTGCGGACGATTTCGCATTTCCTTGTTTCATGTGCCGTATTACAGTTATATACAGGGTCATGCCCGCACATCGAAAAGGAGGAAAAACAATGAAAAAAGCATTGGCAGTACTCATGGTGCTCGCGATGGCGCTCACGGTCTTTGCCTGCGACAAGGGCGGCAAGAGCGGCGAGCTTAACGTCAGCGTGTTCTTCTACGACTATTCGGATACCTACATCGGCTCCGTTCGCGCCGCGATGGAGCAGGGCCTCAAGGACGCGAACATCGCCTACACGTTCTACGACGCGGCGAGCGACCAGGCCAAGCAGACGACCCAGGTTGAAACCGCACTCACCTCGGGCAGCAACCTGCTCATCGTCAACATCGTGACCACGGGCTCCGACGAGGCCGCCCAGAACATCGTGGACGCCGCCAAGGCCAAGGACGTCCCGGTCATCTTCTTCAACCGCGAGGTTTCCGACGCCGTCGTGAACAGCTACGAGAAGTGCTGCTTCGTGGGCACGGACGCGGACGAGGCCGGCTACATGCAGGGCCAGATGATCTACGACTTCCTGAGCGCCGAGGGCAACATGGCCAGGTACGACCTCAATGCCGACGGCAAGATCAACTACCTGATGTTCCGCGGCGAACTCGGCAACGCCGAGGCGTTCGGCCGCACGCTCTACTCGGTGCAGAACGCCAACACGCTCTTCGGCTCCGCGGTGCTCGCGCCCTCGGCCGCCAACCAGACCGACAGCACCCAGCCCGCCGACGGCATCAGCCCGTATTACCTCTACGGCAACTGGTCCGCGGCCAACGCCAAGAACCTCATGGACACGGCCCTCACGACCTACTCGCTGACCAACGGCGACATCGAGATCGTCATCGCCAACAACGACGACCAGGCGCTGGGCGCGATCGAGTCGATGAACGAGAAGGGCTTCAACACCGGCGAAGCCGGCGCGGGCTATATACCCGTGTTCGGTGTCGATGCGACCGCCGTCGCGCAGGACGCCATCGCCAACGGCAAGATGACCGGCACCATCAAGCAGGATGCGCAGGGCATGGCGGACGGCATACTCTACCTCGCCAAGAACGTCGGCGCGGGCAAGGAGCTCATGGCCGACACCTCGGGCTTCAACGTGGACGAGGGCGTCGCCAAGATCCGCATCCCGTACGCCATCTTCACGGGCGACGGGAGCGCGGTGCCCCCCGAGGAGCCCGCCGCGACGCTCAACGTCAGCGTGTTCTTCTACGACTACTCCGACACCTATATCGGCTCCGTCCGCGCGGCCTTCGAGACGCTGCTCAAGGACAACGCCGTCGCCTATACGTTTTACGACGGCGCGAGCGACCAGTCTAAGCAGTTCACCCAGGTTGAGACCGCCCTCACGCAGGGCAGCAACCTGCTCATCGTCAACATCGTGACCACGGGCTCCGACGAGGCCGCCCAGAACATCGTGGACGCCGCCAAGGCCAAGGACGTCCCGGTCATCTTCTTCAACCGCGAGGTTTCCGACGCCGTCGTGAACAGCTACGAGAAGTGCTGCTTCGTGGGCACGGACGCGGACGAGGCCGGCTACATGCAGGGCCAGATGATCTACGACTTCCTGAGCGCCGAGGGCAACATGGCCAGGTACGACCTCAATGCCGACGGCAAGATCAACTACCTGATGTTCCGCGGCGAACTCGGCAACGCCGAGGCGTTCGGCCGCACGCTCTACTCGGTGCAGAACGCCAACACGCTCTTCGGCTCCGCGGTGCTCGCGCCCTCGGCCGCCAACCAGACCGACAGCACCCAGCCCGCCGACGGCATCAGCCCGTATTACCTCTACGGCAACTGGTCCGCGGCCAACGCCAAGAACCTCATGGACACGGCCCTCACGACCTACTCGCTGACCAACGGCGACATCGAGATCGTCATCGCCAACAACGACGACCAGGCGCTGGGCGCGATCGAGTCGATGAACGAGAAGGGCTTCAACACCGGCGAAGCCGGCGCGGGCTATATACCCGTGTTCGGTGTCGATGCGACCGCCGTCGCGCAGGACGCCATCGCCAACGGCAAGATGACCGGCACCATCAAGCAGGATGCGCAGGGCATGGCCGAAGGCATCTTCTACCTGCTCCGGAACGTCGCCGCGGGCAAGGCCGTCATGGCCGATACCGAGGGCTTCAACGTGGACGAGGGCGTCGCCAAGATCCGCATCCCGTACGCCATCTTCACGGGCGCGTGAGCCCCGGCTTGACGCGTAAAACCACAATCTGCTAAAGTAAAAAGAGCGGGACTGTCCCGGCTAGACCGCGGCAGTCCCCCTCTTTGAAGAACAGGACGGACATCATCCGCCCGCCGGAAACGCAAATCGTTGCAGGGGCGCAGATCATCCGCCCGCCGGAAAGGCAAATCATCCGCCCGCCGGAAAGGCAAATCGTTGTAGGGGCGGATATCATCCGCCCGCCGGCGCAGATCATCCGCCCGCGCCGTTCACCGTCCGCGTACGGACAGACAGGAGAGACCATGGGCGATTATCTATTGGAAATGCGGCACATCACCAAGGAGTTCCCGGGCGTCAGGGCGCTGGACGACGTGCATCTGGCCATCCGCCCCGGCACGGTCCACTCGCTCATGGGCGAGAACGGCGCGGGGAAGTCCACGCTGATGAAGTGCCTCTTCGGCATTTACGTAAAGGATTCGGGCACGATCTTGCTCGACGGGCGCGAGGTCGATTTCCGCTCACCGCGCCAGGCGCTCGACTCCGGCGTCGCCATGGTGCATCAGGAGCTCAATCAGGTGCACACGCGCTCCGTCATGGAGAACATCTGGCTCGGCCGCTTCCCCAAGACGAAGCTCGGCTCGGTCGACCACAGGGAGATGTACCGCCGCACGAAGGAGATCTTCGACGACCTCGCCATCGGCGTCGATCCGAAGGCCGTCATCCGCACGCTCTCGGTTTCGCAGAGGCAGATGGTGGAGATCGCCAAGGCCGTTTCGTTCAACAGCAGGATACTCGTGTTCGACGAGCCGACCTCCTCGCTCGCGGAAACCGAGGTGGAGCAATTGTTCGGCATCATCCGCATGCTGCGGGAGCGCGGCTGCGGCATCGTCTATATCTCCCATAAAATGAACGAGATCCTGCGCATCTCCGACGAGGTCACCGTCATGCGCGACGGCAAATGGGTGGCGACCACGCCCGCGGGCGAGCTCACGATGGAAATCCTCATCCGGCAGATGGTCGGGCGCGAGATCACCAACGTCTATCCCGAAAAGACCAACGTGCCGGGCGAGGTGGTGCTCGAGGTCGAAGGGCTCACGGCGACCTATCTCAACCTCAGGGACGTCAGCTTCACGGCGCGGCGCGGGGAGATACTGGGCTTCGCCGGGCTCGTGGGCGCGGGGCGCACGGAACTGATGGAAACCCTCTTCGGCGTGGCCACGAAAAAGAGCGGCACCGTGAGCAAAGGCGGCAGGATCGTCAACAACCGCAACAGCACCGTCGCCATGAGAAACGGCTTCGCCCTCATCACCGAGGAAAGGCGGCAGACGGGCATTTTCGGCGTGCTCGACGTGATGGAGAACACGACCGTCGCCAACATACGCGCCTACGTGAAGAACCGCCTCTATCTTTCCGACAGGGATATGCGAAAGGATACGGACTGGGCGGTCGAAACGCTCAAGGTCAAGACCCCTTCGCAGAAAACCAAGCTGCGCTCGCTCTCGGGCGGCAACCAGCAAAAGGTCATCGTCGGCAGGTGGCTCTTGACCAAGCCGGATGTTCTTTTGCTGGATGAGCCCACGCGCGGCATCGACGTGGGCGCGAAATACGAAATTTACCAGCTTATGATCGATCTGGCCAAGTCCGGCAAGGCGGTGCTGATGGTGTCCAGCGAGATGCCGGAGCTTCTGGGCGTGTGCGATCGCATCATCGTGATGAGCAACGGCAGGATCGCCGGGGAAGTGGACGCGCGCAGGACCTCCCAGGAGGAGATCCTCACGCTCGCCGCAAAGTATGTATAAAGGAGCACGACGGGTATGTACGTTTTACTCAAGCCGTTCAAAAAGCTGTTCGCGAGGCTGATGGAGAAAAAGCGCGCCTTCGACGCGCTCGACGCGCGCGACAAGAAGCGCTATTGGGGCGATTTCCTGCTCAACAACGCCATCTACATCGTGCTCGTGATACTCGTCATCTACGTGGAGATCGTCACGCTCACCAACGCCAAGTTCGCGACGACCTTCCTCTCCTTCGAGTCGATCATAGACATCATGAAGAAGGCGGCGTCCGCGAGCTTCCTCGCGCTTGGCGTGGGCGGCATCATCGTGCTCACGGGCACCGACCTCTCCGCGGGCCGCATCATGGGGCTGTCGATGCTCGTTTCCGCCTCGCTTTTGCAAAAGCCCTTTGCGGAATACACGAGCAAGATGTTCCCCGACATGGCGGCGCCGCCCATCGTGCTCGTGATACTGCTCGTGATGGCGGTCAGCTGCGTCATCGGCATATTCAACGGCTTCTTCGTCGCGAAATTCAGCCTGCACCCGTTCATCGTGACCCTGGCGACGCAGCTCATGCTCTACGGTCTTATACTCATCTACATGAGCATGGGCAACAACGGCGGCGCGCCCATCGCGGGCCTGACCGAGGAGTATAAACAGGTCGTCAAAGGCACGCTCACGATATTCAACGTGGCGATACCGTACTATGTGTTCTACGCCATCGTCGCGATCGCCGTCATGTGGTTCATCTGGAATAAGACCACGTTCGGCAAGTGCATGTACGCAGTCGGCGCGAACCCCGAGGCCGCCAACGTTTCGGGCGTCAACGTCATGAAGACCATCGTGTTCGTGTTCGCGCTCGCGGGCATACTCTACGGCTTCTCGGGCTTCATCGAGGCGGCGCGCGTGGGGTCCAACAACGCTTCCGCGGGCCTCAACGCGGAGCTCGACGCCATCGCGGCCTGCGTCATCGGCGGCGTAAGCTTCACGGGCGGCACGGGCAAAATTTCCGGCATCATCACGGGCGTGATACTGCTCCAGATCATCACGGTGGCGCTCCAGTGGCTCAACGTTTCGACCAATCTGCAGTACATCATCAAGGGCGCCATCATACTCATGGCCGTCGCCATCGACATGAGGAAGTATCTGACCAAGAAGTGACCGTTCGCTTACGCTTTTCATCATGTTCGAAGAGCACCCGCGAGGGTGCTCTTGAAAACGCACTTCGAAACGGGCTTTCCGCCCGGCGGCGATTTCGTTTACAAATCGATGCTGCGGCCGGCCAGGCGCCCCGAAACCGCCGTGCACGCGGCGGCCCATACGGCGTAGGTGCCCGCGCTGATGGCGAAGTATTTGCCGAGCATGCGCAGCGCGTGGGATTCGTCCCGGATGAGCCGCATGACATCGCCGACGAAGCCGAACGCGACGAGCAGCACGCCGTTCACCATGTTGATGCCGACGGCGAGCGCGAAGTACATCGCGAGCGATATCAGCCAGTTGTAGCGGTTGCTCTGCACCATCGCCCGGCTCACCGTAACGGCGAGCAGCGCGACGCACATCTGCGCGATCATCTGCAGCGCCGCAAGGCCCACGAATGTGAACAGCATGCCGGTCGTGAGCGCGTCGCCCATCTGCGCGCCGACCGAAGAGAGCAAGGCCGTCGCCGCGCCATACTGAAACCTGTCGAGCAGCGCCGCGCTCAGCGCGAGGCAGCCGCATATGAGCAGCATCGAGGCCGCGATCTCCAGCGCGCCGAAGACCGTCTTTGCCAGCAGTATGCGATACCCGCCCTGCGGCGTCAGAAACAGCAGGTAGCCCTGCTTTTGCTTATAATCCGCGTAGAGCTTCGTTACGGCGTCGAGCATGGGCAGCAGCAGCCCGCCCACCGCGAGCAGCATCGTCATCGCGATGGCGAGCGTATTCCAGTTCCCGCCGCGATAAATGCCGTAAAGCGCCGCGCCCTCTATGAACAGCATGCCGATCGCCGCGCCCGGCAGCAGGGTCCGGCGGCGCTGCAGCTCGTATTTGAGAAGCTTCATCATGACGCATACACCTCCCGGTAGAGATCGACGATGGACTTGCCGTGCCGCGCGCGAACCGCTTCCGCCTCGCCCTGCAGCACCACGCGTCCGCGCTTGAGGAAGATCACCTCGTCGAGCACGCGCTCCATCACGTCGATGAGATGGCTCGAGATCAGTATGGTGTTGTTTTCGTCGGCGCGCTCGATGATGGCGGAGAGGATCACGTCGCGCGCGAGCAGGTCCACGCCGTTGAGCGGTTCGTCGAGCATCAAAAGCTTCGCGTCCCTTGACGCCGCGACGGCCAGCTTGAGCTTGGCTTCCATGCCCGAGGAGAGCTGCGACACCTTCATGTCCATGGAAAGCTCCATCCTCTCCGCGAGGCGCTTGAAAGCATCCGTGGAGAAATCCGCGAAGAAATCCGCGTGGAACGCGCCCACCTGTTTCACGCTCATGAAGCCCGGAAAATACGGCTCCGTGGGCATATACGCGACCTGAGCGCGCCGGTAGCGGACGGCGAAGAAATTTCGATCATCACCAACCGTGATCCGGAAGGCCTCGAGCTGATCCGTCACGACGCCGCCCACGTAATGGCGACCGCGGTCCAGGAGCTCTACCCGGGCACCAAAGTGACGATCGGGCCGGCGATCGAGAACGGCTTCTACTACGACTTCGACTTCCCCGAGGACGTCAAGATCACCGAGGCCGAGTTGCCGGCGATCGAGATCTTCCGGGATCAGGACGAGAAGTACAAGGTCGAGTTGATCGAGGACCTGATCGAAAACGAAGGTGCCGAAACCGTGTCGCTCTACCGCAACGGGCCCTTCGAGGACCTCTGCCGCGGGCCGCATGGACCTGGCACCAAGCGGATCAAGGTGATCAAACTGAACTCGGTCGCCGGTTCCTACTGGCGGGGTGACGAGAACCGCGAGCAGCTGACCCGGATCTACGGCACCGCCTTCTTCTCGAAGGACGACCTCGCCGAGTACCTCGAACGGATCGAGCAGGCCAAGGCCCGTGACCATCGCCGGCTCGGGCCCGAGCTCGATCTGTTCATGCTGCGAGACGAGGCGCCGGGCA
>MWBW01000056.1 GCA_002069725.1 Firmicutes bacterium ADurb.Bin248 | reverse complement strand
CCCCGTTTCTCCTTTTGGCTTTTTCAGATTTCCCAAATAAATTTCAGCCCACCGGCAGCTTTGCCGATGGGCTGAGGAGCCGCCCGCCGGGCGGCTCCCTTTTTGTATCCCACCTCCCGCTGGGCGGGAGGTTCCGGAAAGCTTAAAGCGATACGCAGAAAAAGAAGCTCCTTTTAGCAGAAACTTGCGGTCTGGCAGCAGCAAGGGCTAAAAGAGCCCAGTCATGTGGATGACATAGCCTTATAGGCGCATGTGAAAAACCTCCGGGGCTTTGGGGGGTATCATAAAGAACTGCGGGCGGTATCGAAAAAACGATACCGCCCGCCTTTTGGCTCCCTCTGATGAGAGAGCTGTCGGCCGCAGACTGACTGAGGGAGAGAAACTAGGCTTCGGTGTATCTTTTCCTCCGACACGGCTTCGCCGTGCCTCCTCCCTCCTCAGCGGGAGGCTTGAACAGGTGAATACCATAGCTAAAATTCCGCCGTTAGGCGGCATCGGGGGTCGGGTTTTCCTGCAAGCGTAAAAATGTACATTTTTGCTATGAATGCAAAAGCTAAAAATGCTTGAATTTATTAAACGAGGCTTATGCCTGTTGGCACGCTACATTTGCGAACTCACGTTAATCCAATCGTCGACTTTCTGCGCAGCTTGTAATACCGGGAGATCGGTAGTGTCGAGCAGTGTTATATGAGGCGTTGTACTCTTTGAATTTGCTTTTAGCCAATCATTAAAGTCGATAGAGCTTTTTATCCGATTTTCATCGTTCACACCACGTCCGATACGTATACGGTTTTCAAGAATAGCAGTATCGCAAACAACCGCCAGATAATGGATATTAGTAAAAAGCTCCCTTTCCGGTTGATTTTCAAACTGCTCTGGCGTTGCGCAGCCGCATAAAACAACCGGCTTCCCTATCTGCGCTATATAAGCGCATACCCTCATCCACATACGGCGATATTCACGGTAATTATTTTCAGGGGTATTATATACATCGTTCCATAATAAATCGCTTTCCATTACTACATAGTTCATTTCACGAAGAAACAACTCGTTGCACAGAGTTGACTTCCCGACGCACGAAGCGCCTGTAACAATAAATAATTGCTGCTTGTTTGTTGGATTCATGACAAGTCCTTCTTATATGGAGTAATAGCTTTCTCAATTTCAATGCTTCATAGAATATACATGATCCGCACGACACAGCTCGCTGCTTTTCCTTACAAAGCATAACAAATCAAAAGGCGTGCCGCAATAGTTCTCTATCACGGCACACCTTTTGCCGGAGGATTATTTTTATGCCGCCACGTTTTTGCGGGCGGCCTTTCTCCCTTTGCCGCACGCTTTTGCTTTCCCGCGAACTCCTAAAGATCCCTCACCGCCCGTTTCGCCTCTTTCCCGCCGCGCCGCTTAGGTTTACAATATACCTGTCCGCAGGAATTCCGCGCCGCGCGCTTGAAAGACAAGGTGAACACATGCGCTTCAAAGACAGCCACCACCCCTACGCCATGGTCACGATCCTGTTCTGGTCCCTCGCGTACGTGTTCACGAGGCTGACGCTCCGGCATTTTTCGCCCTTCTCGCTGGGCTTCCTTCGCTATTTTACCGCCTCGCTGGCGCTCGCCGCCGTCGCTGCGGCAACCAAAATGAAGCCCCCGCGCCTCCGGGATATCCCCTGGTTCCTGCTCGCGGGCGCGGTCGGCTTTTTCCTGTATATGATCGCGTTCAACAAGGGCCAGCAAACGCTCACGGCTTCGGCCGCAAGCGTCATGCTCGCCACCGTGCCCGTGGTGACGGCCCTTCTCGCCCGGCTGATCTATAAAGAAAAGCTGCGCGCCTTTCAGTGGCTCGCGGTCGCCGCTGAGTTCGCGGGCGTGGCCGTGCTGACGCTGATGAACGGCGTGTTCTCCGTAAACAGGGGCCTCTTGTGGATACTGCTCGCCGTGCTTGTGCTGAGCGTCTACAACCTGCTGCAAAGGAAGCTCACAAAAACCTACACGGCGCTGCAGAGCTCCACCTTCAGCATCTTCCTGGGCACGCTGCTGCTGGCGGTTTTTCTTCCGTCTTCGGTCGAAGAAGTCTCGCGCGCGCCGGGAATTCAGCTTGTCTATGTCGCCGCGCTGGGCATTTTTCCCGGGGCGATCGCCTATGTCGCCTGGGCAAAGGCTTTCGCCAAGGCGAAGCAGACCTCGCAGGTGAGCAACTACATGTTCGTTACGCCGCTGCTGACGAGCTTATTCGGGTTCATCATCACAAACGAGGTGCCGGACCTGTCCACCATAATCGGCGGGGCGATGATACTCCTGGGCGTGCTGGTGTTCAACTTCGCGGGCAAAACCAAAATATCCCCGCGAGGGCCCGAGGCGGACGATCGGGAATAGGCTCTCCAATGCACGCAAAAAAGCGGCCGGAGCCGCTTTTCCTTCGTTGCGTGCGTTACGCGATTTGCGCTTCCACCCTGTGGAGTATGTCGTCGATCGTCCTGATCTGGTCCTCATCCTCGACGATGAGGTCGAACTCCTCCTCGACCTCGAGTATGATCTCGGTCATGTCGAGGGAATCAATGCGCTCCGCCAGGGACGCGGGGTCCCGCTGGATCGCTTCCGCGGGCATGCCTGTGATCGAGCTGATGATCCCGCAGATCTTTTCATAATCCGACATTGATAGACCTCCGAATAAGTGCCTGATAATAAAATATGACATATTTGCGCGAACATTCGTAAACGTCATGATGATGATATATTCTAGCCCGCTTTGTGTAGATTGTCAAGCTCCGCAAAACAAACCAAATTTCACCTTTCAACCGGTTGTAGAATGACATAAAACGTTATACAATATATTGGCGTTGCAGTTTATACAACGGAGGAATTTCTATGGCTTCGGGCAAAAGCGGGAACGCGGAGGCAAGAGCGAAACGGTCGCGCATGATCATCGGGATCATATTGCTCGTCGCGCTCGCGATTTATTATATCGCCGATCCCGCGGGCTTCGCGAATACGATGAACACCCTCTTGGGCGACGAGCCGGCCGTTACGGCGTCCGCGCCCGACCCTGACGCCAAAGCGCTCGAGGTGTATTTCCTCGACGTGGGGCAGGGGGATTGCGTCTTCCTCCGCTCGCCGGGCGGCAAAACCATGCTCGTCGACGCGGGCGAGCGCCAGTATTTCGACGAGATCGACGGCTTTTTGAAAGAGCAGGGCGTAAAGAAGCTCGACGCCGTCGTGGAAACGCATCCGCACAGCGACCATATGGGCGCCATGGCGAAGGTCGTGGAGAACTACGACATCGGCGTGTTCTACGCCTCGCCCGCGACGAACAACACGGTCGCGTTCGAGGATATGCTCGACGCGCTCGAGAAGAAAAACGTCGAGACCGTCTCGCTCTACGCGGACGAAACCCCCTCGCTCGACTGGGACGGGGATGTGCGCGTGCGCGTGCTTTGGCCGCTCACGGACGAGGACTTCGATAACGACCTCAACAACGCGAGCATCGTGCTTCACGTCGCCTACAAAAAAACCTCGGTGCTCCTGACCGGGGATGCCGAAACGCGCGCGGAGAGGATCATGCTGGAAAAATTCCCCGCGGAATACTTCCATGCGACCGTATTGAAGCTTGGCCACCACGGCTCGAGCACCTCGACGGGCGAAGCGTTCTTCGAGGCCGTGTCGCCCGAGGCCGTGGCAATCAGCCTCGGCGCGAACAACGATTACGGCCACCCGCACAAGGAAATCCTGGCGCTTCTTAATAAGTGGGGCGGGCCGGTTTACCGCACCGACGAGAAAGGCACCGTCCATTTTACGCTCGACGGCGAAAGCTGGCACGCCGATACGCAAAAATAGCGTTGAACGCGCCTGCGCGCCTTTTATAAAATCTTTTCTCAGCCGACGAAACCGCCGTCCACGCCGAGGACCTGTCCGGTGACGAAGGAGGCGGCGGGGGAGGCGAGAAAGAGTATGGCCTCGGCGACCTCCGCGGCCGTGCCGAGGCGGCAAAGCGGCGTCCTGTCCCTGAGCGAGGCGCGCTCCGCTTGCGTGAGGCGCGCGTTCATATCAGTATCTATGACGCCGGGGGCGACGCAGTTCACGCGAACGCCGCCGGGCCCCGCTTCGCGCGCGAGCGCGCGGGTCAGGCCGATGAGCGCGGCCTTCGAGGCGGAGTAGGCCGCCTCGCACGCGCCGCCGTATACGCCCCAGACGGAGGATACGTTGACGATCGCGCCTTCGCCCCGTTCGATCATGCCCGGCAGCACGCAGCGGCAGGCGTTGTACGCGCCCTCGGCGTTGACGGCGAACACGCGCCGCCACTGTTCGCACGAGGTATCCGCAAGCTCGGCGTCGAGCGCGACGCCCGCGTTGTTGACAAGTGCCGTGATCGGGCCGAGGGAAGCTTCGACCTCCCGCGTCATGCGCGCCACATCCGCGAAGTCGGCGACGTCGCCGCGCGCGGCCGCGGCCATACCGCCCATGCCGCCGAGCGCCGCGATGACTTCCCGCGCTTCGCGTTCCGATTCATGGAAGCCGACGCCCACGCGCCAGCCCGCGCGCGCGAAAGCGAACGCCGCCGCGCGGCCTATGCCGCGCGACGCGCCCGTGATGAAAACAGTACCCGGCATGCGCCCTCCCGGAAAACGATGATGTTCGGGAACACGATACCACATTCCGGATAAAAACGCCACACGTGCCGGCGAAAGAGCCTAGATGCGCGCGACGCTCAAATGTATGTCCTCGACGCTCAGAGGCGCGCTCGAGCGCAGCGTGAGCCGCAGCGCGCAGGGCGCTTCACAGCCGCGCGCCCGGGCGAGTATGCCTCCCGCCGAGGCCGTGACGGGAACATTGTGCGCGCCGCCGGGCGGGCGCAGGGTGAAGATTTCCTTCTGCGGGCCGCCGCACCGCAGCGTGAGCCCGAAGACGGCCCATCCACAGCCGCCCTGCCGCTGATCCGCGCAGCGGATGTTCATGCTGATGGACACCAGATAATCCGCGCCCGGCGCGAGCAGCACGGACGCGCAATCGCACGGGTCGCTCCATGCGCACGATCCCGAGGCCGCCTCGCACTCCAGACGCAGGGATTCCCCCTGCGCGAGCCTTTGCGCGCAGGACCAGCCGAACGCGGCCGCGCAGCCGTCCCCGTGAGGGCAGGGGGGGCCCGGAGGCCCCGGGGGTCCCGGCTTGCCGGGCTTTCCCGGTTTGCCCGGAGGGCCGGGAGGTCCGGGCGGGCAGGGGCCTGTACGCTCCTCGGCCTCGAGCACGAGCGAGAGCTTGTTCCTGAGCAAAAGCTGGTACTGCATGGCGCTGTCGATGAGGCTTTCGACGCTTTTGTTGACACGCAGCACATCCTCGAGGCACGCGCCGTCCGCGCCCGGCAGAGTCCCGAGCGCGTATTGTATCTTTTCGCCCTCGGCGTTGATGATGTGGCCGAGTCCCGCTTCTTCCATGGCGATGGACGCGAGTATCATGTTCAGCGCTTCCTTCCGGTTCAGGTGCGGATCGACTGCCGGGAAGGTCGGTTGTGACATGGCGGTTCCTCCTGGATGTTATTCGGTTCGCTTTATTCCTTGCGCCGGGCGAAGTAATCCCGGTTGTATGCGACTGCGGGCGAATCGGGCCTGAACGACGCCGCGAGCTCGTTGTACAGCTCCGCCTTGGCGTAATCCCCGAGGCCGTCGTAACAGACCGCGCACTCGAGGCTCGGGATGTAGCCGTAGCATTCGTGGCGCACGAAGCCCCACGTATCCCTTGGCTTACCGCTGCGCAGCGCCGCCTCGAACCAGTACGCGGCGAGCCTGAGCTTCCCGCGCTTCTTGAAATAATATCCGAGCTGGCAGAGTATTTCCGCGCGCGGCGTGTCGTACTGAAAGCTGCGCGTGAGCGCGGCGAGCTCCTCCCGCTCGTTCCCCAGTTGCTCGAAACAGTCCGCGAGTTCCCCGCAGGCCGCGATGTTGTCCTCCGTCCAGCCCAAACCCGAATCGAGGAAGAGCGCGAACTCCCGCGCCGCGTCCCCGTAGCGTTCGTGCTCCTTGAGCTCGCGCGCGTAGTAGTATTGGCCGCGCGGCGAGAGCTTCCGGCCCTTTTCGAGCAGCGCCTCGTAGATGCGCAGGTTGCGCGCTCCCTGGCGCTCGGCGGGCTTCGCGTGCGTGACGCAGATTTCCGACTGGATAATGTTCCCGCCGACGGCGATGTACTCGTGCACGGGCTCCCGCCAATGGAAATGCCGTTCGCGCCGCACGAGCCTCTCGCGGTAATACGAAAACGTGACGTTGCCCTTCGCGTCGAAACCCGCGTTGTACTTCATCATCACGGCGTCGACGTCCGGGGAAAGCTCCTCCTTCAGTTTCAGGAAGCGTTCGCGGTCCTCGGGCAGGAGTATGTCGTCCGCGTCGAGCCAGAGTATGCAATCCATGCCCGCCTTCGAGAAGGCGAAGTTGCGCGCGGCGGAAAAATCGTCTACCCATTGAAAGTCATGGACGTTCTTTGTATAGCGCGCGGCGATCTCTTTCGTGCCGTCGGTCGAACCGGTATCGACCACGACGATCTCGTCCGCGATGCCGCGGACGCTTTCGAGGCAGCGGCCCAGGGTATCCTGCTCGTTCTTCACGATCATGCACAGGCTGACGGTCGTCATGCTTCGCCCTCTCCTCCATCGCGTTTGGCTTCGTACTCCACAGTATGAGAAACGCGCCCGAACCGTGACAGACACACGCATGCCGTAAATGAGCCCATTTATTCGCGATTTGATTGCGCTGCGCGGAAGAAAAACCGGCGGACGCTGCGCGCCGCCGGCCCTGCGTGTTTGAAATCAGGAACCCCGCCCCTTTTTCGCGGGAACCTTTTTGAGCAGGAGCATCAGTATGAGGCCGAGCGCCGCGCAGCCGGAGGCGATGTAGAACGCGGGCGACATGAGCGAGATGTCCGTTGCGGCGAGGTTTTTGTAGTAGCCCGCGATGTATGAGGAAGCGACTGCGCCGGCGCCGAAGCCCGCCATGACCATGCCGTAGTTGGTCGCCATGTGTTTGGGGCCGAACAGATCCGCCGTCAGCGAGGGGAAGCAGCTCAAAAAGCCGCCGTAGAAGAAACCGATCAAGCCGATGAGCGCGTAGATGAAATAGCCGCCGACCGCGCCGACCAGCGCGGAAAGGATGCCGGAGCCCGCGAGCAGCAGCACGATGGTTCCGCTCCTGCCGAGCTTATCCGACACGGCCCCCCAGACGAGGCGGCCGAGCGAGTTGCACATGGAAACGATCAGCACGCCGGCCGTCGCGGTTTCGGCCAAACCCTTGGCCGCGGCGATGGGCTTCGCAAAGCCGATCATCATAAGCCCGCCCATGCAGGCGAGCATCATCGAGGCCGCTATGATATAAAAGCGCGCGTCGCGCAGCACCTGTCCGGGCGCGAGGCTGTCGTCCGGCGCGGCCGGGGATGCGCTTTCCGCTTGCTGCGGCGGGTTTTTGAGGAACAGCGCGCCCGCCGTGCACACGACGAGGAAGATGAAGCCCAGCGTGAGGAAGGTTTTCGGCTCTCCGACCTGCGCGCCGCCGAAGGTCGAAATCAGCTTTTCGACGATGGGCGTGAACAGCACGCCGCCCAGGCCCAGCGCGGAGACGATCAGGCCGGTGACGAAGCCTTTCTTCTCCGGGTACCACTTCTGCGCGCAGGCGATGGTCGTCGCGTAGGTGACTCCGCTGCCGATCCCGCCCATGACGCCGTAGCCCAGCCATAGGAACCAGGGCGTTTCGGGGGTCACGAAGGAAGCGAGCAGGAAGCCCGCGCCGAGTATGGCGCCGCCTATGATCACGACCGTGCGCGCGGAGCGCTTCGCGCCGAGCCTGCCGCCGAGTATGCTGCCCACCGTGAGCGCTGGAACCGTCAACAAGACGCAGATCATCGAGAAGATGCTCCCGGCGATGCCCGTCTGGAACACGCTCCACACGTAGGCTATGCCCAGGCAGAGCTGGATTGCGATGGATGCCGCGAGCGGGGCGATCCTGTTTAAAGTTTTCATAGAGCCCTCCTTAAAATATAAAAGCCCCCGCTGTTCTCAGTAAGGGCTTTCTATCCAGAACGGATCGATTGCGCCTGCGAGCGGCGCGCGCCTGCCGCAATAGCCCTTACAGCTTTGTTTCCAGCGCAAAAAACGCCGCAAAAGCAAAGCCGCTGAACAAGAAGGGGGCGATGGAACGCGTGTGCGCCGGGGCCATATAAGCTTGCTCCCAAAAGATTGAATTTCTGCCATTATGGCATACGCGCGCGGCGCTGTCAATGTATATATCCGCGGGGGCGGGGCGGATTTTGCCCGCGGCGCGCGGCGTGACAGGTATGCGCGGCTTCGGGTGAACACATCCATACCCGCGGAATAGTATGATAATGACAACACGAAAGAGGCTCCGCTTCATCCATGAAGGCGTGCGCCGCGTCCGGCGCGGCGAGCGGACCCGCAAGCCATGCCCCGACGCGCTGTCGAACGGCATCGCGCACGGCGCGATCAGCCAAAACAAGAGAAAGGATAAACATATGTCACAACCGACTTTCCCAACGATCGACCCTCCCATTACGCGAGAGGACGCGGTAAACCAGATACTCGTATCCATCGCGATGGAGGAACTCGGCCTGAGCCACATCATCAACGCCGAGGGCGAGAAGCTCCAGTATGTGCTCGGGACGATCCCCGGCCTGAGCGGCCCGCCCGCGACGGTGGACGACGTGATCGCGGCCAACGAAAGCGTCCGCGACACGCTCGACGCCATCACGCAGAACCAGCTGTTCTACAAAAACAAGATGCAGAGCGCCCTCGCCTCCTCCGAGCTGCAGGGCGCGACGGGCGCGACCGGCCCCACGGGTCCCGAGGGCCCCGCGGGCGGACCGGCAGGCGCAACGGGCGCCACGGGCGCGACGGGTGCGACAGGCGCTGTGGGCGCCGCGGGCGCGACGGGCGACACCGGCCCCGCGGGCGCGACGGGCGCGACGGGCGCGACGGGCGCGACGGGCGCGCGGGCGCCGCGGGCGCGACAGGCCCTACGGGCGCGACCGGAGCGTTTATATTAGGAAAACAAACTGCCTTTGAAAATGCGGCCTGCTAAACCGCTTCGGAATGAATATTGACTCTGATGTATTCCGCTACCCGGCGATACTCATTGGCATGTTTCAAACTAACGCTGATATTGCCGTTTTCATACACCGTGATATGGTCTACAAGTTCAATCAAAGCCTCTCTTGTCAGTTTGTCGATGTTTTCATACTTCCTGAATGTCGCCAAAAACGGGTTTTCCGTATCAATCCCATTTTCAAGCTCTGCCTTTTCTTCGTACAAGTTGCTGATAACCCCGTTGATGGCCGCAATCTGCCGCTCGTAATCTTCGCTCATGTGCCGGTAATCCTTGTGGGTAATCTCCCCGTCCTTCCAATCCTGATAGATACTTTGCTTGTAGTGCATAATCTTGGAAAGCTCTTTTTCCTTTGCCGCTATCAAATCATTCAGCCGTATGGACTGGCTTTTCTGCAAAGGAGCGGTGTTAATGCGTGCAACGTGTTCAGAAAAGACCAATGCAATAAATACCTGTGCCTTGATTGCATACAACACACCATGTTCAAGATAATTGTGGCGAATGGTATGTTTTGTGCAAGCTGTTTTCGACTGGTCTTTGTAGGTGCGGCAGTAGTAGTAGACATTTCCCCGGACTTTGCTTCGCGTCATAGCTTTGCCGCAATCGGCGCAACGGAGAAAGCCGCTGAACAGGTACAGATTGTTTTGCGCTGGCGCGGTGCGCGTATCCTTCTTCAAAAGCTCTTGCACTTTAGCAAAATCCTCTCGGCTGATAATGGGTGTGTGGGTATTCTCTTTGATGAACCATTCATCTTCCGGGACTGTTTCCTGCACATGAATTTTGTAGCTCTTAATGCGGTAGCGGCCTTGTACCATATCCCCCACATAAATGCGGTTTTTCAGAATGTTGTTGATACTCATTGCACACCATAGAGGATTGCCGCCCACAGCATTAGGATTTTTGTATTTCATACCCTTGCTTTTCTTGTATGCCGCCGGGCATAAAATACCGCTGTCATTGAGCTTTCGCACAATCGCATTTTTGCTCACGCCCTCTAAAAACCAAGCAAAAATGCTTTTTACATGCTCTGCTGCTTCCTCGTCTATGACAAGGGCATTTTTATCTTCCGGGTCTTTCATATACCCGTAAGCGGCAAATGAGCCGATGTGCAAGCCGTTTTCCCGCTTCGTGTCAAAGGTTTCCTCGGCCCGGTTTTGTGAAAAGCGTAGTCCACATTGTATTTCCGGGCAACGCGGTCAAACAGGCGGGTTTCCTCGTCAAGCGGTAGGGCGTTTGTGGCAACGCGGTGGTTCATCAGCTTTTTTACGCTCTGCTTGCCCTGCGGGGTCTGTGCCTTGTGGTGTTCCTTTTGGATCTTCCGTAAAACCGCCGCCAGCGCCTTTCCCAGCACCTTCGCGGTTAGCTTTGACGCTGTAACGGTTACGGCAATAGCCCTGCGTTCTATATCTTCCTGCATGAAAAACCTCCTTTCAAACCGCCGCTTTTTTACGGCGGCGG